>CAUQKR010000006.1:0-43408 GCA_963518665.1 uncultured Candidatus Altimarinota bacterium | reverse complement strand
TCTTCATATCTTTTCCCTGTACATTTTAAATCTTTTTCTGTAGCATTCTCAGATATTTTTAAAGGTTTTTCAAAAACAAAAGAAAGTTTTTCACTTTCTTTTGTTTCTCAAATTTTATTTTTTCCTTCTGACGGAGGAATTAAAAAAATCATTTTCATATTTAAAAATTAGTTTTATTCCAATAAGTTTCTTGTCTAACTAAAGATTTTTTATCATTTTCATTTTCCAAAACTTCTTTAATTGCTTCTTCTAAAAATATTGTATTTTGGCTTCATTTAAACAAAATTAAATATTTTTTATTTTTGTTTTGTTCTAAAAATTCTCTCAAAAATTTTCAAGCATCTTTTGCATATTTAAAATTTCAAAGGTGATTTCAAAAATTTTGCCTTGTTTCTTTTCAAACTGAAATAATTTCTCAAAATTGTGAAGCAAAATCAAAAATTTCTCTATGTTTTTCTGCAGATTTCTCTCATATTTCTCTCATATCTCACAAAACAAATAAATTTTCATAATCATTTAAAACAAAATTTTTCAAGGCAACTGCATTTTTTATCATTGCTTTCATACTTTCTGGACCAGAATTATAACTAGAATCAATAATAATAGAGTTACAAACTCATGAAAAAATAGAAAATCTTCATTTTTGAATAGAAAATCCTAAAATATTTCTTTCATCAAAATCAGAAAGGTTTGATTTAAAGTTTTTTAAAATATCTAAAGATAGCTTAAAATAAACAATATTTTCTTCTCAAAGTAAATTTGTTTTTATTTTTTTTCAATCAAAATTTAATTCTGAAAAAATCAAATTATCTTCAAAAATATAAGAAAAATCTATATTTTCATCATTATAAAAATATTTTTGTTTATTTATTTTATCAAAAATATTTTTTTGAAAATTATCTTTTTTATTTAAATAAACAATTTTTTTAGCTCAAAAAATAAGTTTCATTTTTTCAAGTCAAAGTTCATCTTGATTTTCAAAATTTGCAACATGAATAAAATCAAGTTTTGTAAAAATTGCAATATCTGGTTTTGCTATACTAAGCAAAAAATCCATATCTTTTGGTTTATCAACTCAATATTCTAAAACTAAAATATCATATTTTTTAGAACCAAAAATCGAAATAAAAAATATTTTGAAAAAAAGTCAAAAAAGATAAAAAATCGAAGGTTTATAATTTTCGATTTGAAAAATCGAACAAACTATTCAGATTTCAGAATTATAATTTTTTGGAGAAGTATAGATTTTTTGGTTTAAAAATTTTTTCAAAGTTTGGTTAACTATCATTCTACAGCTAGTTTTTCCCACACTTCAAGTGATTCAAATGATTTTTGGTTTTTGTCTTTTTAGGTAAATTCTAGCAAAAATTGCGAAAACAAAATAAATTAGATTTAAAACTTTTTGTTTCATTTTTTATTTTTAAAAAATATTTTTATAATTTTATTTATAAATATTTTTTTTTCAAGAAAAAAGCTTGATTTTTTATTCCAATAATTTTCTGAAAAATAAAAAATTTTAAAGAAGCATTTATCTGATGATTTTGAATATAATTTATCATTAAATCTATTCAACTTTTTATAACTTTTATTACTAAATCTTTTTATAAAATTTTTGATATTGATGACATAATTTTAAACACTTTTTGATTTGTTTTATGATTTTATTTTTACAATATTTTTAAAAAACTTTTCATGAAAAAAGACTAGATTTTCTAGTCTTTTTTTATTTTTACAAATTTTTAAATTCTTCAAAATTTGTCCACAAAATCGCATCAAGATGCATCATCGGAATATTTACCTTTTTACTCAAATCAAGATAAAAATCTTCTATTTTTAAATCTTTATCAAAATTATATTTTTCAAAAAGAAAAGTGAGTCTTGAATCAATAGGAATCATCAAATCAAGTGGAAAATACAAAAGTCCAAAAATATTACGAGCAGAATAAGAAAACATTTTTACAGCAAAAACTACAGTTTTTGCGTCTTTTTTTTGATTCATAGTTTTTGCTATTTTTTCTTGAAGCTCAAGCATATTTTCATAAAAATATTTTTCTTTCTCAAAAAAATCTTGCTCTAAAAAAATAAAAAACTTTTTTATTCTTCAGATTTTCATTTCTGTAAATCTTTTATTTTTTTTACAATTTATTAAAAATTCTTCCAAAATCTCCAAAATATATTTTTTTTCAAAATTTTTCTTAAATTTAGTAGAAAAATATTCTCAAAACTCTTCCCAATAATCCTCTCATTTTCCTGATAATTGATAGCAAACTATAGAATTTCACAAAACTAAAGAAAGATAAAAATAAATTTTTTCCTCATTTTTTCCATCTTGTCTTTCTATATTTTCCCATAAATTTTTCAAAGCCAAAAATTGTCTGTCATTTTCTTCAAATTTTATAGCATCATCCAAATTATATTTTTTTAATTTTTCAAAAAAATTATTTTCCATTTTGTAAATAAATTAATTCTAATTTTTTGTTTTTTGACATTTTTTTTATTTCTCTTTCCCTTTTTGTAGCCAAGCTTCTATTTTCAAGTTTTTCAAAATAGACAAGTTTGACAGGTCTTCTAGAAGCTGTATATTTTGCTCAACCTAATATTTCTCAATTATGCTGTTTAAGTCTTTTTTCTAAATCAATAGTTATTCAAGTATAAAGTGTTTTGTCCGCACACTCGACAATATATAAAAAATACATTATTTATTTTGTACAATATAAAAAGCTGAAGTTATAGCTGAGGTCTCCATTCTTAAAATTCTATCTCAAAAATAAACTCTTTCAAAATTATTTTTTTCAAAATTTTGAACTTCAAGTTCATCAAATCATCATTCTGGTCAAACAAAAATATTTATTTCTTCTTCAAAATCCATATTTTTTAGAAGTTTTGCATTTTCATTTTTTGTATGAAAAAATATTTTTTGTCAATTTATTTTTTGTAAATCTAAGTTGTCTAAAATCTCAAATTCTGGAACAAAATTTCTAAAAGATTGTTCTGTTGCTTCTACAATTATTTTTTTTATTCTGTCTATTTTATTGTCATTTAAAAATATTTTTTGACTTCTTTGAGCTTTGAAAAAGATTATTTTTAAAACTCAGATTTCTGTCAATTTTTGACAAATAAGCTCTATTTTTTCGATTTTATTTGGCAAAGCACAAAAAACATTTAGACAAAAATTTATTTCTACATTTTTAGAAATTTCAGTTTCTTTTTTAAAAAATATTTTATTTTTTTCGATTTTTGACAATACATAAACAGAATCCTTTTGTGTTTTTCAATCAAAAAAAATATATTTTTCTCATAGTTTTCATCTCAAAACTTTTAAAATCTGATTTATAAAAATTTTGTCATCTACAAAAAATTCTTCTTGTAAATTTTCTCTATAAAATCTTTGCATTTTTCTAAAATTAAAAATAAAAAACATTGAAAAATCAATGTTTTATTATCTAGGCATTCCGTAAAAATCTAAACCTTTTGAGTCAACCATAGATTTAGTAATAAAATTTTTCTTTTTACCTTTTATGAAAAAACCTCTTTCATCAATAATTCATTGTTCAATTAAAGATTGAATATTTTTTGTTTTTAATTTTTTCTTTGGAAAAGTTTGTTTATTTTCATAATATTGTTTTCTTTTTTTGTAAGAAGTATTTTTTCTAACTTGTGGGTTTTCATTTCAAATATAAACTTGAAAATTTTTCTTTTTTGTTTTTGCTTGTTTTCTCGCAGCAGCTTGTTTTTTTACTATTCTCGAAGTAAGTCCGTGACTATTTGCCATATCTATTTTTAAAAATTAAATTAAATCTTTTTTATTATAATATTTTTTTAAAAAAAATCAAAATTTTTTAAATTTTTTATTTATAAATACATATTTTTTATAGTTTTTTTTAAGTTTTTCAAAAAAAAATTTGCTTTTTTAAAAAAAATCTATAAAATGCATCTACAAGTTAAGCGAGGGTAACATAAAAGAGTGAGTGTACTAAGGCTTCAACCCTTGGGTGTGCGAGTTCAAACCTCGTCCCTCGCTCCATTTGTAAAAATTAAAAAATAAAATAAGGAAAAAAGTTTTGTACAAGAGGTTATAACTGAAGTATGAAACTTTTTTGCTATCTAGAGTTTTTTGTGATATAATTATAAAAAAATATTTTTTAAAAAAGTAAAATGTTTGATAATCTTTTGAGAGAATTAAGAGAAAATCTTATAAATTGAACTTATTGAGATTTAAGTGTAGCAATAGAAAAATATGCTTATATTTTCCTTATTTCTTGAGTAAACTTAATAATTTGAGTTATTATTTCTATCTGAGTTTACAAAATAATAATGTATCTTTTTAAAAAATTTAAAATTGTTGCATTGATTGATAAATTAACAATGGTTTCAATTTATAAAAAAACTGAAGAGGAAGAAAAAGATATAAAAAAAATTTCTGATAATATAAAAATAGATGTAATCACAGCAAAATCTATGTGATATTATGTATTCTTAATATTTTTCAGATATTCGATTGTAATTATTTGAATCAAAGAAGTTGAAGAATTTTTAAATAGTTTAGTAAATTATTTACCAAATTTATTTATTTGAGTTGTTGTTTGATTTTTTGGTATAAGATTTGCAAATTTTATTTATGATGTTATTTATTATCCTCTTGATTTATCAGGTCAAAAAAATGCAGAAATAATAGCTATTTGATGAAAAATAATTGTAATATTTTTTACTTTAATGGTTGTTTTATCTAAAGTTTGAATTGCAACTGAAGTAACAAATATTATTTTGATTTGATTTGTTGCAATGCTTGCTCTTGGTTGATGATTAGCTTTTTGACTTTGAGGAAAGGATTTAGCAAAAGAGATTTTAGAAAGTTTTAGGAAAGATGAAACTGAAAAAATAGAAGAGAAAAAATAATTCTCTTCTATTTTTTTATTTGAAAATATTTTCATTTTGAAAAAATATCTTTTTGATCAGGTGAAATTATTGCCGGAAAAATTATATCACAAGCTCTAAGTTTAGCTCTATAATCAAGTTCATATTCACAAGGACAAGAAGTACACTTCAAATCTCAAGTTATAATATGTCATCAACTATAAGCACAATTTGGGGAATAATTTTTTGGTTTACAATATCAATTATCACAAAATTCTCACTCACTACAATCAGCATCAATTCTACAAGTTTTTTCAAAAATTGGACATCAAAAATTTTCTGCTTTTCATTTTATTTCTGGACATCTATCTATATTATCTAGAATTCCATCTCAATCTGAGTCTCAAATATTATTTTTCACTTGTGGTTTATAAACTCATAAATCTGTAGAAATACAACCATAAATTCATTTTTCAACCATATCAAAAGTACAAATAAATTTTATTTTATCTTTTGGAGTATTTTTCTCATAATCTTGGTTATCCGGAACTCAATCTCAATCAGAATCCTCTATTTTTCAGTCAAATCAAGGATTATCAGAAATTTTTATATTTACAGTTGAAGTTGAAGTATTTCAAGAAGGATCTATTGTAACCAAAGTAACTGTATAAACTCAATTTGATCAAAAATTATGAGAAATATTTTTTCAAGTTCAAGATTTTCCATCTCAAAAATTCCATTTATAAGTTACATCTCCTCATTTATTTGTAAATCATTCAAAATTTATATTATCTCAAGGAGTTGTTGTAATTTTATCTACTTCTATATAACTTGTAAATCAATCATTTGGATTTTGTCATTTTCAAACAGAGATTTCTCTTATTGTTTTTGATGTATTACCCTCCTTATCTCTAACTGTCAAAGTAACTATATAATTTCAATCTTTTCCATATTTATGGTCTATATACTTCCCATTTCACTTCTTTACATCTCAAAAATCCCAACTATATGTCACATTTATTCCATTTGTGATTCATATAAAATTTATTTTTTCTCAGATATTTGGTCTAGACTTATCTACTATTATTTTACTTTCTAGTCAATTTTCTTTTTGTGTAGTTGTTTCTCATCAAGTTATTTTTATATCAGTAAAAACTTCAGATTTTCAACCTTCTTTATTTTTTACAGTCAAATAAACTCTATATTTTCATGGATTTAAAAAATTATGATTATCTATAAATTTTCCTGTTTTAGTTGTATCTCATCAAGTTTTATAATTATAAAATCTCCAAGTATAAACATAATCTTTATCCTCAAAATTTGAAATTTTTCATCTAAAATCAAAAATTTTTTCTCCAGGTCAAAAATCAGCAACTTTACAATCTTTTTTTTCTGCACTACAACTTTTATCAAAAGTTTCAATTTTTAATCAAAAGTCATTTTTAGTTTTTAGACTACAAGAATTATTTTTCAAAACTATATAAGAAATTCTCAAAAAATCTTCTCTTGTCAAATAAGCTTTTGGATCTACATTTCCTGTAAAATCAAGTAATTTCAAAGTTTTTCAAACTCAGTTTTTATCATAATCTAAAAACGAAAAATCATAAGCTTTTTTAAAATCTGGGTAAAAACTATAAACTGATCAATTAGATAAAAGTGGAGAAATTTTTCATAGGTTTTGAAATTTTTTCCCAGCTAAAATATCTTTTCTCATATTTTCAGCTTCCTTTAAAGTCAAAATATTTGAAGTTCTGAGAACGATAGCCAAAGCCTCTTCAAGCAAAATATTATTTTGTGGACAAAAAGGTTTTTCTCCAGCTTTTGAAACTCAATTTTGACAAGAAGTTCATTCTTGATAACCTGTAACCTGCTCGTTTGCAACCGCATCAGCTATACAATAAAAAAATTTATCATTTTTTGAAATATCAAAAAAAACTTCTTTATTTGAATATTTTTCAAATAAATCTAAATCAACATTTGGTTTTATACAACTTTTACAAGAAATTTCTGAAACAATTCATACAAATTCATCACGAGTCAAATTTGCTTTTGGATTAAAATTTCATTTTTCATCTGGTAAAATTATTCCTCTATCATAAAGAGATTGTAATTCATTATAATATTTATAGTTTTTATCTACATCCCTAAAAACTTCTTCAACTGTCTCATTTGAAGCATTTACAAAAGAAAAAATAGAAAAAAATAAAAATATAAAAGTAAAAAATTTTTTCATCATTTTTATTTTAAAAAAATATTAACAAGCATACATAACTATTCAAGCTGCAACAGAGACATTTAAAGATTCTTTCTTTCATCTCATTGGAATAACTATTATTTCATCTGATAAATCTAAAATTTTTTGATTTACTCAAGCAACTTCATTTCACATCACAAGACAAATTTTTTCTTCATTTTTATGAAAAAGTTCAGTATAATCAATACTTCTTTTATCAAGCTCTACACTATAAATTTTATATCAATCTTTTTTAAGTTTTTCTATTATTTCAAAAGGATCAGAATAATATTCCCAATCAATAAAGGTCTCACTTCAAAGTGCAGTTTTGCTTATATCATTTCTCGGTGGAGTTGGAGTTGTACCAGTTAAAATAACTTTTTCAAATCAAGCTCAATCTGAGTTTCTAAAAATAGCTCAAACATTCTGCATAGAACGAATAGAATCAAGTAAAATTATTTTTGATTTCATTTTTTATTTATAAAAAAATATTTTTTATATTTTAGCATATTTTTCATTTTTTACAATAAAAAATTTTTTATTTGCTTTATTTAATATTATAAATATACTCCAAAAGCTATTTTTATTTATTAAAATAACCAACTTATGAAAAATAGAAATTTAACTATTTTATGAGCTGCTACTATTTTATGAGCTTCTTTGTTTAGCTCTACATTTGCTTCTTTAGAAAATGCAAATTATTTAGCAAAAAAGTGAATAATAGTTGATAAATCTAGTAATCCTAGAGAATACAATTTAAACAACAATATTTTAAGACAAGAAATTGCAGTTGTTGCTTTAGGTGTGTTTTGAGGGACTACAAAAAGTTACTGTTCTTGAAAATTTTATGATGTTTCAGCTACAGTTCCAAATTCTTGGGCTTGTAAGACAATCGAAGCTCTTGAAGATCACGATATTATAAGTGATGACAATGTTTATTTTAGACCTCAAGCAAGAGTTACAAAAGCTGAAGCTGTTGCAATGCTTGTAAAAGCTGGTTTAAATAAAGAATATAATTTTAATCCTTATGCTTGAAGTTGGCAAAAACAAATAGTAGATTTCGCTTCTTCTAGAAGAATTGTAAAAAATTTTGCAAATTATAATTCTCTAGCTACAAGAGATTTTATTTTTGATATTTGAGCAAATATTTTGAAACTAAGAGAATGAAGTTTAAATACCACAAATACAAATTCTTGAGATAATAGTATTTTTAATACAAATAATTTACCAAAATATAATAATAACAATCATCAAAATCAAAATAATTCTTATAACCAAGCAAAAGTTTCTCATGATACAGCAAAAACTACAGCTTTGATACATGCTGGACTTAGAGAAAATCAAGTTTACGGATTATACATAAAAGATGATTATGATGATGGAAGACTTTATATAGAAGTAAAATTTTTCCAAAATAACTCAAGAAAAGAATTTGAATACAAAATTGATGCAGTAACTGGTCAAATTGTAAAAGTTGATATCGATTACGATTAAAATAAAAGCTAGAAAATTTTCTAGCTTTTTTAATTTAAAAATATTTTTTAAATTTGTAAAGGCAAAAAAATTTATATTTTTCAAAAAATATGTTATAATATAAAAAATATTTTATTATAAATAAAAAACAAAAAATGGAGATTATTATTTTTATCATACTTTTATCGATAATTTTAGTTTGAATTTGATTTTGAATTCTAAAATTTATACAAATAAGAGAAGATTATAAAAGAACTCTGAGTCTGACTTTTTTAAAAATAACTATGCCTAAAAAAGATTCTGATTTAGATGAAAAACAAGAAACGACAAGAGATTTCAAAGAAATGATTTGACTTATGGAGCAACTTTTTGCTTCTCTAAAATCTATTTATTCTGGAAAAATTTTGAAAAAAATTTTATGACAAGATATTTTGAGTTTCGAATATGTAGCTCATGAAAATGAAGTTTTTTTCTATTTAGTTATTCCAAAATATTATAAAAATCTTATAGAAAAACAAATAAATTGATTTTACACTGATGCAATTATCGAAGAAACAACTGAAATAAATATTTTCAAAAATAGAAAATATATCGAGTGAACTTATATAAACACAAACAAAGATTTTTTCTTTCCAATAAAAACTTATCAAAAACTTGAATCTGACCCAATAAATAATATAGTAAACTCTTTTTCTAAATTAGAAGAAGATGAATCTGCTGTTATTCAAATTCTTTTAAAACCGATTGATGATGATTGGCAAGGAGAATGTAGTGATGCAAGTAATAAAATTTTACACGGAAGATCAACTTGGTTTACTTTAAACCCAATAAAGATTTTGAGATGACTTGTAAATTTATTGATTATCAAACAAGAAGAAAATAGTAAAAAAGAAGAAAAAACTTCAGCTTTGACTCAAGAAAGAGCAAAAACTGTAGATGAAAAATGAGATAAAACTTGATTTGAAACAATTATAAGAATTGTAGTTTCTGCAAATAATAAACAAATCGTAGAAAGTGAAATAAAAAATATTACTTCATCTTTTACTCAATTTAATTATCCAGATTTTAACAAAGTTTCATCAAGTTTATATCACGATAATAAAAAATTGATAAAAAATTATATTTACAGATATTTTAGAAAACCATTTTATTTGAAAAAAATGATTTTAAATACTGAAGAATTAGCTTCAATATTTCATTTTCCTCATATAAAATATAATAAAAGTCCAGATATAAAATGGCAAAATTTTAAAATTGTAAAAGCTCCAAATAATATTCCAAAAGACTGACTTCTACTTTGATACAATATTTACAGATGAATCAAAAAAGAAATCAGAATGAAAACTGAAGATAGATTCAGACATTTTTATGTTATTTGACAAACAGGTACTTGAAAATCTAGTATTTTGCAAGTTATGGCAAGACAAGATTTGAAAAATGGTGAATGACTTTGTGTAATTGACCCACACTGAGATTTAGCACGTGATTTACTCCCATTTATTCCTAGAGAAAGAGCAGATGATGTAATAGTTTTTGACCCAAGTGACTCAAGTAGACCACTTTGAATGAATTTACTCGAAGCAGAAAGTGATGAAGAAAAAGAACTTGTTGCAATGGATGCGCTAAACATAATGATAAAACTTTTTTGAAATGAAGTTTTTTGACCAAGAATACAAGATTATTTTAGAAATGCAATTCTAACTTTGATGGACTATCCTGGAGGTTGAGCTATAACTGATGTAATGAAACTTTTTACAGACCCAGTTTTTCAATCAGAAAGAGTAAAACATGTAAAAGATCCGGTTGTAAAAGCTTGGTGGCTAAATACTTATGCAGCAATGTGAGAAAGAGAAAAAGCTGAAATTTTACCTTATTTTCAAGCAAAATTTTCTAGTTTTACAACAAATAAAACTATGAGAAATATTATCTGACAAATAAAATCAAGTTTTGATATTTTTGATGTTATGCAAAGTTGAAAAATTTTGATTGTAAATCTTTCAAAATGAAGACTTGGTGATTTTAATTCAAAGCTTTTGTGAATGATTTTGGTTTCAAAATTGCAAATGGCTGCAATGAGGAGAGACAAAGTTCCAAAAGCTGAAAGAAGAGATTTTTATCTTTATATAGATGAATTCCAAAACTATGTAACAGATTCTATTGAATCAATTCTTTCAGAAGCAAGAAAATATAGGCTTTCTCTAAATATAGCTCACCAATATCTTTGACAACTTGAAGCAAGTGATGCTTTGACAAAATCAAGTTTAAACTTAAAAAATGCTATTTTTGGTAATGTCTGAACAATAATGAGTTATAAAATCTGACCTGAAGATTGAGATTTTATGAGTAAATATTATGCTCCGACTTTTTCTCCTCAAGATTTGGTAAATATGGATAAATTTAAATCTGTAATGAAACTGGCTGTTGACAATCAACCAACAACTCCATTTTCTATTATTCCAGTAAATCCTTATCTAGAAAACTGAGAAGAAGAGCTTGCAAAACTCTTTGTAAAATTATCTCAATTAAAATATTGAAGAGATGCTGAGTTTGTAAGTAAAGAAATAGAATACAGAATCTGAAGTAATTAAAAAAGAAAAATTTTTAAAAATTTTTCTTTTTTTGGTTTTTTAATATCAATTAGCTTCTAAATAATCATCAAAACTACAATAATATGGATTCCAATCAGGAAAAGCATCCTTTAAATTAGCACGTTCATAATCAAAATTATCTTCTTTAATATTCTCATTATTATAATTTTCTTTTTGATAATAATAATTAAATCAATTCTCATCAAAATATAAATATACTATTTTTTCTCAACAATAATAAACAAAATTTTTATCTTTTGCATAGTCTTCATTTATTATCTCAAAACTTTCTGGATCTGATCACTCTATTTTTTCAAATTCTCAAGCATATCTGTAAAAATAAACAAAATTTTTATCTTTTGCATAGTGTTTATTTATTATCTCAAAACTTTCTGAATCTAATCATTTTATTTTTTCTCAACAATAATAATAAACAAAATTTTTATCTTTTGCATAGTCTTCATTTAATATCTCAAAACTTTCTAAATCTAATCATTCTATTTTTTTTCAACGATAATAAACAAAATTTTTATCTTTTGCACAGTCTTCATTTAATATCTCAAAACTTTCTAAATCAGATATTCACATGTATTTTTCTACTAAAAATCATTTCTGAATTAAAAATAAAAACTCTTTAAATTTCAAAACTTCTAAAATAACCTTCTTTAATTCTTCATAATCTATATCATAAATAATTTCTTTTTTATCTATATTTATAACATTTGCTTTTATTTTTCAATTTTTATAAAAAATATAAATAAAATTATTATTCATCAAATTTTTATCTATTTTTACTGATAAAACTCAGTTTTTTTCTTTTATTCATCAATCTATTATATGATTTTTAACTCAAAGTTTCTCGAGTTCTTCTTGAAATCTTTTTATTTTTTCTTCCATAAAAAATTTTTTATAAATTATTTATATAATTATAAGCTTATTTCTTACTTTTGCAAACAAAAAAATCTAGAAAATTTTTCTAGATTTTTATTTTATAAAAACTTTACCAAAAGAGATTAATTTCTCTTCTTTGTTTCAATAATTCAATTCTATCAATAACAACTTTTATGTCATAAATAAAAGTTTCATTTTCAATTTTATTTTTATTAAAACTACTTACAAAAAGTGCAATTAAAGTTTTTCTCATTTTTTTCTCCTTATTTTTCTTTAAAAAACAAAACTCCATCAAAATCTGAAAGAAAATTATCTATCTCAAAAATCCTTACTTTTAAGTTACTTTTTCCTAAAATTTCCAATTCTCTTTCAATTTCAGTAAAATAAGCTTGTGGGGCTAAAGCTCCATAAGCAATACTCTTCCCGTTTTCTAAAATTTGATAATAAATAGTTTTTTCTTCTTCAAGATCTTCCATTTTACCTTTTTGTAAAACAATTGAATAAAATCCTTTTTTTATAAGGTTTACTTCATATTGTAAAAAAGAAATTGCTTCTTTCCCCTTTATATCAAAAAAATCAATCACCTCTTCATCCAAATATTTTAGATTTAAAGAATAATAATTTTTTTCTGAAACAAAAATTGTTCCACTTTTATAAACTTTTGTTTCTGCAAAAGCACCAAAAGATAAAGAAAAAAGCATTACAAATAAAAATAAAATTTTAGTTTTCATTTCAAAACCTCCATTGATTTTTGTTTAAAAGAATTTAAATTATAAGTAAAAAATAAAAAAAGTCAATTTATTCTTTATTTATTTTTGAGACCTCGATTCTTTTTATTTCTTCTAAATCTTCATTTTCAGAAATTTTTAAAATATTTTTTTCGATTTGATTAAATTTTTTGTAAGAATTATTGTAATGATTTACTGTTGTATTTAAGCTATTTCCTACTTTTTCAAACAAAATTTCATAATCATCCAAATATTTTTTTAAAGAATTTACCTTTTTTACTATTTCTGTTGCTTTTTCCTCTATAATAAGAGCTCTAAGCCCTTGCAAAACTGTTTGCAAATAGGCATAAAAGCTTGTTGGACTAACGATTATTACTTTTTTTTCTTTAAAAGCATATTCTATCAAATCTGTAGTTTTACTTTGTATTGCTCAAACTTTGTTTACAATCAAATCATGATAAATTCCTTCACTTGGAATAAACATAAAAGCAAAATCCATAGTTTTTTCCTCTGGTTTTATATATTTACTTGTTTCATCGATTCTTTTTTTCAAGTCATTTTTAAAATCTTTTATAAAAATTTCTTTTTGAACTGCATCTGTTTCATCCAAAATTTTATTATAATTTTCAAGTGAAAATTTAGAATCAATCGGAATAATTTTATCTTTTACAAAAATAACCGCATCTACTATTTCTCCAGAGTTAAATTTATATTGCAATTTATAATTTTCTGGTGGTAAAATATTTTTTAAAACATTTTCTAAAAAATATTCTCACAAAATTCATCTTTGTTTTGGATTTTTTAAAATATTTTCAAGTCACTCAAGTTGACCTCAAATATCTTTTATTTGCTTATTTGTTTCTTCCAAAGAAGTCAATTTTTTTGTTATTTCTTCAATTTGTTTTGTAGCTTGTTTTGAAATATCTGTATTTATTTCTGCTTGTTTTAGAGAATTTCTAGAATTTTCTTGAAGTTTTAAATCTATAGACTTATTTAAATGTAAAATTTGTTGTTGAATAAGCTTCAAAGAATTATCATCAGTATTTTTTCATTTTTTTGAAAGTAAATAGAAGATCACTCAAATCAAAGCAAAAATTATCAAAATAAGAATTTCAGTCATAATTATTTTTTAGAAAATATTTTTTTATATTATAATTTTTTTTATAAAAAAGAAAAGCTCTTTTAAAATTTAAAAGAGCTCTAATAGAACAGGAAAAATTTAATTTGAAAAAGATTGATTTTGAACTGGGATAAATTTACCATCAAGAACCTCACACAGTTCATGTTTTGTATTATAATAGTTTACAAAAGAAGAAGGATAATAGCAAGAATATTTTTCCTCTTGTCCTAATTTAGACAGATAAAAAGATTTTTCATCTCTTTTGTACTTAGAATAACCATCAGCTTTTTGAAAAATTTCTGGTAAAATAATATTACCCTCATTATCTTTATCAAAATCTGACTCTGGTAAAGTTGCTACTTCTTTACAGTGAAAAATAATTCCTATAACTGAAGTTCCATACTCTACTTTTTCATCATAAATTGTTACCAATTTTCCTGGTTTTTGTTTCATTTCATCCTCCTTTGTTCGAAAAAATAAAACTTAAAATATTATAACATATATAAATATTTTGTCAAAAATTTGTTATATATTTTTCACAACATAAGAAATTATTGTTCAAATATCATTCATTTCTGCAGGTAAATCTTGTAAAATATTTTCCACATCTTTTGGATTATATCACATATTTGTAAGAGTTGATTTGATAGAAGAAAGTAAATTTTCATCCAAATTTGAAGATTTTTTTTCTATATTTTTTGGAAGTAAAATCTCAAGTCAAAAATCTTTGTCTCTAAATTCCAAAATAATTTTTTCAGTCATTTTTTTCCCTACTCATTTTATTGACTCAATTGTTTTATTGTCTTCAGATTTTGTAGCAGTTAGAAGTCTATCAACTCAAAGTGACAAAATTTGCATTGCAACTTTTCCTCAAATTCAAGAAATTTTTATAAGTTCTGTAAAAACTTTTTTTTCTCTACTTTCAATAAATCAAAAAAGTGCTTCAGAATTTTCTGTTTTGTGATGATATACAAAAAGTTCTATTTCTTCTTCTTTTGTGATTTTTGAGTAAATAAGTTCATTTATTCCAAGCTCATAACCAAGCCCAGAAGCTGTCAAAATAGTCAAATAATTAAAATCAAGTTCGATTATTCTTCATTTTATATAAGAAATCATTTTTCATTTTTTAGAAAATATTTTTTTATATTATATTTGAAATGTGAAAAATAAAAAATAAATTTGAAAAAAATATTTTTTTCTTTTAATTAAAGAATATAAAAAATGAATTGAAAATTTTTCAAATAAAAAACAGTTAGGAAATTAACTGTTTTTTTATTTTTCTATTGATAAAATTGAAAAAATCACTATAATAATGAAAGTTTTTTATAAAATATAATATTTAAAATAATGATTGAAGAAATAATTAAAAAAATTTTCTGAGACCCAAGTGATAAAAAAATCAAACAATTAACAAAAGTTTTAGAAAAAATCAAAGAATTTGAAGAAAAACAAAAAGATTATAATTTAGATGATGTTAAAATCAGAACTTCTGAGTTTAAGGCTCTTTTTGAATGACTTGATATAAACTCTAGAGAAGATTCAAAAAAAATTAGACAAATACTTGATGATATAAAAGCTGAAGCTTTTGCTTTGGTTAAAACTGCTGCAAAACTTTTAAACTGACAAGAATTTGAACTAAGAGATGGTAGAACTATGACTTGGAATATGGTTCACTATGATGTTCAATTTATTTGAGGTTTAGCAATTCACGAATGAGCAATTGCTGAAATGAAAACTTGAGAATGAAAAACTCTTGTTGCAACTCTTCCTGCTTATTTAAATGCTTTAACTTGAAATTCTGTACATGTTGTAACTGTAAATGATTATTTAGCAAAAAGAGACTGGGCTGAAATGTGAGTTTTATACGAGGCTCTTTGATTAACAAGCTGAGTAATTTATGGAAATCAACCTAGATTTGAAAAAAAAGCTGCTTATGATTCTGATATAGTTTATGCTACAAATAACGAGCTTGGGTTTGATTATTTGAGAGACAATATGGTTTCTTCAAAAGATGAAAAATTTCAAGATAAATTATTTTTTGCTATTGTCGATGAGGTTGACTCTATTTTAATTGATGAAGCTAGAACTCCACTGATTATTTCTATGCCTGACAGTGAACCAACAAGTAAATATATGCAATTTGCTGCTATAGCAAATAATTTACAAAAATGAGTTCATTATAAAATAGATGAAAAACAAAAAACTGCAACTTTAACAGAAGAATGAATTCAAAAAATAGAAGAACTTTTGAGAATTGACAACATTTATATTTCTGAACACTATAATGATATTCACCATATAGAAAATGCTTTAAAAGCAATGGCTGCTTATCAAAAAGATAAAGATTATTTAATCTTAGACTGAGAAATCCAAATTATCGATGAACATACTTGAAGAGTTTTAGCTTGAAGAAGATATTCAGACTGATTGCATCAAGCTATCGAAGCAAAAGAATGAGTTGAAATCAAACAAGAAAGTAGAACTTTAGCTTCTATTACATTTCAAAATTATTTTAGAATGTACTGGAAACTTGCTTGAATGACTTGAACTGCAAAAACAGAAGAAGAAGAGTTTTACAAAGTTTATGGACTTGAAACTCTTATAATCCCTACAAATAAACCAATTGCTAGAGTTGATAAACCAGATTTACTTTTCAAAAATGAAAAAGGAAAATTTGATTATGTTGTAAGACTTATAAAAGAAGTTCATGCTACAGAGCAACCAATTTTAGTTTGAACTGTTTCTGTAGAAAAATCTGAATATTTAAGTAGTTTACTTTCTGCTGAAAATATTCCTCACTATGTTTTAAATGCAAAAAATCATGCAATGGAAGCTGAAATAGTAGCAAATGCTTGACAAAAATGAGCTATCACTATTGCTACAAATATGGCTTGAAGATGAACTGATATAAAACTTTGAGAATGAGTAAAAGAACTTGGTTGACTTTGTATAATCTGAACTGAAAAACATGAAACAAGAAGAATTGACAATCAATTAAGATGAAGAGCTTGAAGACAATGAGATCCAGGAAGTACTCAATTTCTTATTTCTCCAAATGATGACATAATGAGAATTTTTGGTTGAGATAAACTTTTCTGAGTTTTTAATTCTCCAGTTTTTGCTTCTCTTCCAGATGATGAACCATTAGCTCAAAGTGGAATGTTGACAAGAAAAGTAACATCTGTTCAAAAACAAGTTGAATGATACAATTTTGATATGAGAAAACATGTTTTGGAATACGATGATGTTATGAACAAACATAGAGAAGTTATTTACAGAAGAAGAAACAAAATTCTTGATAATGAAAATATTCATGAAGATATCAAAAAAATGATTTCTTCTCAAATCAGCATTTTAGTTAATTCTGAATTTACAAAAGAAACTCAAAATATAAAAGATTTAATCAAAAAAATAAATTCTTTCTTGGAGATAGAAGCAATCGACACAAAAGTAGAAATGGATGATGTAGAATGAATTAAAGATGCTTCTGAGCTTTCAAAATATATTTCTGAAGTTGCTTTTGAAGAGCTAGAAAAAATGAGAACTGAAGCTATAGAAGAAGAAAGATTTTTTGATTTAGAAAGAAGAATAGTTCTTGATTCTATAGATGAATTATGGATGAGACATATTGATTCTATGAGTAAACTAAAAGATGCAGTTGCATTTGAAGGTTATGCTCAAAGAAATCCTTTAGTTGTTTACAAAGAAAAAGCTTTTGAAAAATTTGATGAACTTATAAATGAAATCGAATTTAAAGTTGTAAAATCTATTTTCTCTGTTAGAAAAATAGAAGCTCCTGTAGAACAAGAAATACAAATTTCTGAAAACCAACTTGAAGAAATGATGAAAAATTTTCAAGAACAATTAGAAAAACAAAAACTTGAAAATAATGATTCTGAAAACAAAAATAAAATTAGAGTTTAATTCTCTAATTTTATTTTTTGCATTTTTTTGACACTATAAAATTTTTATGTTAAAATTTTTATGTATTTTATTTAGTAATAATTTTTTATATGCAAAAAATTAAAAATATTTACAAAGCTATAAAAGCTTGGGATGAAAAACATACTAGTTTTCATAGTGGAATTTACATGAATATTTTCTTATTAGCAGCAGTTTTATTTGCAGCAAATATCAATCATGCTGCAGCTGCAATGGCAAATATGTAATAAAAAAAAATCTTTTATAAAAGATTTTTTTTATTTGTCAAAATGTTTTTTTGTATTATTTTAAAAAATATGATAAAATAAGTACAATATTTTATAAATAAACTTTCGAAATGGAGCAAAATAATGAAAATAAAATAATTTTTGATATAAATATAAATTCTTTAAATGATTTATACAATATTTTACTTACAAAATCTTATGATTTTTTTACTTTAGAACCAGATAAAGAAAAAGTTACTGTTTCTTTTAGAAAAAATGGAAAAATAATAGAACAGAAATTTATAAAAAATTCTATTTACTTAGAAATTTTAACAAAAGCAAAAACTATTTCTGGCTTAGATTTATGAGTAAAAACAGAAGAGCAAGAAGGTTCTTGAGAAGTAGAAGTTGATGGAAAAACTTTTAATTCCCTAGCAAAAGTTGTGCCTGGACAATTTTGAGAAAAATTATTTTTAAAATTAAAAGTTGTAGAAAAAAAACTAAAAAAAGAAGCCAAACCAATAGATACTTGAGCTTTATTATGATTTTTTTGAGCTTTACTTATAGTTCTTTTGATTGTTGGTTGAGGTTTTCTTGCATTTGTGGTATTAAATGCAAAAACTGTAGATGATGTAAGATTCTTTACTAGTCTATGAGTAAACTTAAACCAAATAAATAATTTTATAGGAAATGCTGTTTCTATATTTTTCTGAACTCTTACTCTAATTTTAGTAATATTTTTAATAATTTTTATTTTTAAATTTTTACTAACAAAAAAAATTTTTAAAAAGAAAAAAGCTGTAGCTTGAATTTTGACCATACTCTTCTTTATTTTGAGCTTTTCTTCAGCATCAACTTGGCTTTATTTAGATAAAAAAATTAAAAATCTTCCAAAATGGGACATTATAGCACTTTGAGATGTACAAATTTTTGATAACAGTATTTATAGAAGCTCTACGATGGAAAAAATTTATAGATCAGAAAAAAAACTAAGTGATGATTATGTTGTAACTGAAGCTGAAAAAAAATCTTATTCTATTTTGGATTCAAATTATTTAAAAAATCTAGTTTGACCAGCAGAAATAAAATTTGATGTTTCACAGTTAAGAGATAAAGAAGAATCTTGAAGATTAAAAGTTGAAACTTATGTTTGGACAATTTGAGAGGAAACAATTGAAACAAAAATTCCAACTTTGATTCACAACTTCAAAAATAAATGAATTTATAATTCAAAAATAAAATTTATATTTAATGATGGTTCAGAAAGAGAATTTGATAGCAAAACTATTCCAAGTATAGAAATTATCTGAACTGTAGATATAAAGGAAAATCAAAGAAATAATGGTTCAAAACAAGTAACTTTCAACTGAGATAATGAAACACTAAGAAGACTAGGTTCACCAGAATGGTACAATGTAGAAAAAGATGAAGTAAATCCTATTTCAACAAAAAGAATTTATATAACAAATTCTATATTTGAAGAATGATTCTATAAACTTTTAATAAAAAACTGAGATAAAACTATAGAAAAATATTTCCTAATTGATTGAGAAAAAGAAAGTGATATTTCTGGGGAAATAGAATTTTCTAGATCTGTTTTAGATGATAAAGACTTTACTTTTAAAGTTGTAAATCCAAAAGCAAATGAATGAATTTGAATTATTGAAAAATATATTTGGTCAATAGATGGTAGACAATATACAAAAAAATGAGATATTGATAATCCAGAAAAAGCAAGTGAAGTGAATCATAGTTTTATAAATTATTGAAAATATGATATTTCTGTTGAGCTTATTCCTACATCTTGAGAGTCAAGAAAGCTTACAAAAACAGTAGATATTTCCAAAGAATTAAAAATAAAAGAATGATTAGAATTTTCTATAGACTGAGAAAAATATGAAAATGTTATTCATAATAAAAATTTATGAGAATATTACATAAATGATTTTTGACAACCAGCTGAAATTTCTATTAGTTCTATTTATGTAAAAGCAGATAATCCTCTATATAATTTAAGAGAAATTTCTTGGGATTATGATAGTGATGGAGATATTGATTCTAAGGAAAGAATTTGAAAATTAAATATTATAAAAGACTGAAAAATAAAAATTACGGTAACTTATACTTTTAAAAATATTAGACTTGATGATGATTACATAACTATAAAAGAAAATATTTACATAGAAGCCATAAAAAAAGAAGCAATTGTAAAATTCAAAGTAAATCAAAAAACTGAATATGCTCCAACAATTATTGGCTTTGATGCTACACAATCAAGTATTAGAGATCAAAACATTTCAAAATTTATTTGGGATTTTGGTGATGGTGAAAAAATGGAATGAGATGCAATTATTCAAGGTCACAAATATTTAAGTGACTGAGAATATAAAGTTAATCTAACAGTTGTAACTTCTAATTGAGAAAAATTTTCTACCACTAAAAAAATAGTTTTAAAACCTAAAGCACAAAAAGTAAAAATAAAAACTTCATTAAAAGAAGCACCAATTTATCAATGAATAAATTTTGATTCTTCTGATTCTATTGGAGATATAGTAAATTATTTATGGGATTTTGGTGATGGAGAAACTTCAACTGAAGCAAATCCAAATCATTCATATAAAACCCCTGGAAAATATAAAGTAAAATTAACTGTAGATTTCAGAAATAAAAATATTATGAATGATGAAGTTGAAATAAAAATCACAGAATAAAAAATACACTACTAAAGTAGTGTATTTTTTTAATTTATAATGTAATCTGCATCCATTTTAAATAATACATCAAAAATTATTTTTCAAGAATTATCAAAAATTTTTAAAACAACATAATCTTTATAAGTAGAATAATTTATTTTATAATTTTTTGGTAAATCAATTCTTCAATCTGGATATATTTTTATAATAGGATTTTGATTTGCATCATTTTTCATATATCAAACAAAAACTCAAGGATTATTTACTATATTATCTGGTAAAATATAATAATTTATATTTTCATTTGTATTATAATTTTTTATATAAATACCATTTTTATCCAAATTCTCAAAATTTTCTACTTGAGAAACTTTTGAATTTCATTTTACTGATAAAACCTCACTAAAAATATTTTTTGTAGAAACTTTATCATTTATAAAAATTTCTGGATAATTTGTAGATTCTTTCAAACTTGCAGTTATATTGTATCTAGCAAGATTTTTTGAATCTATAGAAATTTTTCAAGTTTTTTCTGATACACTAGCTATTTCTTTTCAAGAAGTATCTTTTATAGTCAAACCTCATCTAAAAGTTCAAGAATTTAAAGAAAATTCTCATTTATCATTTGTATAAACTAAAATATTTTCTTTTTCATCTCAAAGCTTTGATAAATTTCAAGCTCTAAATCTATAAAAACTTATAGGCTCATTTGATAATTCTTCAGAAATTTTTCAAGAAATAGTGACTCAATCATAACTTTGAATTTCTGGAATTGGACTATAAACTTCAAAATCAACTTCCTTATATCAAATATTTCAATTTTCATCTACAATATTTACTCAGATTTTTTTCTTTTGTAATGTTGTAAATTTTCAAGCTTTCAAAAATATTTTTCAATCTTTTTTGAAAATATTTAATACAGGGCTTGAATCATCATCATTTTTTGTATTTAAATCTCAATTTGAATCAACATCCAAATCAAAATCTATAAATATTTTTTGTAGTCAATCAATTCAAGAATCTTCAGTTATATTACCAGTTATATCAATATTTAATTCTTGATAAATCGGAATTTTTATAGAATTTAAACTTATATCTGGTTTATTTTTATCTGCTTTTAATTGAGGAGATAAAAGCAATTGTTCAGTAGAAGTTCATAAAACATTATTTTTAAATGCATTTATTTTTGCATAATAATAATCATTTGGCTTATTTACACTAAACAAGTATGAATCTGATTTTAATCATAAATCATACAATTCCCAACTATAAATTTTATTAAAATCTATTCTAAAATCAGAATTATCATAATATTTTAAATCAATATAAGAATCAATTCCTAAATCACTTTTATTTCCAATAAAATTTATTTCTGTTTCAAAAGTAAGTGGTTGTCATCACATTTTTGAAATATCGTCTCAAGTCAAAACAATATCTTCTCAAGTATTTACATATCAATCTCAATTTGTTACTCAAGTTATTATGATATCTTGTTTTGCTTCAATATTTGTATTTGGCTCAAGTCTAAGTTTAAAAATTTCATCAGAATCATTAAATTTATAATTTATATCTAAAATACTTAATCAAGAATAAAGTCTTGCTCAACTTGAAAGTGTTACTGTTTTTCAAGTTTTTAAATCTTCTTTTATTGATTTTAGTTTTTTTGTTTTCATTTCTAATCATCTGAAATTTCAAACTCTAAAAATAGAAGCAACATCTTTTCTTTTTATATAAAAATTATTTTCATCAATCAAAGTGATATTATCAGAATTAGCTATTCAATCAACAACATGCTTATTCTTTCTAGAACTATTTTCTTCCCTTTCTAGATTAAAAGATTTATCAACTATATCAAAATAAGAAAGTCTATAATTATTTATATTTTGTAATTCACTAAATGAAATATTTATTATAGAATTTGAAATATCTGATTCTACAGCATTATTTACAGACTCTATAAAATTATTTTTCAAAAATTTATTATCTGAAGAATCTAAAACTATAGGAGCAGAATATGTATAATTTTTTTGTGATTCTTTATCAAAATTTTCTTTTAAATATAAAGTATTATTTACAAAATATAATAAATCTTCATCTCAATCTTTATCAAAATCTGTAGAAGTAGTTTGTTCTTTTCATGTAACTTCATCAATATAATCAAAAAGTCTATAAGATTTTCAATTTTCTAGAACATAAATTCAAGTATAATTATAAGAATAATCACCAGAATTTACAGAATGTCAAGCTGAGCAAGTTCAAGAAGTTTGTTCAGTTCAAACTCAAAGTCTAGAATTTGTAGCTAATAAATTTTTTGATTTATCAGAATAAGATTTTAAAACATTTTTACTTTGATTTAACACTTCATTTCAAATATTTTTTAATTCATGTTTATCTGAATTATTTTCTTTTTGTTCAACTATTTTTCATATATTTTCAAATGTTTTAAAATTAAATTTATCCATTTTTTCTCTATATAAATCAATAGAAGAATTTTTTTCTGAAACTTTAAGTATTCAAGAAGAAAGTGTTTCTTGTAATTCTTTTCCTAGATTTCTATTTTTTTGCTTTTCTGTAGAAATAATATTTTTCAAAGTTTCAAATTTTTCAAAATTATATTTTTCCAAATTTTTTATCAATTCATTTTCTGCAGAAAAATCATAAGATTGAGCTTCGTTCCAAATTTTTCTTAAACCATCAAAAGCTGGATCTCAAACAATTTCTTCTTTGTTTAAAAATTTAAAAATTTCTTCTTTAAATTCTTTATTTGTCAAAGTTAAATCTTTTTCTGTTTTAGCTTTTTCAGAAAATTCTGTAACTTTTGAATTCAAAGTTTTTGCAATCAAATTTTTTAAATCTAAACCTTTAGAATTTGCCTGTTTTCAAGCTTCTATATCTATGCTTGTTGGTGCAAGTTCTCTTAAATCTACATCTCAAACAGATAAATTAAATACATTTGTAAAGTCTGTAGTTTGGCTATTTATAGGTTTTACTGCTTCTTTTGCAAATTCAGTTATAAAATCTGTAGAATATTCCATATTTACATATGAAGTAACTTTTATAGCGCTTACAAATGGTAGTTCAAATTGTGGTAAACTTTTATTTAAAAAATCTATTCATAAATATCCATTTCTTTCAGTCAAAAATGCAATTTGATCTCAAGCTCTCCATTCTGGATGGAAAGGTGAAGATTTCAAAATACACATTGCTTTTGTAATAAGTTTTGCAAAATCTATTATAAATTCAAATCCTGCAAATAATTTTGGTAATTTTGGTGGTGGTGGTAAATCCGGAAGTTTTACAGATGGTAAAGTTGGTAAATCAGGAAGTTCTGGAATATTTATTTCTGGTAAAATAGGGATTTCCGGTAAATTTAATCATCAGTTTACATCTGGAACTTCTGGTAAAGTCAAGTTTGGTAAATGTGGTAAATTTACTGATTTCGTAGTTATATCAAATTCAGGGATTGTAACATCAAGTGAAGCTCTAATATTATGTAAATCTACTATAATATCTGGCCATTTTGGAAATTTTACAATTGGAATTTTTGGAACAATCATATTTATCAATTGAAATTCATAATCTACTAAATCATGTCTTTCATTTTTACATTCTCTACAAGAGTTTTCATAATCAATAAATATATCTACAAAAGCTTGCCATGATTTCAAAATTGCTTTTATAAGAATTATCAATTCTACCCAAGCTTTAAATCTATCTCCATTTTTTCAAATCCATCCTCAAGTTACTTCAGAAACTATTTCTATATTACAAATAACTTGTTCTAGATAATCTTCCTTTTTATTTATAAGTTCTTTTACTTTTTCTGGAACTTGTCTATATTCATCCAAAACTTTTAAATTTTTCTTTATGCTTCAGATAAGTCAGCTTACTTGAAGATTTACTTTATCTTTAAATTCATCATTTAATCACTGTTTAGTCATAAATCTTTGTCTTTCCGACTCCCATTGTTTCAAAGTATTTTCCCAAGAAGTTTTTGTTCTTTGAAATTCTTCATCAGAAAGCCATGGAACTGTAATTTTTACATTATCTTGTTCTAGATTTACTAAAGGTAAAGTTCAAATAAATTCATAAGCTTGTTTTATTCAAGAGTTTACTTTTTTTACTCAATCATTAACTTTTCTAGTAGCTTCAGAATTTGACAATAAAGCAAACGATCTAGCTCTATCTGTACTTATAGTATCTAAGTTTTTAGCTAAATCTTGTCATTTTTTATTTGCTCTATTTTTAAAATTTTCCCAGTTTTGATTCCAAGATAATTCTGAATCATAAATTCAACCAAAATCTGGAAGAATAAGAAATAAGTTTGGGAAATCCAAAAGTTTAGAAATAATTTCTTCAATTTGTCTAGTTGCCCAATTCATAAAGAAAGCTGGAAAAGACTCAATTCTATCCATAACTATTTCTTCTATATCAGAAAAATCTGTTGATTCTTCTGATTTTGGAGCAAGTCAAACAAAAATTCATTCTTCTCAATCTTCAGAAGTAAATAAGTTAAATAAAGCACTTCAATCATATTCAGAATGATTTTCTACAGCAGTTTTAAAAGCTCAAACTGTTCTAGAATTTTTATCGTTATTTAAATATTGTTTTACATAATTTTCTGAAATTTTTCAAGTTCATTTATTTATTTCACAAGTTTGATTTTTACCTTGTCATGCATTTATTATAGAATAACTTTTTGAATTATCTGGAATTCAAACAGAAGAAGGATCTCACTCTGAACCATCATTACTACAAGATAAAAGTGGCTTTGCCACAACAATACAATTTCATCCTGGAAAAAGTGGAGCCAATCATTTAATAATTGAATTTCAAGCAATTCTTGGAGATCCTCAAAAACAAATTGCTGTTCAAACTCAACCTGTCAAAGTAGGAGTAACAAATAATCTGAAAAAATTTGATTGATCATCAATTCAAAGCATTCATCAAGCATTATTAGTTCTAGTATTGTAACCCAATGGAGAAATTGGCCAAACTGATGGTCACCAATAAGGTCAGTATTGCATTCAAGTTAAAGCTGAAAAAATAGGAATTCATTCATCTATATTTAATCAATCTCAAATTGGTTTTCACATAAATGTAGGATCAGAACCTGGAGCAAGTGGAGCCCAATTTAAAGGTGTAGCTATACAAGCACCATTACTAAATCCACAAGATAATCCATCCAATAAATCTTGAGCCTTATCTAGTCATTCAGAAATTTTATCAATTGTAGAAATTTTTTGATTATCTCAAGAATAATAATCAGAGTCATCTGGAATTCAATCTCAATCTTTATCAGAATTTAAAGTAGTAAGTTGCTCATTTGCAAATTTTTGTCTATCTTCAGGTTTATCTTTTAGATCTTCTATATAATCCGGAATTCAATTTTTATTTGAATCTTTTAAATTTTTTTGAAAATCTTTTGGTAATTCTGAAACATCACAAGTTTCTGAAACTTTAGATTTAGCATAAGTTCTAGCAGTTTGTGATCTAAAGAAAGCTAAAGGTTGTCAACAACGAGGATTTCCATCATCCAAAATTACATCTCAATATAAATCATCTCAAGATTCTCACTTTTCAAACAATCAAGTTTTCAAAGTAAAAGCAGATAATTTTTTTACAGTTCAACTATAATTTATAGTCAATGTTTCTCAAGCAGATAAAGTAAAATCTTTTAATCCAAAATTATAATTTCAAATTCAAGCAAAAATTTCTATTCATTTAGAATTTTTTATAGTTTTATAATCTATATTAAAATATTTTTCAAATTGTTCAAAAAAATTTGTTTTATAAAAAGATTTTCAACTTGTATTTTTTATTGTAATTTCAACATCAACAACATCTCAAGCAATTAATTTTCATCAATTTCTATCCTTATATTTTTTATCATAAGATAATCAAATAGAAGAAAAATATTCTGATTTCAAAAATGAAGTATTTGTAGAAACTCAATTCAAATCATCTAAATTATTTGAATCTTGTTTTGTGTCTGAAGCATCCAAAGGTAATCTAACAAAAATTTCAGAATTTACCGTTGCATTATCTATTTCTTCAGCTTTTCTAGATTGAATTTTTATTTCTGGTTCTTTTAATCATAAATAATTTATAATAGAACCATTTTTTCTTGATCAAGAAGAAAGAGAAACAGCATATCCTTCAGAAATCCTATTTTTTGTAAAAGTTGGATTAGCAGAAACTCATCATCAATAAAAAATATTTAATTCTCAAGATTCATCCAAAATAGTAATATCACTTTTTCAATCATTATCCATGTCAAAAACAGAAACTTCTGAAATTTTTCATTTCAAATCTATTTTTGTGCTTAAATCTACTCTAGTAAAATCTTTTGAAATATTATTTAAAAGATAAGGTTTTCAATCTTTTCAAACAAAAAATATATCATCAAATCAATCTCAGGTAAAATCTCACACTTCTAAATAAGAACCTAAATCATAAATTTGAGCAATATTTCACAAACTCAAATAATTTCATTTTGTGTTTTTATTTTCTAGAAGCTCTAAATAATTATTGTATTTTCTAAGCAAAATATCATCTCTTCAATCATTGTTATAATCAAAAACTTTATAATCAATTATAGAATCATCTTTTGCTAAAATTTTTCAAATTGTAGAATCAAATTGTTTATTTACATTTGCTCAATTAAATTTTTTTCTCTCAGTTTTTAGCTTAATAAAAGGATCTCAAAGATTTATAGTATAAAAACTCATATAATCTTTTACAGATTCTCAAACTGTTTTTCCAGCTGCAAATGATAATAAAGATTTATTATCTCATTTCCATCCAACTCAATCCATTTTTGGAAAATTTTCAAATCAAGAATAAGATGAACTAGAAAAAGTATCTAATCAAGAAGTTGTAGCAAAAGGATCAATATAAAATAATGCTACTCAATTTGATTTTTTAGAATTTCAATAAAAATTTGTGTTTATATTCAATAAAACTCTAGAATTATCTAGATTTCTTTTTCTTTCAAAAATATTTGAATCTCTAGAAATACTTACTTCAGAATTTGCAAAATTTATGTAAAGATTTCAAACATATTGATTTGCTCTAAAAATTTTTAAATCTAAAAATGAATCAAAATTTTCAGAATTTATTTCAAAAGTTACATCTGAAAGTCTTTCAAAAATTCCATTTTCTGAAACTGAAAAAATATTTTCCCCAAAATTATCTTTAAAAGAAAGTTTATCTCAAGTTTTATAAAAATTATAATTTTCAGAATTTGATATTCAAGTTATAAAATTTTTCTTTGTATCAAAACATCATTCTTTTGTTTTACAAACATTTAAAGAAGAATTTTTAATATTATAAAAAATTTGTCAAATATTTATATTTAAAGCTTTATTAAAAATATTTAAATATAATTTTCAATTATCAAATCAAATATTTGAAGTTATATTTTGAGTTAAATCACTTGAAGAATAAGCAAACTTAACATTTCAATTTTTTAAAACTTCTAAAATATTATTACTTTTTGTTCCTGTTTCAAGTAAACTTGTTACAGCTAAAGCTCTACTATCTTTATCAAAAAGTAAGTTTCAGGCTAAATAATCACTTTGTTCTATATCTCAATAATTTGAACCTAAAAGTACAGAATATAAAGAATTATAATTTTGTTTTTGGATTTTTTCTTTATTCCAAAAGTAAAACGTCTCTATTTTTCAAGCATTTTCACTAACTGCTTGCACTTTTAGTTCTTTTCCATCTTCATTTATAGTAAAATTGTTTTCAGAAATTTGTGGAACTGAAACTTTAAAATATCAAGTTCAAGGCAAATTTGAAGCTACAGCTTTTGATTTTAAAACTCAATTTTCTAAAACTGGTTGTGAAATTGAACTCAAAGCATCTCATGAGTTTTCAACATTTAATTTTATATTTGAATCTGGTTTTACAGTATTGTTATATCTATCTTTTAACTCAAAATAAACATTTGTAGATTTTGTTATTTCAAGTTTTGGATTTTCAACCAAAATATCAACTTTTACTGGAAGATCTGGTTTTATAGAAATTTTTTCATTAAAAATTTTTGAAACTCATTCCATTTGAAGCTCAACTGGAACATTTTCTGAGGCCAAAGTATTTGTTTGGATTTCTATTTCTCATTTTGAATCTTTTATTTCAAAATAAGGTTTTGTAGTAGAAAAATAAGTATTATCTCAAGTAAAATAAAGTCTAGAATTTACTCAAGGAATAAAATTATTATTTTCATCTACAATTGAAGCTTGCAATTTATAAGAATTTCATCAAACTGAAATTTCAGGTTTTTGCAATAAAATTTTTGCATTTTTTACAGAAGAAATTTTTGTAGAATTTGTAACAACAACTTTGTTTGTATTTGTATCAATAATCTCAGCTGTCAAAGTCGATTCTCAAAAATTTTCAAGGCTTTTTAATCTAAAAGCTCTATATCAATAATACAAATTTAAATTTATATTATCTTTATCTCACTCTGCATTGTCTAACAATACAAATTTATTTCCAGAAATTTTTAAGTTTGCTTTATAATTTTGTCATAAAATAGGGTTTCCAAATTGGTCATAAATTGTCAAAATATTTGAAGAAACACTTCAATTAGCTAACAATAAATTTGAACCTAAGTCTATTTTTGCAGATTTTACATCATTTGCTACAACTGTAAATTCTCTTTCTGTAGAAAGTTTTCTAGCATCAGTTATTTTCAAAACATAAGTTCCAGAAGTAGACAAAGCTGACATTTCAATAAATTCTTGTCTATTTTTTATGTCTAAATCTTGTAAAATTTTCCCTTTGTTTAGAAGTTTTACATTTATTGGATATTTAACATCTTGTATTTTTCCTCATCTAGAAAAGTTATTCAAAGTCACAAGTAAACTTTGTTCTGATTTTACTGTTTTTGATAAATTTTCTTTTAAATTTTCTATATTTCTAGATCAAATATCATTTATCAAAACGTTTACTTTATCATTTGCTTTTAGTGTGTATAAATTGTCTTCAAAAATATTTTTTTCTTTAGAATAAATATAAGCTGAAGTTCAAAGAGAATTTGATCTAACTTCAATTTTTATAGTTTTTGCATCCAAATCTTTTGAAGCTCAATTTTCTAAAGTTGAAGCTGTTTTTGATTTTGCTCTTATATAAATATTTAAATCTTTATTTTTTGTAGTAAATCAATAATTTACTTCTCAGAAAGTTGTAGGAGTTCAAATATTTTTTGGAAAATTTAGTAAATCATTTAGTACAGTTACATCTTTTAAGTTTTCATCTATATCATAGACAACTTCCATATTATTTGTTGACAAATCTTTAGTTTCATCTTTTGCTTTTTCTACTCTATAAATTTCAAAAGAAACTGGAGTATTATTAACAAAAGTTGCTTTTTTATCTCATTCATAAAAAGATGCTTTTAGTGAAACAAAACTATTGTATCAATAAGTATTTGCATCACTTGACAAAACCAATTTGTCAACTTTTTCTAAACAATCAGAAATTCAATCTTTGTTTAAATCTAAACTACAAGTTTGATTTTCAGAATTTTGAGTAAAAGAGTTTTCAATTGCATTTTCTGATAAATTTCAAAAATTTATTGAACTAGCACTACAATGTCAATCAGAAATTTCTATTTTTGGTGGAAGCATATTTTTTATCCGACATTGAATTGCTTGAGGCCATTGCCAAATCTCAACTCAATCTGGTGGAGCACATTTAAATGTTGCTTCTTTTTTATTTGATGATTTTGTAAATCCAGAAATATTACTTCAGAAAATTTTTGCTGATAATTCTTGATTTTTTGCATAAATATCCGCATATGGATTTAATTTTTTTTCTGTTGGATCAAATTTTATCATCATATTTTTTGCATCTCAAGATGCTCATAAATATGCTATTTCATATTCCTTTTTAAGTCCAGGTAAATAATCTAAATCTACAGAATCTGGTTTTACATCTGTAACTTTTTCTTTTGAGATATTTGAAAGTTGAGAATATTCTGGTTTATTTTTCTTTATTCTCTCTAAATCATTTGATAAATACTTTTCAAATGCTATTGCATATTTTCAAGCTGGATTTAATCTATTCCAATTTACTTCAAAACCTTTTCCTCAAGCAAACCTTGGTAATTCTCCTTTTGCTTTTTCAAAATCATATTTTTTAAGATTTTTTAGTTTTTCATCAAAAGGGACTAAAAGATTTATAAGTTTATTATAATCTTTATGTTTTTTTATTATTAGATCAAATTCATCTCAAGGTAATAATTTTAAAATTTCATTTATTTTTATCAACCTTTCAGTATTTGTTGAAGCTATATTTAGTTCAGCTATAGGTAAAGTTCTCCCTGTTAGATTAACATAATTTGGATAATTGAATCTTATATATTTTCAATCAGTTCTAATAAAATCTATATATCTTGGATCATCAATAGGAAGATTTGGAGTAATCATTTTTTCTGCTTGTGCAGTTATATCTGAAGAAAGTGGTGATTTATGTTTGATAACAGAATCTAAAGATTTATATTTTGCTTCAACTTGACAATTTTTTTCTCTTTCATCTTCTGGCAAACTTCTTTGTCTATTATAAAAATCTTCATTTACTAATTTTCTTACAATTTTATCATCCAAATAAATAGAAACATCACAAGTTGTATTATTTCTAGGATCAGAAAATTTTTTGATATCATTTTCTATATAATTATATTTAAAATCTAAAAATTTTCCTGGAGCATTATTTATAGAGTCAACATCCCAATTTCTTCATTTTAATTCAAAAACTGTTTCCTTTCTACATTTATCACGAGAATCACAAACCTCTCTAATTTCTTTTGATAAAAGATAGTTATTATCTAAACATTGTAATGGATTTAAATCAGCATATTTATCTTGTTTATCCTTTACTTTTGCTCATTTTATATCAAAAATATTTTCAATAGCTCAATTATAATCATAACCTGGTTTCAATTTTAATTCTCCAGAAGAAAAATTTTCATCAAGATAAAGTGGAGTATTTTTTCACCAAAGTCAATTATAATTTTTTTCATCAGCAGCTTTATTTCATAATCTCTTAACATCTCATTCTATAAGTCAAATATCAAGTCATCTATTTGCTTCCGTAAATTGAGTTGAACCTCTAAAAATACTACATTGTTCAGCTTTTGTTATTATAGAAGCATCATTTCAATGTAAGAAATTTTTATAAACTTTTTCAGATCAATCTTTTTCTATTATTCTATAAGAAACTGGCAAAGCTATTTTTCTACTAATTTTATCAATAAATTCATCAATATTACTTTCAGCTCTCAGAGTTTCATTTTTTAAAAATTCATCAGCAAAAATATCAAGTTTTGAAATAATATGAGGAATAAAATCTACATTTACAGCTTGACCAAAATTATATCTTCAAGCATTAAATACATTTTTTCTGATATCTCACAAAACTCATTTTGAAAAAACATTTAAAAAAGTTCTTTTTAATTTTTCTATTGGAATCCTTGTTTGAATATCATAAATATTTTTTGTCGGATCAATTTTTTCTAAAGATGAAAAATCAAATTTTGGATCAATATTTTTTACTAAAGATTTTATTTCCTGAGTTGCCTCTCATTTGGCAGCATTTTCAAAATATTTTAACAATCCTTTTGTATATCTACCAAAAAGAAGTTCTGTATTTTTATGTCTAGTTGCAAAATACAAAGGATAAATTGAATCATTAAATCATGATTTTTCTCTAAAATAATCATAATAAAAAACATATGGTTGACTTTCTGTAAAAAGGGGATTTTTTTTGTCATAAAATCATTTTTCTGTATAAAAATCATGATTTTTATCAAAATAATCTTTTAGAGATTTTATATCTTCAGAAAAATTTCATGTATTTGGAGAAATAAAACCAAACTCAATTTCAGCTTTTACTTCAGCAGAACCTTCTGAATTTTCTTCATATCTATTTTTTTCTCTATTAAAAATATATGATTTATTTTCAAAATCAACATATGGAAGAGCTGTTTTTGCAAAATTTTCTCATTTATAAACAACTGGAAGTGGAATATTTCAAACAAAAACTGTAGAGCTAAGTTTTGATTCAAAATCCACTGAATCCAAAGATTTATAACCATCAAAATAAAGCCCCTCATTCATAGAGGCTATTTGAAAAGGAGAAGCATTTTCCGGAACTGGAAGAATAACAACTCTAGTATTTTCTATATGTGACGAAATATCTTTAGCATATCTATCTAGATAAGATTTTATCTCTGGGTAAGTTTTTTCATCAACTATAATAGAAACCAAATTATAAAAAGTGCTTTCTTTAGCTAAAACTAGAGAAAATATTGGTGGAATATTTATACTAATATTTAGAAAAAAAGCTGTTAGTAAAATATATGAAATAATTTTTTGAAATTTAGTATATTTCATAAAGAAAAAAATAAGCTAAAAATAAAATAAATTTACTTATATTTTAACAATTTTTTAACATTTTACAAGTTATTTTTTCATTTATTGTGCTAATTTTTTTAACAAAAAAGTATTTTGATTCTAAAATCAAAATACTTTTTAAAAAACAATTATTTTTCTATAAATTTATACATTTTTTCTCAAAAATTGAAGAATTTTTTTACACTATTTTTATAAAAATTTTCTTTTAATAATTTTTCATCATAAACAAAAATTTTTTCATCCCATCAAAGGCTTTTTAGAAGTTTTATTATTCTTTTAAAATTTTCTTCATTTATAGATTCAAAATTCATAAAACTCAAAAATTCTTCTTTTAGATTCATATTTTATAGAAAAAATAATAAATTAAATTTCTTTTTTACCTCACATAAATGGAATCAAGACTTCTGGAATTTTTACATTTCCTTCTTTTGTTTGATAATTTTCAATTATTGCAATTAAACATCTTCAAATAGCTGAAACTGTTCCATTCAAAGTATGAACAAATTGAGATTTACCATTTTCATCTTTGTATTTTATACCAAGTCTTCTACTTTGGAATTCTCAAACATTACTACAACTTGTAACTTCTCTATATTTTTGTTGACCTGGCATCCATGCTTCTAAATCATATTTTTTCATAGCTGGATTTCATAGATCTCCACTTGCAATATTTACTTTTTGATATGGAATTCATAAATCTTCCCAAACTTCTTGTTCGATAGAAACCATAAAATCATGCATTTTTCTAGATTCTTCTGGTTTACAAAAAACAACCATTTCTACTTTATCAAATTGATGTCATCTCAAAATTCATCTCATATCTTTTCAAGCACTTCAAGCCTCTCTTCTAAAACAAGGGCTGTAAGCTACATACCTTTTAGGTGAAGATAATTCTAGAGTTTCTCAAGCATGGTAAGAAGTAACAGGAACTTCTGAAGTACCAACTAAAAATAAATCATCTTCTCCTGGATTTACAGCATAAATTCCATCTTCTCCTGCTGGAAAAAATCATGTTCAAAACATTGCTCTTTCTTTTACCAAAACTGGAGGTAAAATAGGAGTAAATCATTTTGAAATCAATTTTGTAATTACAAAATTTATAATTGCAAATTGCAATAAAACTAATTCTCATTTTAAGTACCAAAATCTAGAACCAGAAATTTCTGATCATTTTTCTGCATCAATCCAACCTTTTTGTTCTCAAATTTCATAGTGAGCTTTTGGCTCAAAATCAAATTTTGTAGGTTCTTTAAAAGTATATTCTACAACTCAATCTTCATCTGTTGGTCAAATTGCAGTTGTTTCATCAAGTAAATTTGGAAATTTATAATACATTTCTTCCCAAGATTTTTCAATATTTTTTTGTTCTTCTTCTAGAGTTTTTAATTTTTCAGAAACTAATTTCATTTCTTCCAATTTTTTTTGTTTTTCATCTCAAGTCAAAGTTGGAATTTCTTTACTAACTTTATTTTTTAATTCTCTTAATTCATCTGTTTTTTGAATTAAATCAAGTTTTTTAGCATCCAAATCTAAAAAAGCTTCAACATCAAGATTCATATTTCTTTTTGAAATAATATCTTTTACTAAATCTGTTTGATTTCTGATAATTTTTATATCTAACATATTAAAAATTTTAAAATGTAAATTTTTCTTAATTATATAATTTTTTTTATTTTTAGCAATTTTAAAAATATTTTTTCATTGCAATTTTTGCTTCCTTTTCCATACTTCTTTCCTTTAAAATTTGTTTTTTCTCATAAGCTTTTCTTCATTTTACAAGTCAAACTCTCATTTTTATTAAACTTCAAGAAAAATAAAGCTCCAAAGGAATTATAGAAAATCAAGCTTCTTTTGACTTAACCGACAGATAAGAAATAGTTTTTTTATGCAAAAAAATTTTCCTTTCTCTGTTTGATTCGATTGCTTGTTTATTTGGAAGTGTTTTCCAAGGAGTCACATGCATATTTTTTACAAAAAGTTCTCCGTTTATAATCGAGAGAAAACTTCATTTTAGATTTACATGTCAAAGTCTAACACTTTTTACTTCGTATCATTTAAGTTCAACTCAAGCCTCCCAAGTCTCAATTATATCATAATCAAAATATGCTTTTTTATTCTTTGTAATTTGTGTATTTTTTAACATTTTCATATTTTTTATTTTTTACTTTGCTTATTTTAACAAAAAAAATACTTTTGTAAAATATTTTTTCAAAAATAAAAAAGAATGATTTTTCATTCTTTTAATTAAGTTCGAAAACTTTTGATTGTATTTCTAGCATATATTTTGCATTTTGTCCTTTATAATACCAAGGCCAAGCCATAATATCCAAAAAAGAATAACTTCAAGCTTTTGAAGTATCAAGTGGATTTTTATGAATAGCTAAATGTAAATGTGAATCTTTATATCCGACTTCTGGAACTCAAGTTATTCAAACTTTTCAAACAAGTTGTCATTTTTTTACTACAACTCAAGGTTTTATTCCATCAGCAATATAATCTAAATGTGAATAAAAAGCAACATCTCATTTACTTGTCTTTATCCAAATTTGATTTCATCTCAAAATATCTAAATTTGTCAATTTATCTTTTTCTGTTACATTTGATTTTTTGATTTTTAGAAAATTTTCATTTTTAAATCCACGAACAACTCTGATAATAATTCCATCATCAAGAGCTTCAACTGGAGTTCAAATTTTTGCATCAAAATCCCAACCATGATGAATTCAATCAGTATAATTATTTCTATAAGGTCTAAGAGAATTTGGAACTTTTGTTTCTCTTGTAGAAAATTTAAATCATTTTACTGGAAGTAAATATTTTTTTTCTCTATTTTCTAAAATTTTTCTAAAAATAGAATCTAAATAATTCAATTCTTCAATCACTCTCAAAGTAGGTTTTTCTATTTCAGAATTGTTTTTGTAAACTAAAAGTTGTTTTTCTATTCAAGTAGAAATATTTTTTAAATCTTCTGTAGAATAATCTAAATATTTGTAATATAAATCATAATCTGAAATTATATTAAAATCATAAGTGAGAGTTTTATAATAATTTTTGAAATAAATCTTTAAGGATTTTTGTGAACAATTTTTATCTCATAAATCTATTTCAAAAATATGATTTTTTCAATTAGAATTCAAATATTTTCAAGTTAAAGAACAATCTCAAAAAACATTAAAATCTTTTGGATCACTACTAGAAATCAAAATTATATTATTTTTTGAAAGATTTTCTGAATCTTTAAATATATTTTTTGTATAAGAAATTAATTCATCTTTTCAAGTTAAAGGTCAAGCAAAAACTAGCCCATAACCAAGTCACAAAGCTAAAATGAATAAAAAAATAGTTGAAAAAAATATTTTTATCTTTGACATATTTATCTAAAATTATAATTTTTATTATTGTATAATTATATAGAAAAAAAATTTTTTTCAAGTTTTAATTTTGTTTTAAAATCATCATTATTCAATCATCTAAATCTATAGGAATAATATTGAAGGATATTTTTTGATCTTCCAAAAATTCATAAAGTCAAACCATTTTTTCTTTAAATTTTATAACATCATCTATAATTATAAAACCTCATTTTTCCAATTTTGGTAAAGATAATCTAAGAAAATCAACTGTTCTTCTTTTCATTCCATCTATAAAAATAAAATCAAAACTTTCATCTATTTGCTTTGGGATAACATCAAGAGCATTTCACCAAATAGGATTTATTATATTTTCAAGTCAAACTTTTAAAAAGTTTTGTTTAGCTAGGTTATGAGAATTTTCAGAAAATTCTATAGTTGTAATTTTTCAATTATTTTTTTCAAGTTCTATTGCAAAATTTATAGTTGAAAAACCGTTTGCTGTTCAGATTTCTAGCATATTTTTTACATTTCAAATATTTATCAAATCTCTCAAAAATTTTGCATTTGTCATAGAAATATTTGGAATTTCATTTTGAACTCAATATTCTTTTAGATCAAACAAAAATTTTTCTCTATCCATATTTTTATTTTTATATAAGTATTTTTTATTTTTATATAAGATAACTATTTTTTTTATTTTTGCAATTTTTTTAAAAAACTATCAAAATTTTTGCATTTTTAAAAAATTTTTGTTATAATTTAATTGTATTTTATTAGTAATAATATTTTATATGAAAAAAATGAAAAATACAATTAAAGCTGGATTAGGTCTAGGTGCATTAGCTATTAGCCAAGTTGCTTTAGCTGCAGGTTCTTCATCTAACTTTACAAGAAATAATGATGCGGGATCGTTTAACTACGGTGGTCAAACTTTAGATAAACAAATCACTTCATGGATTAGTTATTTAACTGGTTTCTTACTTTTAGTTGCAGTTGTTATTGGTTTATATTGAGCTTTTAACATATTAACTGCTGCTGGAGATGAAGATAAAGTTAAAACTGGTAAATCTATTATTATCAGAGCTTGTTTAGGTCTAGTTGCTGTGTTCTCTATTTATATGATTATGAGCTTTGTTATCAGTTCTCTATTCTCAACTGGTGCTAGTTCTTAATAAAAATAAAAATGAGAAAATTACTAACAAGCATAATTTTAGCATTAAGCATTTTCTGATTAGTAGGAAATGCTTTTTCTGCTGAAAATACAATTTGTGATCAGAAACAAGATCCTTTTTGCTTAGAATCAAACACAACTAGTGATACAAAAAAAATAAGTTGAACAAAAGATTTACCAACTTTGATAACAGATGGGATTATTTATTTACTTTGATTTTTATTCTTTGTTTCAGTAATATATTGAATTTATTGAGCTTGGCAAATTTTTAGTGCCTTAAATGAAGATTCAAAAGTAAAAAAATGAAAAACAATTATTATAAGAGCCGCTATTTGAATGGTTGTAATATTTTCAGCCTATATGATAACAGATTTTGTAATAAATCAATTTCTTTTTTCAAAAGTAGATAATACTACAGAAACCAAATAAAAAAGACTAAATTTTTTAGTCTTTTTTATTTAGCATAATCTGTAAATAAAATTCAGTTTAAATGATCAATTTCATGTTGAACAATTCTAGCTGAAACCCCAGATAAAATCAAAATTTTTTTTGATTTTTTTTCATCAATAAATGAAACTTTTATAGAGTTATATCTTGAAACTGGTCATTTTTCTCCAGGAAGAGATAAACATCATTCTTCCTCAACACAAGTTGATTCTGAATGTTCTAAAATTTCTGGATTTATCATCATAATTGTTTTAAAATTTTCATCTTCCCAGTCTTTTAATAAGCTTACAATTATAACTCTCACAGATTTTCAAACTTGTGGAGCAGCAAGTCAAACTCAACCATTATCTGGATTTTTTACATATTTCAACATTTCTTTTCATAATTTTATTGCTTCTCACATTTCAGAAAGTGAAACTTCTTTTGCAACTGTTCTCAAAATTTTATTATCCTTTCAAATCTCTATTTTTAACATATTTATCAAAATTATTTTCTAAAATATATAATTATATTATAGATATTTTTTTTATTTTGCAAAAATTTCTTTATTTTTTTAAAAAAATATATAAAATAAGATAAAATTTCTTTTAATATAAAAAAATGATAGAATCAAATAAAAACCAAAAAACGAATAGAATAGTTACTCCAACAGAAAAAACTATAGATAAAAATATTTTTTCAAATGCTTTAAGACCAGAAAAACTTGAAGATTATGTCTGACAAGAAGCTATTAAAAAACATCTAAATGTAGCTATTTCTTCAGCAAAAATAAGAAATGAACCTCTTGATCATATTTTATTTTATGGTCCTCCTGGACTTTGAAAAACAACTTTGTCAAATATTATTGCAAATGAAGTTTGAGGAAATTTAAAATCGACAAGTTGACCAGCCATAGAAAAACAATCAGATTTAGTAAGTATTTTGTCAAATATTGAAGAATGAGATATTTTATTTATAGATGAAATACATAGAATCAGACCACAAATCGAAGAAATTTTATATACTGCAATGGAAGACTTCACAATCGATATAATGGTTTGAAGCTGAACTTGAGCTCAAAGTGTAAAATTACCTTTGAAAAAATTTTGCTTGATTTGAGCTACAACTAGGCTTTCTGCTCTTTCTTCTCCTCTTAGAGATAGATTTTGAAATATTTTAAAATTAGATTTTTATAATGAAAAAGATTTAGAAAAAATAATTTTAAATAATACTTCAAAACTTGAATTAAATTTTCCAAAATTTGTTTTAGAAAATATCGCAAAAAAATCTAGATGAACTCCAAGAATAGCCAATAGATTATTAAAAATTATAAGAGATTACTCAATCATTTGATACAATTTAGAAGATAAAAAAACTATAAAAAATATTTTTGATGATATAGGAATTGACGAACTTTGACTTGATTATCTAGACAAAAAATATTTAAATTTGATTTTAAATAATTTTTCTGGTTGACCTGTTTGACTAAACACTTTAGCTTCATCGATTTGAGAAGAAGAATCTACAATCGAAGACGTAGTTGAACCTTATTTACTGCAAATTTGATTTATAGAAAGAAGTCCAAGATGAAGAAAAATTACATTTTCTTGAATAGAACATTTACAAAATAATAAAAAATAAAAATGTCAATTTGGCAAACAAAAAAATGGCAAGAAATGCTTTTAGAATCTTGACAAATAGAAAAAATTTTGGAAATAGATAATATTTTTATAGAAAAAAGAAAAATAGCTTTTTGACAATTCTGACTTTTCTCTATTTGACTTGATTTCTCAAAAATAGAAAAAGATATTCTAGAAAAAATAAAAAATCTTTGTAAACAAGAAAAATCTTTATTTTTTCAAATGGAAAACATAAATTATGATAAAAATTTTGATTATAATTTTTCTGAATTGAAAAAATGATATTATAAAAAATTTATAACTCACTCTACAGCTTTAATTGATTTAACAAAAGATAAAAATGAGATTTTAGCTGAAATGAAACCAAAATGAAGATATAATATTCGTCTAGCTGAAAAAAAATGAGTTACAGTTTTTGAAGCAGAAAAAACTGAGGAAAATATAAAAATTTTTTATAATTTGATGAAAGAAACAACTTCTAGAGACAATTTTTCTGGAAACACATTAAATTTTTACAAAATATTTTTGAAAAAAATTTCAGAATCAAAATTACTTTTTGCAAAATTTGAATGAAAAATAATTTCTGCTTGAATTTTTACTTTTTTAGATGATGTTGCAATTTATTATTATTGAGCTTCAACTTCAAATAAAAAATACAGAAATATTATGGCTCCGTATTTATTGCAATGGGAAGCTATAAAAATAGCAAAAAATCAAAATTGTAAAATTTATGATTTCTTGTGAGTTTCAGATCTGTGAGATGAAAAATCTCCTTTAGCTTGAGTTACTGATTTTAAACTAAAATTTACAAAAAAAGCAAAAATAGTTTCTGAAAGTTATTTATTTATAAATAAAAAATTTTACTATTTTTTGATAAAATTTTTAAGAAAATTAAAAAAATAATTATGAAAAAAATCTTGATCCTTAGTCTTTTATTCTTGTTTTCTTGTGGAAATAATGAAGCTATTTTAGAAGATTCAAACACTTGAAAAGAAGAACAACTAGAGCAAACTTGAGCTATTATAAAAAATACAACAACAATTATTTCAAATATAAAAAATATTTGTGACAAAGCAATAAAATGAAAAAATTTTGAAGAATTTAAAAAAGAAAATTGAGTTCCTAAACTTTTATCTCAAAATTCTGATATTACTTCATATTATTATGGAGATTTTTCAAATGAAGCTTGCTCTGTTTTTATCCAATCAGGAGAAATAATAGAAAAAAATTATATAAATATTTAATTATGATTACATTAGTTTTTAGCATTATATTACTAGTTTTAGCTTATTTTTTAATACCAAAAACAAAATGATTTTTGGTGTTTTTTTGTATTTTAAATACAATTTATTTTTTAATATCAATACTTTTTTTAGCTTGATATTATTTTACTTGAAAATGAATAGATGAATCTGTTATTTATCACCTATTTTACTGATTAGAATGAGCTTGAGTAGGCTCTGATTATAAAATAATTTTTATTATTTTAGCCCCAATAATTTTATACTTTTTATCTTTATTTTGAATTTTTAAACTAAAAAAATTTTTTGAGAAAAAAACTTCAAAAATAATTTTCTTTATTTTTATTTTGACTAGTTTTTGATTTCATCCGATTTTCAAAAATTTTTATGATATGTGATATTTTTCTTTTATAGAAGCAAAAACTGACATAAAATATGAAATCCCAAAAACTGATAAAAAAGTAGAAAATACAAAAAATTTAGTTTTTATTTATCTAGAAAGTTTTGAAAAACTTTATTTAGATGAAAATATTTTTCCTGGTTTAGCCCAAAATTTACAAAAACTAAGAGAAGAAAATACTTCTTTTGAAAATCTGGAAATGGCTTTTTGAACAAGCTGGACAATTGCTTGAATGGTTGGTTGACAATGCTGAACTCCACTTATAAATTCTGGTTGAGGAGGAAACTCTATGCATTGAATCGAGGATTTTTTGCCTGGAGCTTTTTGTATGTGAGACTTTTTAAAAAAATATTGATATAATCTGAATTATATGTGATGAGCAGATTTATCATTTGCTTGAAAATGAAATTTCTATAAAACTCACTCTTTTAATAGTATAGAATGAAAAAAAGAACTTGAAAAAAAATTAAAAAATAGAGATTCTGAAAATGAATGGTGACTTTATGATAATGAAACTCTAAACCTTGCTTTTGAAAAATACAAAGAATTGAATTCAAAAAATGAAAAATTTGCTTTATTTATGCTGACTTTGGATACTCACTGAAACGATAATTTTGTTTCAAAAACTTGCCCCAAAACAAATTTAGAACCTTCAATGTTAAACTCTTATAAATGTTCTGATTTTTTGATTTGAGAATTTATCAAAAAAATTCAAGCTGAAAAAAATTCTGAAAATACAACAATTGTGTTAGTTTCTGATCATTTAGCTATGAATAACAATAATTCTGTAGAAATTTTGAATAAATATCAAAATGATAGAAAAAATTTATTTTTGATTTTGGATTGAAAAAAACAAAAAATCGAAAAAAAATGAACAACTCTTGATATTTGAGTTACAGTTTTAAATTCTATGGGATTTAATTTAGAAAAACTTTGATATTGAGTAAATTTATTTTCTGAAAAAACTATAAGTTTAACAAATAAAATTTTAAGACAAAATAAAAATGAATTTGAAAAATTTTGGTCTTATCCAAGCATAAAAAACGGAATTTCTTTTAATTTAGAAAATAAAAAAATTTTTATAAATTGAAAAAATATCTGATTTCCTGCTTTGATTTTTATAGGAAAAACTAAAGATACAGAAAAAATTCTTTGGGAAGATAAAGATTCTTGAAATTTAACCGATAAAAAAGAAAAAAACTCTCTATTTTTATCATTTTATACAAATTGAACTTTTTGTGCAACTTATTGAAAAGATAATAGAAAATGTTTTGAAAAAAGCTGAAAAATAAATTATGAAGAAATAATACATAATTTATTTTGAAAATAATTTGCTAAAAACCTAAAAATAACTATAATTTTTATAGTTATTTTTATTTTTTAACTAAAAAAAATGTTTATAAAATCTGATTTACCTTTTGCAAAAAATGCTTTAGAACCATTTATTTCTGAAGAAACTATGAATTTTCACTACGACAAACATCTACAAGCATATTTTGATAAAATGAATTTACTGATAAAAGATACAGAATTTGAATGAAAAAGTTTAGAATTTGTGGTAAAAAATAGTTCTGGAGCTTTGTTTAATAATGCAGCTCAAGCTTGGAATCATGAATTTTTCTGGAAATGTTTGACTCCAAATTCTACAAAAACTCCAACTTGAGAAATAGCAAAAATAATAGAAAAAGATTTTTGAAATTTTGAAAATTTTAAAGAAAAATTTATAGAATCTGGGATTAATAATTTTGGTTCTGGTTGGACTTGGCTTGTTTTAAACAAAAACTGAAATCTTGAGATTTTAAATTATAGCAATGCTGGAAATCCACTAGATACAGAAAATAAAATTTTATTTTGAGTTGATGTTTGGGAACATGCTTACTATATAGATACAAGAAATGATAGAAAAAAATATTTAACAAATTGTTTTGAAATAATAAACTGGGATTTTGTAAATGATAATTTAAAAGACTAGAAAATTTTCTAGTCTTTTTCTAGCTTTTTAAAGCCCATTATTATTATTATTA
>CAUQKR010000005.1:0-46897 GCA_963518665.1 uncultured Candidatus Altimarinota bacterium | reverse complement strand
CTTATAAATGAAATAGCAAAAAAATGATTTAAAAGCTCACTTTTGCTTGCTACAACTTTTCCAAGTGACGCAAAAAATGGAGCAACTTTAGTAAATTATAATTATTTTGTGATAAATAAAGATAGTAAAAAAATAGATTTAGCTGATAAGTTTATGGCTTATTTATCATCAAATAAATGACTTGAAAAATATTTTGAAGCATTTCCATATTATCTACCAGCAAAAATGGAACTTGATGAAAATCTTCAAAATCAAAAAATTCATCCAGATTTTAATATAAAAATTTGAAGTTTTTATAATGACTCACTTTCTTACACAAGTTTTGATAAATGAATAAAAACTATTTATGATGAGGCTTTGAAAAAAGTTTTGGATACTGATGATTCTGTTTCATCTGATTTTATAAAAACAAAAAAAATCTTGACTTGTCAGGTTTGAAAAATTTTTTCTCAGACAAATTTTTCTAAAAAATGTGATAAATAAATTTTAAAAAAATGAAAAAAGAAGTGAATTTATACATACATATTCCTTTTTGTACAAGTAAATGTAAGTATTGTAGGTTTGCTTCTTTTTCTTGACTAAATTCTCTAAAAGTTCAAAATTATGTAGATTTTTTGTGTAGAGAGATACTTGATTTTGACACAAAAGAAGAGATTTTTCTTGATACGATTTATTTTGGTTGAGGAACTCCTTCAACTCTAAATGAAAAACAATTTGAAAAAATTTTTAGTTCTCTGCAGAAAAAATTTATTTTCAAAAAAGATATAGAAATAAATATAGAATCAACTCCTGAGCTTGTTACAAAAGAAAATCTAGAAATTTGGCAAAAATTTGGAGTTACAAGACTTAGTATTTGAGTTCAGACTCTAAACGAACAAACTCTCACAGAAATAAAAAGAGCTCAAAAATGAGATATTTTTGAAGCTTTGGAAAATGTAAAAGAATCTTTATTTTTTGATAAAAATATTTCTATAGATTTTATAATCGGACTTCCTTTTGTAAAAAAATGAGAATTGAAAAAAGATATAAAATTTTTGCTAGAAAAATATGATTTTATAAAACATATTTCAGTTTATATGCTGGAGGAATATTATGATGTTCCAGAAGAAAAAGAGTCAAAGTTTGATGAAATAGTTTATCCAAACTCTTGGAAAGCAAATTCTATAAAAGAAGAAGATTTTTTAGCTGAATATCTAGAAATAAAGAATTTTTTACTAGAAAAATGATTTTTTCGTTATGAGATTTCAAATTTTGCAAAAAAAGGTTTTGAGTGTAAACATAATCAAGGTTATTGGAAACATAAAGAAAATCTAGCTTTTTGACTTGGAGCTCATAGTTTTTTTAAAAATAAAAGAAAGGCAAATTCTGAAAATTTTTTAGATTATTATGCTTGAAAAAATATTTTTATAGAAATAATCTGAGAAAAAGAAAAATTTATAGAAAAAATAATATTTGCTCTTAGAACTTCTTGAATAGAGAAAGAAGATTTACAAAAATTAAATATGGAGAAAATAAATTATTTTTTAAAAGAAAATTTTTTAGAGGGAAAAGAAGAAAAAATAGTTTTAGCAGAAAAGGCAACAGTTTATCTAGATTTTATTTTATCTGAAATTTTATAAAAAAATACTTTCAATTTTGAAAGTATTTTTTTATTTATTATAAGCTACTTAATTCTTCTTTGAAGTGGTCAAATAGGTGATTTATCAAATCATCTAGATTTTTGTAGTCATCTCTAGAGTATCTAAAAGTTTGTCAGTCTAGACTTGCATGAATTGTTCAATTAAAATTTTCTTTTTTATTTTTTTCTACTTTTACTTCAATTGTACCATCAGCTTCTTCTTTTGAAGTAAATTTTTTTAAATAGTTATCTAGTTTATTTTCTAGATTTTGTTTAACCAATCTCTCAGTTGCTTCTTTTGTTTCTGGAGAGTTAACACGAATCAAAACTTTTATATCCATAATTTCAAAAATTATATTATAAAATTGCTAAAATTTTTTTTTATTAGCATATATATTTTACTAAATAAAAATAAAAAATCAAAACTTTTATATAAAAATAACTTGAAATTTTTTAATTTTTATATATAACTATACAAAATAAAAAATATTTAATGAATTTGTATTATGACTAAATATATTCCTACTATTTGACTTGAGATTCATATAAGAATCAAGTCAAAAACAAAAATGTTTTGTTCATGTAAAAATGCTGTAGAACTAGCTGATGAACCGAATAAAAATGTTTGTAATGTTTGTATGTGATTTCCTGGTGCCTTGCCTATGTTAAATGAAGAAGTTGTTAGACTTGGGCTTATTTGAGGTATGGCTATGTGATGTGAAGTAAATGAAGTTTCTAGATTTGATAGAAAAACTTATTTTTACCCAGATAATCCAACAGCTTATCAAATCACTCAAATGTATGAACCAATTGTTTGAAATTGAAAAGTAAAAACTATTGTAAACTGAGAAGTTAGAGAATTCAAAATCGAACATATGCATTTAGAAAATGATGCTTGAAAATTAGTTCATGCTTGATGAAAAACTCTTTGTGATTATAACAGAGCCTGAAGTCCACTTATGGAAATCGTAACTGAACCAGTTTTTCATGATAAAGATGAAGTTATGGAATTTTTAAAAGAACTTCAAAAAATTATGAGAGCTTGTGGTGTTTCTGATGCTGATATGGAAAAATGACAAATGAGATGTGATGTGAATATCTCTATAGCTCCAGAATGAAGTGAAAAACTTTGAAATAGAACTGAAACAAAAAATGTAAACTCTTTTTCTGCTATCGGTAGAGCAATCGAACACGAAATAAAAAGACAAAAAAGAATAGTTGAAGAAGGTGGAATAGTAGAGCAAGAAACAAGATGATGGAATGATGATACAGGAACTTCTACTTCTCAAAGATCAAAAGAAGATGCTATGGATTATAGATATTTTCCAGAACCAGATTTACTTCCAGTGAAACTTTCTGCAGATTTTATAGAAGAAGCAAAAAAACAAATTCCAGAACTTCCAATTGAAAAAAGAATCAGATATCTAGAAGAATATAAACTTTCTGAAGATGATGCAAGAATTTTGACTTCAGATAAAGAACTTTCAGATTATTTTGATAAATTAAATAATCTTACAAAAGATAGTAAAAAATCTTGTTCTTATATCACAACTATTTTACTTGCTATGATGAATGAATCAGAAGATATCAAGAAAATTTCTGATTTAAAATTTGATATAAAACAATTGGCAAGAGTTATAGAACTAGTAAACTCAGATGAGCTTTCTTCTACAAATTCTAAACAAGTTATTGAAGAATTATTTACAAATGGAGGTGAAGCTGATGTTATAGTTGATGAAAATAATTTGAGACAAAAAAATGATTTAGAAGCTTTAGAAAAAATAGTTGATGAAGTTATTTCTATTTCTGCAAAACAAGTAGAAGATTATAAAGCTGGAAATGAAAGAATTTTTTGATTCTTTGTTGGGCAAGCTATGAAACTATCAAAATGACAATGAAATCCAAAAATTTTTACAGAAATGTTTAAAAATAAACTTGGTTAAAAAAATAAAAATCTTTTCTTTTTGAAAAGATTTTTATTTTTTATTTAAATTTTTGCAAATAAAAAAAAATTGTGTTAACATATTGTAAATGAATTTAAAAACAAAAAAATTAAAAATAAAATTTTAAAATTATGTTTACAACAATTAAAAATAAAATTATTGCAAATAAAGAAAACTTGCTAAAAATAGCAATCTTTTTGTGAGCTTATTTTTTGTTATCAGATTTTACTTTTGCAGATACTGGAAATAATGCAACAGCAGCAGCTACTTCAGCAGCAAAAGATATGAAATCTACAATTATTGAATTTTCACAATATTTTGCTACAGCTCTGTGAATGATTTTGGGGCTTATGACTTATCTAACTACAGTTTTTTTATCTCCAGAATGGACAAGTGGTAGTCTTTTTGGTATGACTGGAAAAATAAAAGAAATCTGGATTTTGATTTCAAATGTAGTTTATTTAATATTTGCTTTTATATTGATTTTTATTGCTTTTATGAATATCTTATGAAAGTGATGAGATTGGGAGGTAAAACAAGCTCTTCCTAGATTTATAGTTTGAATTTTGATTGTTCCTTTTTCTTGGTTTATAGTTCAATTTTTGGTTGCAATGTCTTCAGTTTTGACTATTGCATCATTGAATCTTCCTTTCGATACTTTTTCAGATTATAAACAATGAGTTGAAAAGATAGCAATTCCTACAAATTGTAAAATAGATTTTTCAGCTCTTACAAAAACGACATGAACAAACTCTGCTTCTAGTTCAAATAATATTTTTGAATGTAATAAAGATTTATGATTAAAAGAATTAAAAGAAATTTTTAAATCACCAAATTCTTCAGATAGTATTTTTTGAGTAGTTTCTATTTATACACATAAAATAGTTTGAATAGATGCTCTTGATAAAATAGGTAAAGCAGATGTAAACCAATATTCAAATACTTGAGATATAATAGTAAAATTTATTTTTGATATACTTTTTGTTCTTGTTTATGGTATTTTGATGGTAGCTCTAGGACTTACTCTTATGATGAGATGAATTCGGTTATGGATTTTTATGATGCTATCTCCATTATTTTGATTATTACATTTTTTCAAATGAAAATTAAATGATGATTTTTTCAAAAAATTTAATTTAAAATCATTTATTGGTTTAGCAATGGTTCCAGTTTATACCATGCTTGCTTTAAGTTTCTGATTATTATTTATATATACAGTTTCTCATGGAATGGTTATAAACTGATCAAATAATAATACAGCTTGAAATACCCAAAATACTCTAAAAGTAGATAAAAATAAAATTGAAATATGAAATTGATTTAATCTAGAAATAGTTTGATCTTTCCCAGCTCAAAGTGAATTTTTTGCTGCAGCTGATTGAGCTCTATGAGTAGTTTGAAACTTGATTTTAAAAGTTTTGTGAATAGTTGTACTTTGGTGAGTAGTAACAGCAGCTTTGAAATCTGATGAAATTACAAAAGGTATTGTAGAACCAATTATCAAATTTGGTGATGGAATCTGAAGTACAGTTGCTAGTTTACCTCAATATGCTCCAATTATACCTGGATGACAAAGTTTTAAAAGTCTGGAACAAATTCCTGGTATTTTACAAGGTCATTTAGCTAATGAAGCTTCACAACAAAGTGATAAAGCTAGAAGTTTTATGTGAATTGATAAATCTGATTTCCAAGATTTAGCTAATGAATTGAAAGATGTTGCTGGTAAAGGTAAAGATTGGGAATATGCTAAATATAAGGAATTATTAGAAAAAGCTGGTTGAAGAGGCTTTAATAAATTACAAAATGATGCTTGATTTAAAGATGCAATGGAAAATATGGCTAAAAACACGAATGTAAAACTTGAAATGTGAAATGCAGAACAATTAAATAAAACTCTTGCAGAAATGAATAAAGCATTTAAAGGAAAAGCAAGTTGATATGATGTCGGGTTAGAAAATATTGATAATATAAGAACTAAAATAAATTCTTGAATGTCTGTTTCAACACCAGCACCAAATCCAGCAGCTCAACCTCAAACTAGTGTTTTACAAATAAATACAATTTGAAGTCTAAATGGAACTAAAGATATAAGTGCTATTACTAGAATTGTAGAACAAGCAATGAAAAATACTAATTCTCAAAAAGTAAATAAAAATGATTTAACAAATTGGTTAAATCAAGAGCTTGCAAACATGAGTGCACAAGATAGACAAAATACTATAAGTAAAGTTTTATCTGGCCTTTGATCTAAAGTTCAATAATAAAAAACACCATTTTGGTGTTTTTTTGTTTTAGATTGATTTTTTTATAAAAATATTTATAATAAAAAAAATATTTTATTTCAAAATATAAATAATGAAAACAAAATTAGAAAAATTACTCAAAAAAATTATTTTTGATTTGTATAAAATAGAAAATTCAGAAATAAATTTAGAAAATCCACCTAAAAAAGATCTTTGAGATTTTGCTTTTTGACCTTTTTTGCTTGCAAAAGAATTGAAAAAAAGCCCAGTTATGATTTGATCTGAAATTATAGAAGAATTGAAAAAATATGATGAAGTATCCGAAGTAAACCAAGCTTGACCTTATATAAACATAAAACTAAATAAAAATATTTTTACAAAAAATTTTTTAGATTCTTATAAAGGTTTTTCAGAAAAACACAATTTTTCTGATGGAGAAGGGAAACTTATTTTTGTAGATTATATTTGACCAAATGTCTGAAAACCTCTACATATAGGTCATATGTGTACTCCAAATATTGGTCAAGCAATGATTTGAGTTTATAAAAAACTTGGTTATGAAGTTGTTTCAGATTCTCATATTTGAGACTGGTGAATAATTTTTGGTAAATTGATAACAGCTTTTAAACATTGGTGAGATGAAGAAAAACTAGAAAAAAATCCAATCGATCATTTACTTGAACTTTATATCAAAATCACTGAAGAAATAGAGAAGCAGTGAGAAAATAGTGAACTTGAAGAACAAACAAGAAATGAGTTTAAAAAACTTTCTTCTTGAGATGAAGAATCAATTAAACTTTGGCAAAAATTTACAAATTATTCTATTTTAGAACTTAGAAAACAATTAAAAAATTTAAATGTTGAACCAGACTTTAATATTTGAGAAAGTTTTTATGAAGGTTTAAATTTACCAAAATTTGAAAATTATCCTGATTTGACTTATTCTATGAGTGATATTGTTTCAGAACTTGTAGAAAAAAAAGTTGCTACAAAAAATGAAGATAATTCGATTTGAGTGGTTTTTGAAGAATCTACAAAACTTCCAAGCTGTATTTTACAAAAAAGAGATTCTACAAAATGATATTTAGCTTCAGATTTGGCTGCAATAAAATATAGAATCCAAAATTGGTCTCCAGAAAAAATTATTTATTTTGTTGATGTGAGACAAGAACTTCACTTTAAACAAGCTTTTGAAATAGCTAAAAATGCTTCTTGGCTTCAAAAAACAGAGCTTATTCATGCTCCAAATTGATTTATTTCTCTAAAAGAATGAGCTTTAAGTACAAGAAAATGAAGAATTATAAAACTTGATTCTTTGATTGAGGAAGCAAAAACTAGAGCAAAAAATATTATTTTGACAAAAAGACAAGATTTTTCAGAAACAGAACTAGAAAATTTATCGAAAATAATTTGAGTTTGAGCTATAAAATACGGTTACTTAAAAAAATCTAGAGAAAATAATGTAGTTTTTGATTGGGATGAATTTATGAGTTTTGAGGGAAATAGTGGCCCTTATATTCAATACTCTTATGTAAGAGCTAGAAAAATTTTACAAAAAAATACTGAAAAAATAGATTTTGAAAAAATTTGAAATTTTGAGTTTGATGAAGAAACAGCTTTGGTAAAACTTCTTTTAAATTATAAAAATATTTTAATTGAAACAGCCTTAAAAAATATGCCTCATATTTTGTGTAACTATATTTTTGAGCTTACAAAAGCTTTTAGTAGTCTTTATAATAATGTAAATATTTTATCTGAAACTGATGCAGAAAAAAGAAATTTGAGACTTATGCTTGTAGATTTTTTTAGCAAAGTTTTAAAAGATTGTTTTGATATTTTGGCTATTGATATGCCTGAAGAAATGTAATTTTTAGATATGCAAGAACAAAAAAATTTTATAAAAAATTATGATAATATAGCAAAAAAATTTTCAAATTCTAGAAAAAATATGAAATGGGAAGAAATAGATTATTTTTTAGAAAAATATTTTACAGAAAATAAAAAAGTTTCAGTTTTGGATGTGGGGTGCTGAAGTGCTAGACTTTTGGAACATATTTCAGAAAAATTTGAGATTGAATATCTTTGAGTTGATTTATCTCCAGAGATGATTATGCAAGCAAAGAAAAATTTTCCAAAGCAAAATTTTGAAGTTCTTGATATGCAAGAACTTCAAAAACTAGAACCACAAAAATTTGATTTTGTATTTTTTATAGCTTCTTTTCATCATAAAAAATTTTTGAGAGAAAGAATAGAAACTTTAGAAAAATTAAAAAATTTACTCTGAGAAAAATCTATTGTTTTTATGACAAATTGGGCTTTAGATAGTGAGATAAATAAAGAAAAGTATTCTTCTTCTGAGATAAATTTTACAAAAGAAGATTTTGAAAATATAGAAGATTTTGAAGAAAAACAAAAAGAAAAAAAATTTAAAAGTAAAGATTTTTCTATAAAATTTTGAGAATTTTATCGTTATTATCATTGTTTCACTTTGGAAGAATTAGAATTTTTATTCAAAAAAAATGATTTTCAAATAATAGAAAACAGACTTTTTGATAACAAAAGAAATTTTATTTCAATTTTTAAAAAATAAAAAAGAACTTTTTAAAAGTTCTTTTTTATTTTCAAAAATTTTTTACTGGGTATGGAATACCTTGGTTAGGATTATTTGAACTCATACTTACATCTTTTCCAGCTTTATCTTTTCATAATATTTGTCAATCTATTAATGTATTTTCACCAGATCAGATAAGTGTTTCTGGACAGTTTGTTTCTTTATTACAAATAGATTTTGTATAAGTTCAAGTTATTTTTGAATAATAATCTTCTGAATTATCTTGTTTATAAGAAACAGCTATATTATAAGCAGTTCAAGTCATATTTGAAGACCAATCTCAATTATCTAGTCCTCTGTTATAAACAGCATAAACATATCTACCTATTCATTTATCTATCATTTTTCCTCCAGATTTGATAGGAGTATCTCCAATTTCTATATCATATAAATCTTTTGTAAGATATTCTTTTCCTAAACTTGATTGAGAAATAGTTCATTTAGCTCAGATTTGTCTAGATGCATATTCTCATAATCCCTTAACTTTTCAACCTCATTTTATTTCTGTAACATTTTTTGCTTCAACTCATTCTAAATCTACTTTAAAAGAATTTGATATTTGAGCTTCTGCTGCAGAATTATAACCAAAAGCATTTTTATTCGCATCATAAACTCAAACTTCTGGATAATAATTTTTTTCAGCAAAAATAGTATTTAGAGAAGTTTCTATGGTAGAAATATCTTGAGTTTTTCTAGCATTTTGAGCTTTACTAGTAACTCAACCGAAGCTTTGGTAAGCTACAACAGAAACTATTGCTAAAATAGTTATAGAAACTAAAAGTTCAACTAAAGTAAATCATTTTCTTTGATTTTTCATAAAGTTATTATTTAAAATTTAAAATTTTGTATAATATAAAACTTTTTTAAAAAATATCAAGTCTTTTTATACAAAATCCTTTGAAAATTTCATTTTTTATGGTAAAATTAAAAAAAATATTTCTAAAAAAAATTTTATGGAAGAAAATAAATATGTGAAAATAGATAAAAAAGTCGAGCAAATAGTAAAAAAGGTTGCAGAATATATGACAAGTTTAGATATTTCAAACATAAGAGAAGAAATTTTTAAAGCATATATTTATGCTCGTGAAGCTCATGAATGACAATTTAGACTTTCAGGGGAGCCTTATATAAGTCATCCTGTTGAAGCAACTCATATTTTACTTGAGTTAAAACCAGATATTTTTACGATTCAATCTTGTTTGATGCATGATGTAATTGAGGATACTCCAAAAACAAAAGAAGATATAGAAAAAGAATTTTGAGCTGAAGTTGCTTTTTTATGTGAATGACTTTCAAAACTTTCAAAAGTAAGATATAAAGGTCAAGAAAGAGATATTTGAAGCTTGAGAAAAATGTTTGTTGCTATGGCTGAAGATTTGAGAGTAATTTTTGTGAAGCTTTCTGATAGACTTCACAATATGAGAACTTTGAAAAATCATCCAAAACCAGAAAAAAGACAAAAAATTGCACTCGAAACTTTAAATATTTATGCTCCGATTGCTGATAGACTTGGGCTTTTTTCTTTTAAAAATAATTTAGAAGAAGAATGTTTTAAAATTCTTGATTCTGAAAATTATAAAGAATTAAAAAGACAATTAAAGGAAATAGAACCTCAAAGAAGAGATTTTATGAAAAATGTAGAAAATGAAATCAGAAAAATTTTGGAATGAAAAGTTGAAAATTTTGAGATTGACTACAGAGTAAAATCTATTTTTTCTATTCACAAAAAATTATTAAAAAAATGACTTACCAATGTCTCTGAACTTTTTGATGTTTTTTGAGCTAGAGTTATGGTAGAAAATGAGTCTGATTGTTATAAAGTTCTTTGACTTATTCATAAAAATTGGAGTCCAATTCCTAGAAGATTTAAGGATTATATTGCTTTACCAAAACCAAACTGATACAAAAGCTTACATACTTCAATTATTTGACTTTTTAGAGAAGATAGAAAACAACCTACAGAAATTCAAATCAAAACTTACGAGATGAAAAAATATTCTGATATCTGAGTAGCTGCTCATTTTGAGTATAAAGAAAAATGAAGTAAAATTGCAAAAGATGTAGATTGGGTAAAAGAATTAAAAGATATGGTTGATAGCTTGCAAGATAATGATTTTGTAGGTTCATTAAAAGTTGATTTGTTTAAAGATAGAATTTATGTTTTTACTCCACAATGAGATTTTATAAATCTTCCTTTTGGTTCAACTCCTATTGATTTTGCTTATGCTGTTCATACTGATTTATGAGATCATATAACTGTTGCAAAAGTAAACTGACAGGTTTATCCTCTAGATAAAGAGTTAAATAACTGAGATATAGTTGAAGTTGTAACTGATAAAAATAGAAAACCAAATCCTTTTTGGATTTCATTTGTAAAAACTGTAAAAGCAAAAAATAAAATAAAATCTTTTTTGAAAAAAGAGGATAGAGATATTCATATTGAAAGAGGGAAGGAAATTCTCCAAAAATATTTAGAAAAATTTTGATTTGAAAAACTTGATAAAGAATTAAGTATTTTAAAAAATATTGATGGGAAAATTTTAAATACTGAAGAAAGATTTAGCTTACTAGAACAAGTTTGAAATTTTTCTTTACCTGCTTCAGCTTTGCTTAGAAAAATTCAAAAAGAAATAAACCCAGATTTTTGAAAAAAAGAAAAAAAGGAAAATCTTGATTGAGTTCAAAAAATTGAAGAAAAGCCTAAAAAACAAGAATTGATTATTGGTTGAGAGATTTGACTTGATTATAAACTTTGTCAATATTGTAAAAATAAAAATTCAAAAGATATTGTTGCTCACATAAACAATAAATGAGTTATAACTGTTCACAAAAGAAATTGTAAAATTCTTGAAGAAGTAAATAAAGATAGACTTTTGACAGCTTATGTCGATTGAGAAAAAGAAGAATCAATTATTTATAAAATTAGCTTTATTTTTCAAAATAAAATTTGAGTTTTGAAAGACTTAACAGATATAATTTATTCTATGAAAATTGATATTGATGCCATAAATACAGAAAAAATTTGAAATTCTCAAAGAAAAATTATTCTAGATTTAAAAATTTTGGATTATGAATATATGATTATAGATAGACTTCTTGATAGAATAAAGCTTAAACTAAAAGATGAACTTATAAATTTTTTTATTTTGTGAGTTAACAAAAATTAAAAATTTGACATAATATTTAAAATATTGTATAATTTATTTGTTATATTTATATTTTAATATTTTGCTATATGAATAATATATTTAATAAACCTCTTTACTTAACAGAGTCAGAACACAGAAGCTTAAAACTTAGACTTGCTGAAGTTGAAGGACTTTTCAAAAATCAAAGTACTTCTTTGAATACTTCTTCTCTAAAAGAAAATGCTTCTAAAGCTTTTCAAGAAGACTATTTACAAACTAGTGCTGAAGTTTCCTCAAAACTTAGAAGAATTTTAGGAAGTTCTGTTGTTATCACAAATGAAAATTTAGAAAGACTTGATGATTCTGTTGTTTGAATAGGTAGAACAGTTACACTTTTATTTGATGATAATACTGAAAAAACAATAAATATTTGTGGTGCTTATTGTCAAACTGCTGTAAATAATGCAACTTATACTTCACCACTTGGTCAAGCTATTATTTGAAAAAAAGTTGGTGATGAATTTTCTTACGAAGTTTGAAATGATGTATTTATTTGAGAAATAATTTCTATTGCAAAAACAAAAAAATAAGAACAAATTGTTCTTATTTTTTTAATTTTATTTTTGTGTAAAAATCTCTTTTTGAAGCTGAAAAAAGATTTTTATCTCAAAGTGTATCTAAAACAGAATCAGTTTTTTCTTTTTCTCAAGTGTAGTAAACACTAAATTTTTTTGGAATATCTGAAAAAATATTTTTTGTATGAATAATTTCTTGAAATTTTTTATATACTTTAGTTACATTTTGTTGACTATCATCACTAAATCCAATAGATAAAAAATTTTTTTCTCATAAAATATCTAAAATCTTATTTTTATGAATTTTTTCTAAAAGTTTTATATAATAATTAATTAAAAAATCTATAGATTTTGCTTTTCTTTCAGCTGAACTCAAATCATCAAATCACATGATTTTTTCAATTTGAGGATTATTACAAGTTATATAATTTACAGTCAATCATAAATAATGGTAAAGGGCTTCTTCCCTTGGTGTATTTTTAGGAAGTTTAAAATTTTTTATAATATTTTCATGTTGTTCTTCTTTTTCAGCTTCGTTTAAAGTTTCATTATTTATGAAATGAAAAACTTTGTGAAAATTATCAGGAGAATTTCATCTAGCTGTTAAAATAGCAAAAACTCTAGCTTTTACTAAAAAAATATCTTTAAAAGCTTTGAAACTTGGAGCAAATCAATTATTTTCTATTGCTTTTAAGGTATCTTCAAATAATCAATCAAAACCTCTATGAAGACTATTTTGCATAAAAAAATCTCTTGACTCAGAATAGGTTTCTGGTAAAACTTTGTAAATTGAGTTTTTAGAATAAAAAATTTCAGGATTTTGATCTACTATCGAACCAGGAATTTTTTCTATTTTGTTTGTAATAATATTTTTGAAATAAAGTGGAGTATCTGTGTTTAAAATATTTCAATCGAAATCTAAAATTCCAAAAGAATAATTTCCATTGTATAATTTCAAATTTGTCATAATTTTTTTTGTAAAAATTTAATTTGGTTTTATATTATAAAACCCTTTTTATGAAAGTCAAATTTTAAAATTAAATTTCTTTATTGACAATTTTTTTTCAAGTATATAATTATGTATACTTCTGGTTGAGTACTTTGATAATGAGAGTTTAAAACAATAGCTGAGTTAATAATATTTTTTTTCTTATAAAAATATGGATTTAAAAATGGAAGTTTTTGATATATTTTCAAGTATAAGTTTTTTATAGTTGAATTTGATACTCGAGAATAGAACTCAAGAAAAGAATCCTTTTCTTGAAAAATCTTTTTTAAGTGTGAGAAAATCTATTGCTGAAAGTCATCTTTCAGAAGATATTAAAAAAGAGTTTTCTAGTTTTTTAGCTTTTGATGCTATCACAGAAAAAAATTTCAAAAGAATTTTTGAGATAATGATAGAAACTTGATGGGATAAAAAATTTTTTGTATATGATGAAGACTATTTAAAAGAAGACTTTTATAAAAGTGCTATAAAAATTTTTTTAAAAGTTTGAGAAGATATTTTTAGAGAAACTTGAATGGAATTAAATTAAAAAAAGAGCAAAAATTGCTCTTTTTTATAAACTTCTATTTTTTATTTCTTCTTTTATTCTATATATAAAATCTTCTATTTTTTCTATAGTTTGTTCCTTTGTTTTATAATTTCTAACTGCTACAGTTTCATTGTTTTCTTCATCTTCTCATACAACTAAAATATAATTATTATGCATTTTTTCAGCATTTCTAACTTTTTTATTTAGTCAATCAGTTGAATAATCTGTTTCTACTCTGATTCCAGCTTCTTTTAATAATTTTTCGATTTTTGAAGCATAATCATCAAATTTTGGAATAACAGGAATAATTTTTACTTGTCTTGGAGCCATCCAAAGAGGGAACACTCAAGCAAAATGTTCGATAAAAACTCACATTCATCTTTCTAAACTTCCAGAAATTGCCCTATGGATTACAACTGGTCTTTCTTTTTCTCATTTTTCATTTGTAAATTCTAGTTCAAATCTTTCTGGTAAGTTGAAATCACATTGGATTGTTGCAAGTTGCCATTCTCTTCCGATAGCATCTTTAAACATAAAATCTAGTTTAGGTCCATAAAAAGCAGCTTCTCATTCTATTCTTTTGTATGGTAAATTATTTTCTTTACTTGCTTCTTCTAGTGCACTTTCAGCCATTTGCCAAACTTCTTCACTTCAAAGGTAAGTTTTGTCAGATCATCTCACAGACAAAGAAACCCAATAATCATTTGTCATTCACATAGTTGTGTAAAATGATTTTATTATATCTGTAATAGTTTTTACTTCTTGTTTTATTTGAGAAGCTCTACAGAAAAGATGTCAGTCATCTTGAGTAATAGCTCTTACCCTAGTTAATCCAGAAAGCTGTCCTGATTTTTCATCTCTATAAACTGTTGCTGGTTCAAAATATCTTATAGGCATATCTCTGTAGCTAAATTGATTGTCAGCAAAAAGTTGCATATGATGAGGACAGTTCATTGGTTTCAAGAAAAAATCTTCTTTAGAAGTTCAACCATGAACTTTGAACATATCTTCTAAATAATGACCTGCATGTCCAGAACATTCATACAAAGCTTCTTTTGCAAGATGTGGAGTCCAAACTCTATGATATCCTTTATCTTTGTGAAGTTCCCATAAATAATCTTCAAGCTCTTTTCTGATTATCATTCAAGCTGGTTGCATAAGCGGAAGTCCAGGTCAAACAAGGTCAGAAATTGTAAATAATTTCAATTTTGCTCACAAAATTCTATGGTCTCTTTTTTTTGCTTCTTCAAGCATTTTTAAATGTTTTTCTAATTCTTCTGCTGTTTCAAAAGCATAAGCATAAATTCTTGTAAGTTGTTGATTGTTTGCATCACCAAGCCAATAAGCTCAAGCAATTTTTGCTAATTTGAAGCTATTTGCATCAAAAATAGAAGTGTTATCGATATGAGGACCAGCACACATATCTATAAATTTTAAATTTTTTACTTGATCTCCATCCATCTCGAGAAAAGAATAATATCATTTTTCTTTTAAAAAATCTTGTATTTTTGAATAATATTCACTAGCTTTTCATTTTGAAGTATTTATAGAAAAACCAACTTTTCCTGAAGCTAATTTTTCAGAATTTTTAAATTCTCAGCTCTCAAATCTATCAATTAAAACATTTTTAAATTCTTCATTCATTTGTTTTAAAATTTCTCTAGCTTCTTCATAGCTTACATAAAAATGAATAAATTCTTGTTTTTGAGAAATAATTTTTTTCATAGATTTTTCAATTTTTTTCAAATCTGCATCAGTCAAAACTTCATCTCAAAAATCAAAATCATAATAAAAACCATCTTCTGTAGCTGGTCAAATACCAAGTTTAGCATTTGGGTAATGTTCTTTTACAGCTTGTGCCATAATATGAGCCAGAGAATGTTTTTTTGTAGCTAAATCAAACATAATAAAATTTTTTAAGAAATAAAAAAACTTCTATAAAAATAGAAGTTTTGCTTTTTTAAAAACTCAAGTTTACTTTTTAATTATCACAAAAACAATCTATTTTTAAATAGAATTTAAAGAAGTATTTGTAATGGTCATAAGTCTTTGTAGGTTCACGATGCCTTATTAAAAAAGTAATATATTTTAAGTATAATAAAAAATTTGTTTTTGTCAAAATTTTAGAAAAATTTTTAGTTTTTTAAAGTTTTTTTCTTTTCGATTGTTTTGTCAATATCTGAAAGAATTCCAACCAAAAAGTAAAATAAACTTATACCAAGTAAAAGTCAAGCAACTCCAAATAAATCTTCAGAAAAAAGTAAAATCATAAAAGTTATACTTATAGGAAGAGAAAGAGCTTTTGAAACTATTTTTGGATTTAAAAAATATGCTTCTATAAAGTGAATTATTGAAATCAAAGCAGCTACTTCAAAACCAAAACTAAGTCAAGCATTTGAAAAATGAGTATAACCAATTAAAATTATTGGAATTCAAGAAATAAAAGTACCTAAAACTGGTATAAATCCAGCAAAAAATACAATTAAACTAAGTGTTATTAGATAAGGATAATGAAAATTTCAATCATTGAAATATCAAATAAAAAGTAGTCAAATTGTTGTTAAAATAGCATTTACTAAAGCAATTGTAGCTTGAGCTTTTATGATAACTCAAAAACTTTTTACAACTTTATCAAAAATTATTTTGTATTCTCTGTATAAAAAAGAAAAATTTGATTTTCTGATATTTGATAAATAAGTGCCAAGTTTGTGTCTGTCAAGTAAGAAAATAAAACTTAAAAATAGAGATAAAATAACTTTGAAAAAAATTATAGAAAAACCTCTAAGTCTGTTATAAATTTCTACATAAATTCAAAAATCTCCAGAATCTAAAATTTGATTTATACTGTTTCAAAGCTCTTTATTAAATTTACTTAATTCTTTTAATTTATCTAAAATTTCATTTACATAATCAGCCAAAAAAGGAAAAGTTTTTGGAAGATTTGAAATTTCTCAAATCAAAGTTGGAATCATACTTGAAATCATCCAAACAATTATTCAAATAAAAGTTAAATAAGTAAGAATTATTATAATATTTAAAGAAAAAATTTTTTTTAGGATATGATTTGCTTTATTTTTAAAAATTTTATCTATTGCAAGATATATTTTTGTCTCAAAAAATTTTGATACAGAATAAAACAAATAACCAAAAATAAAAGTTAAAATGATAATTCAAAGGAAATTATGAAAAATCATCAAAAAAATAATAAATAAAAAATATGCTAAAAATTTGTAAGCAAATTTTATAGAAAATATGAGATCCCAAAATCTTTGTAGTTTTGACATAAAATATTTTTTAATAAATAAAATTTTTTTTAATTATATTTTATTTTGAACTTTTAGCAAGAAAAAAACAAAAAATAGTGATAAAAATCACTATTTTTTAGTATCATTCTTTAAATCATTTGTATTGTCTTCATTTTGTTGGATGTGTATAACTTCATATTTTTCCATAAACACTTCCTGCAATTTCAGGATCTCCATATCTGTCTTGAATATATTTCATAAATCAGATTGCTTCTTCGATTGGATCTCCAATTCATCTTCTTCCAGATGGATAATAAATATCTACATTTGAAAGTAAAAGTTGACCAAGTCCTGAAGCAGTAGATTTTGCTCATATTGGATTTTTTGCAGTAGAATTTACAGCTCTAAGTTTAAATTCATTTAAGTCCATTCATTTTATTGTATAATTCAAAACTCAAACTTTACCATTTGATTCTCTTCATAAAATATAATGTAAAGCTTTTGAAGTAGCCCATTCTTCTGGAAAACCTCCAGTTTTTGTAGCTATTTTAAATAACATAACTGCATCTTTTGAACCTGGTTCAAATCTGTTTAAACTTCTTACTCTTGTTACATCTTCTGAAGAAATATTTAAATCTTCAAATTGTTTCATATCAAGCTTTCCAGAATAAACCATAGGTGCAACTTCTTCTAAAAATGTTTCTCAAATTTTTATATCATCTTCAGAATATCCATAATCTTTTGCTATTTGATTGAAAGTTTCCCTTTTCCCTTGAGATAAATAAGATAAGAAATTTATACTTGCTTTTCAGTCTTCTTCTAACCAATTATTTCCAAAAGATGCTGTATAAGTTCATTTCTTTCTGTCAATATCTACAAACAAATCTTCCATAAGAGCTTTTCTTTCTAGTGGATTATCTATTCTTTCTAAATCTTTTTTTATTAGATTTATTGCTACTTTTTCTGGAATTCATCTTTTTTCAGCTTCTAGTGCAATTTCTAAATCTAAAGGATTTTGATAATTTTCAGGATTTATTTTACTTTTGAAATTTTTTTCTATTTCTTCTTTTGTTTCCAGTTTTGTAACTTGGATTTTTGTTTCATCTTTTATTATAAGTCTTTTTCAGTTTTCCGCAAAAAATTCTCATTTTAAAGCTTTTCTTGAATATTCTACTCATCAAACTGTAACAGTTCTTACTTCTTCTGGTAAAATCATTCAAGCTGTTGTATTCATATAAAGTCCTCTATTAAACCTTCCATTAAAAGAAAAATTTATTTCTAATTCTTTTACATTTCCAGAGGCAACTTCATTTGCATCAACATTTCAAATTGTTACGTATTTTAATCTTTCTAGATAAGGTTTTTTCAAAAATTCCATTGCAGAAATATTTTGCATTTCATCAAGCTCTTTTTTATCAAGTTTTGCATTTATTTTTTCTCATCTTGATAAAAGATTAAATTCTTTTAATAAAATACTTTGAGCTTCATCTAGTTCTAAAATTCTTTTTTCTAAATCAGAAGTTTTATCTAAATAATCTTTGTATTCTATTGAATCTTCAGCTTCTACATTTTTATTATTATAACTATCAAATTCTTTATTTTTTACATTTAATTCTGATTTTGATTTTTTTATTTCTGATAAAATTTTTTCTAGTTCAACTACGATTTTTTTTCTTTCTTCAGTTATTCTTTCAGCTTCCTTTTTTTGTTCTGGAGTAATTTGAGTTCCTAAAACTGAAGAAATTTTTGAATCAAAATTTGAGATAGAATATTTTAAATTATTTATTGTTGCTTCTAGTTCTGAAACTTGGTCTTTTGGTTTTTCTAAAATAACTTCATTAAATTTTTCTTCTTGAGCTTGTCTCATTTTTTTATAAGCATTAAAAGGATGAATTCCGTCTGGGTTATTTTTTGCTTCAAATTTTGGATCAATAGAATTTGGATTATTTGGGTTTTCTATCATTCTGTGATAATCGATAAAGTTATATTTACTTCTGATATAAGTATTTACTTCATTTATCACAGAATAAAGTTCTTCTGGTTTTTTTCATAATTTTTTCAAAGCTTTTTGAACTGTAGAAGTTGACTCAGTGAAAGGTGGGATTGTTCCAACTACAACTTTTAATCAATTTTCTTTTGCAATTTTCGCTATTTCATCAATATTTTTAATTATTTGAGAAGTAGTTTTGTTTGAAAAAACATCATTTGTTCCACCAAGTAAAAACATAACTTTTTTATCTCTCATAGTTGAAATATCTTTTTTTACTTGTTCTAACATCCATCAAGTTTGCATTCCTCATTTTACTGAATTTTTGGCAATATCTACATTGTTTGTAATTCATACTGAAAGACTATCTCAAACAATATATGCATCTTTATTGTAAGAATAAAAATTGTTTGTTTCTAAATTATTTTGTTTTTCAAAATTATTCATAAAATTTGTTTAAATTATTAAATTTACCTTATTTTATCATAATGATTTTCTTTTTGCAAAAAATAAGCTAAAAATAAAAGAAAAAAGCTTATAAAATATAAGCTTTTATTTTTATTCTAAATCATAATTTTAAAAATAAATTTACAAAAAACTATTTTACTCTAACTTGTCAATTCATAAGCATAGGCAAAAGCTAATCTCTAAGTTTTCAGTAAGTTTTTGATTTTCGATTTGATTCAAATAAATTTTTTTATAAATTCAATATGTTTTTTCATGATAATTTTTTAAAAATTCATCATTTGGAATAATTAATTTTATTTGTTCTAATCAATCATTATTTGAAACATCAGCAGTTGCTAAATATATTTTTTCATTTTCAAAAATATCAATTCAAGGTTTTATTAGTTTTGTTAAGGAATTTTCTTTTAAATTTCCAACCTTCCACCCCTCAGGAATTTCTCTTTTTAACTCTTCATTCCAAACCATTTTTCAGCTACTGCTTTTATAAGGTTTTCAATTTTTATCTGGAAAATCAAACTGAATAAACCAATAATCATAAAGACTTTTAGCCATTTTCTCTAGTTCTGAATTTATTTTGTTGTTTAGTTCTATTTTTGAGTCAAGATTTGAAAGAATTGAATAGATTTTTTGTTGTTCTTGTTTTGAATGTACAAAAGTTTTAATATTTAACAAATTTTCTTTGTTTAATTTTGGTTGAGCACTTCAAGTTATATAATTTATAAAATTTATTCTATTAAAATTATAAAATAAATATTTAGTAACATTCTAGTTATTAGCTTTTAATATATGTGCATGATTATTTACCCAAAATTTACCACGCACTAAGTTACATATATTTTGATTATTTGATCTTAAATTCTCTCAATCTTCAGCAACTAAAATATATTCTCAGTCAAACAAATAATTATCTACATAATCAACTATTCATTGAGCTCAATAATATGGATATATTTTTCTAAATTCTCCCTTTGATTAGAAGATAATGGAACTCTAATATTATTATAAACATCAACTAATTGAGAAATCGGCTTTTTTATTAAATTATTTTTACTCATACTTCAATCATTTACTTTTCTAAAACTACTTTTTCATAAATTCAAAAAATTTAAACTCAAGAAAAAATAGTTTTATACTATTTTTATCGAATTTAAGTAAATAGCACTAAATAAAGTAAAATAATTTAGTATTATTTTTTTATCTCAAATGGTGGGACAAACAAGAAGCTAGTCTAACTTTTTGTCAAATTATGTTTGAGAATAAATATGAAGTTGTGAAGATTTATGAGAATATTAGAAGGATTCTTTTGCAAATTTGAGAACAAAAAAACTAGAACTAATGTTCTAGTTTTTTAAATTTCCTTACTTGATATATCAAAAAATCTATCAAAGAAATTAGTTAATTTTTCTATAACAATATTTCTTTTTTGAGTTCTTGCTTTATCTTTAGAAAAACGAGAAACCTGTGGCAAAATTTTTGTTATTCAAGTTCAAGTTTTTCCAATAAAACCATCTCTAAAAGAATTTTCAACAAAACTATAAGTTTCATCTTTATTCAAATTTTCTTCTTCAATTATTTTATCTAACTCTTCTATTTTCTTTTTTTCAACATATTCTAACCAATCATCATCAACTGATGTTGATGCATCAAGATTTTCGATAAATTGATCTATTAAATCTTTTTTATTACGAAGTTTAACACTCGAATTAATTGCTTTATTAATATCACTTAAAATTTCTTTATCTTTTGTATTACTAGAGTGATATTTTTTAATAAGTTCAATAATATAATCAATATTAATTTCCACTTGTTTAATTAATTCCATTTCAAAAACTAAATCATCATTAATCACTTCTTTTTCACTATCTTTTCATTTTCTAAATTCATTATAGAGTTCAATATACATGCTATGATAATCTTGAATATCTCTTGGTGTTAAAATTTCTTTTCAATTAAAATCATCAAAAGTAGTTAGAATATTACGAAGTTTTAAAATTCAACTATATAATTTAACAAATTCTTTTTGTTCTTTTTCAGAAACTATCATTTCTCCAACTGGAAATTGTGATTGTAACTGAGAAATTAATTCAACATATCATTTTACTTTTTTGTCAGATTCTTCATATCATTTATAATATTCATCAAATGTTTTTAGAAGTACAATTCAACAAGCTTGTCTATCTCCAAAAAGTGAAATTGCATCATTTGTAGCTTTTTCTAAATTTCTAAAACAAACTATATTTCACTGAGTTTTTACACTGTTTAAAATACGATTAGTTCTTGAAAAAGCTTGAATAAGTCAGTGATATTTTAGATTTTTATCAACCCAAAGAGTATTTAGAGTTGTAGCATCAAAACCAGTTAAAAACATATTTACAACAATCAAAATATCTATTTCTCTATCTTTTACTCTTTGACTTAAATCTTTGTAATAATTTTGAAATTTATCAGAGCTAGTATCAAATGAAGTTTGAAACATATTATTATAATCTCCAATAACATTTTCTAAAAAATCTCTAGAAGTTTGATCTAAATTACTTGTATCTTCCACATTTTCATCATAAGTTCCATCTGGTTCTTCTTCATTAGCTGTGTAACTAAAAATAGTTCCAACTTTTAATTGTTTATCACTTGGTAATCAATTTAATTGCTTTTTAAATTCTTCATAATACAGTTTTGCCATTGGAATAGATGAAACTGCAAAAATTGAATTAAATCAAGCAAGTCTTCTATCTTTTAAGGTATAAAAACTATTTCTTTTTGTTTTTTGGTCAAAATGCTTACGAATATAGTTTACAATCTTTGAAATTCTTTCTGGATCAGATAATGCTTTATCTCTATCAATATCAGTAATTGATTTATCTTCTATATCTTCAGCTTTTTTTATTGTTGAAACATATTCTATCTTAAAAGGTAATACATTTTTATCAGCAATTGCATCAACTATTGTATAAGAATGAATTGATGTTTGATGGTCATCTTTTGGACAGTTTTTTAGATCTCAATGTTCAAAACAACCAAAAGCTTGAATAGTAGTTCTTACATCAGGATGTTTTCATCAAATAGAGTTTTTAGCAAAAATTGGAGTTCAAGTAAAACCAAATAAATAATATTTTTTAAAAGCATCAGTTATTGATTTATGCATATCACCAAATTGGCTACGATGACACTCATCAAATATGATAACTATTTCTCACTCAAAAATAGCATGTCATTTATTTTTTTTAATAAATTTATCTAGTTTTTGAATAGTTGTAATAATTATTTTTGATTTTGGATCTTCAAGTTGCTGAGTTAATTTTGCTGTACTTGTATTACTATTTGCTGCTCACTTTTCAAATTTGTCATATTCTTTCATAGTTTGATAATCCAAATCTTTTCTATCAACTACAAAAAGTACTTTTTTAATATTTGGTAATTTACTTGCAATTTGTGCAGTTTTAAAGCTCGTTACAGTTTTTCCTGATCAAGTTGTATGCCATACATAACCACCAGCATCAATTGTTCCATATTTTTTATAATATGAACTTACTTCAATTTTATTAATAATTTTTTCAGTAGCTACGATTTGGTACGGTCTCATAACCAGTAGCTGCTTTTCTGCAGTAAAAATACAATATTTAGTTAAAATATTAAGGAGAGTATGTTTAGCAAAAAATGTTTTTGAAAAATCTATTAAATCAATAATTGGTCTGTTTGTATAATCAGCCCACCAACTTGTAAATTCAAAACTATTACTTGATTTTTTTCATTTTGTATTTGATTTACTTCCTTGTTCTTTTACATGAGAAAATCTTGTAGTATTACTATAATATTTTGTATAAGTTCCATTTGAAATTACAAAAAGTTGAATATATTCAAAAAGTCAACTATCTGCCCAAAAACTTTCTCTTTGATATCTATTTATTTGATTAAAAGCTTCTTGTAAAGCTACTCATCTTCTTTTTAGTTCGATATGTACCAAAGGCAAACCATTTACCAAAACTGTTACATCATAACGATTTGATCTCGTTCCTTCATCAGTTGCATATTGATTTATAACTTGCAAATTATTATTGTGAATATCTTTTTTATCAAGTAAGTAAATATTTTTATCCTCTCAATTATCACATTTTAAAACTTTTATATAATCTTCTTGAATAGTTGCAGTTTTATCTTCTATACTTTGATTTGGATTTGCAATTTCAGTTTTGAAAAAATGTTCCCACTCATTATCACTAAAGTTATAATTATTTAGTTTTTCAAGCCCGATTCTTAGATTTTTCACTAAATCAGCTTCATTTGTAATATCTATATACTCATAAGCTTGATTTTGAAGTTGTCTAATAAACTCTTTTTCAAGAGCATCTTCACTTTGATAGTTTTCAGCTTTTCTTTCTGATGGGATGTATTCAGTTACTACAGTGCTTTGTGGATTTTGAGCAACTAGGTTTAGGTTTTTGGTTGTCATGGTTTAGAAAATTATTTTTTATTTAAAGTATTATTTTTATCAAGTCTCAAAATTATATTTTAAAAAACAAAAAAACAGTTCTTTCTTTATTTATATTTAAAATTAACTTCTTTCATATTTCTCAAATTTTATTTTCTCTTGAATTCAAAGTATTTGGATTTAACTCTAAATCTGGATGATGATTTAATTCTATCGTTGTATATTCTCTAAAATCTTGTTCTAAAAAAGGAAAGTATATATTTATTAAAGTCCAAATTTTTTCTCTTAATTTTTGTTTTTTATCTGCTTCATTTTGATGAATACTTGAAATATATTTAAATTTTTGTAATTGTTCTTCTGTTTTAATTCAAATACTTTCTATTTCTACATCATCTTTTAATGAATCAACTTTTAACAAAACATCTTGATATTCATATAAAACTTTTAATAATTCTTCTCATTTTTCTTGTAATTTAAAAAACCTTTCTTTTCTTAGATTATAATAATGTAAAATTATTCAAGATAATCATCAAATAAAACCTCATATAATTGCAATAAATAGATTTTCCATTTCTCATAAATATTAAAAATAAATATTTGTTCCCTACAAAAAACCATTTTCTATTTCTCTAAAACTTTAAAATCTAACAATTTATTTCTATAATATTCATATTGCTGTCTTCTAGCTTTTAATTCTGCAGGAAGTCAAACACTTATATCATTTACCAAAGCATCAAATTTATCAAGAATTGTAACAATTTCTTGTTGTTTTTCTTGTGAAGGAACTGGGATTAATGTTTTATTAAGTGCTGCATAAGAAACAAAAGGTTGTGCTTCATTTTTAGCCATTGAATTAAAATCTTGTTTTAATAATTGATTGTAAGCATATTTTGGCAATACATCTTCAGCTATTAACTTACAAATAACCCCATTATATGTAACAAAGTGCTTTCATTTTCCCCAATTTACAATACCAGCATATGATCAAATATGTCCTATCACTGGTGAATCTTCACTATTATATTCATTATGAGTTCAAACTATTCAATTACTACCATACACTGGATAATCTCATCATATAGTCGGAATAGTATTTCCTTTTCAATATTGAAACTTATAAACTTTTTCTAAAAATCTCATTTCCACCTCATCATCTCAAAAACTCAACAAATCATCTCTATAATACTCATACTGTTTCTTTCTTGCTTCCAGCTCTGCTTCCAGCTCTGCTTCCAGCAGAGTAAAATTATCAAGAATTTTTACTATTTCTTTTTGGATTTCTATTGGTGGGATTGGGATTTGGATTTTTGAATAAGTTTGAATCCATTGTCTGGCATGGTCTTGTGGAGAATAAGTTAAACAACTCATTGCAAAAAAAATATAACGAAGATTATATTCTTTAATATTTTTAGAAGTAAGCATTTTCATTGCTGATGATTTTGCTTTAAATGAAAAATCTACCCATTTAAAAGCTGTTGTAAAATCATCAAAAATTATAACAGGATTTTCTTTAGAAGCTTGATATATTCAGTCTTCTTCATCTGTATATCAAAGAATAAAAGTTTGTCATGCTGTTAAAACAGGTGTTTTATAAGAATTATCATAATTCGTTGAATCAACAAGATATTTTCAAGGTTGCTCATAATCTAAAACATCTCCTAAATCCTTAAACTCAACACCATCAGGACAAAATTCATTTAATAATTTTTCTATTTTATTCATAATTCTTGTAATTATTTAAAATTATTTTCCTTCTAAATCAGCCACTATTTCATCAATAGATTTTCTTAGAACATTTTGTTTTTCAACTATTTCTTCTATTTGTTTATTTAATACTTTTATATCAATTACTTCTCTTGTGTCTTTTTGTTCTACATAACTTGATACTGCAATATTATAATCGTTCTCTGCAATTTTAGAATTATCTACAAGCTTTGAAATATGTTCTTTATCTTCACGAGATATAAAAGAATTTAAAATATTTGCAATATTATCTTCACTTAATTTATTTTTATTTCATCATCTAATCACTTCATTTGTTGCATCGATAAACAAAGTTTTATTATCTTTTTTTGATTTTTTTAAAACTATTATACAAGTAGCAATTGAAGTTCCAAAAAATAAATCTGAAGGTAGTTGAATAACTGTATCAATAAAATTATTATCTATTAAATATTTTCTGATTTTTTTTTCTGCTCATCATCTATACAAAACTCAAGGAAATTCAACTATTGCAGCAGTTCAGCTGGTAGCAAGCCATGATAAAATATGCATAGTAAAAGCTAAATCAGCTTTTGATTTTGGGGCCAAAACTCATGCAGGAGAAAAACGAGGATCATTGATTAAAATAGGATTAGCATCTCATTCCCAATTGATAGAATAAGGAGGATTTGAAACGATAGCATCAAAAGGCTCATCATCCCAGTGAGCAGGATGAGTTAAAGTGTCCCCATGAGCTATTTCAAATTTTTCATAGTTAATATCGTGTAAAAACATATTAATACGACAAAGATTGTAAGTTGTGATATTTATTTCTTGTCCAAAGAAACCTTGTCTTACATTTTCTTTTCATAATACTTTTGCAAATTTTAAAAGTAAAGATCAAGAACCACAAGCTGGATCATAAACTTTGTTAACTTCAGTTTTTCAAACAGTTGTAATTTTTGCTAAAAGCTCACTTACTTCTTGCGGAGTAAAAAATTCTCAACCTGATTTACCTGCATTACTTGCATACATCGTCATCAGATATTCATAAGCATCTCAGAAAGTATCAATAGTATTTTCTTTATAGCTTCAAAAATTTAATTCAGAAATTGATTCAAGAAGTTCTGCAAGTTTTTTATTTCTTTGTTCAACTGTTGCTCATAGTTTTTTTGAATTTACATCTAAATCATCAAATAAACCTCTTAAGTCATCTTCACTTTCAGTTCATTTGGCAGAAGCTTCAATATTTTTAAAAACTCTTGAAAGAGTTTCATTTAAATTAGCATCATTTTTTGATTTTTTAACTACATTTATAAAAAGCTCACTTGGTAATATGTAAAATCATTTTTCTTTTACTGTATCAGCTCTACCAAATTCAGCTTCATCATCTGATAATTTTGTATAATCAAAATCAGTATCAGGTTCATTTTCATTGATATATTTTATTAAATTTTCACTAATAAAACGATAAAAAAGCATTCATAAAACATATTGTTTAAAATCCCATCCATCAACACTTCATCTAGCATCATTTGCCATTTTCCATATCATTTTATGAAGTTCTGCTCTTTGTTGTTCTTTTGTCATATTTTTAAATAGTTATTAAAAAATAAAAACAGTCCTAAAACCACTTTTCGTCGAACTCAAACTTTTAGTTTAAATTAGATGAAAAATAGTCTTAATGTCTCACTAGGTATTTGATAAACTGCTCAAACTTGCATTTTTACATATTTTAAAAATGGCATTAAATAGATATAATTCTACCAATGCCAATTTTTTATCTCAAATGGTGGAGTTAATGGGATTTGAACCCATGTCTTGGCAGGCCAAGAAAATACATTTACTTCCATATTTTATTTTTTATAATCTTGAAAATCAAAAATAAACAAAAATATTTCAAGATAAAATTTTTTTGATATTGTAAAATGAATTAAAATTTCAAAACATTATTTTACAAACCTTTCAAAAATAATTTTTTAAAAAATGAAAGATAAAATTTTTTAAAAAATAGTGTAGCAGTCATCTGACATCAGTGCAAAGCAAAGGCTACAGTTTCGTAGGTTGTAATTAAGCAACAACAGCTACAGGACTAAAGCTTGATTTGAAAGCAGCTAGACCTCTTGCAATTCTATTTTTTGCATTTATTTTTGTTTTTGCTTGATTAGAGGAAGTCAAAAACATCTCCCTGGAAGCATATAATCTGGACTAATCTACCAATAGAAACCATAAATAACCCCAAAAATATGTTTGAATTATAATTTTTTTTTTATAAAAATCAAGTAAATAAAAAATAAAATAGCTTTTTTGAAAAAAGATGTTATAATTAAAAAAAATTTTATAATAAAATAAATATGAATACAGTAATTTGAATTTTTGAAAGTTCAAGAAAATATGGTTTTGTTGTTCCTACAAATAAGAAAAAATTTTCTGGAGATTTTTACATTTCAGAAAAAAATACCTTTGAAGCAAAAAACTGAGATTTAGTTGAAGCAGAAATTTTACCTAAAAATGCATGAAAAAATAAAGAAGCAAAAATAATAAAAATTCTTGAATCAAAAGAAAATAATTTTTCAAAAAATTCTGAAACAATTGTTTGAATTTACTCAAAAGCTAGAGATAAATTTTTTGGTTTTGTTGATGTAGAGTGACTTGAAAAATGATATTTTGTACATGATAAAAATAAATTAACAGCAAGGGATTGAGATAAAGTAGAAGCTATTTTGAAAGATTTTAATTGAAAAAAAGAAGCTGAAATTGTAAAAATTTTAGAGAGGAGAAAGGGACTTGTTCTTTGAACTTTTTTAAAAGCAAAATGAAATTTTTGATTTGTTATCCCAAGAGATAAAACAATTTGAAGTGATATTTTTGTTGCAATGACAAATAGTTTTTGAGCAAAAAATTGAGATTTTGTTTGAGTTGAAATAACAAAAGAAACTTGAAAAAATCCTGAGTGAGTTGTGAGAGAAATTATTTGAAAAGATTTAGATAAAAGGGAAAAAGATGTTTTGGCTTTAGCTCTAGAAGCTGGAGCTAGAATAAAATTTTCTGAGGAAATAGCTAAAGAGTTAGAAAAATTTTCTGAAAAAATTTCAAAGAAAGATTTTCAAAATAGAAAAGATTTGAGAGAAATTTTTACTTTTACGATTGATGGAGAAGATGCAAAAGATTTGGATGATGCTATAAGTTTGGAACAAAAAGAAAATTGAGACTTTATTTTATATGTTTCAATTGCAGATGTTTCAAATTATGTAAAAGAAGATTCTTTTCTTGATAAAGAGGCTTTAGCAAGAGCAACTTCGATTTATTTGGCAGACAGAGTTATTCCTATGCTACCAGAAAAATTATCAAATAATTTGTGTAGTTTAAATCCTCATACTGAAAAACTTACACTTACCTGTGAAATGCATATTTGAGCTAAAACTTGACATACAGTAAAATCTGAAGTTTATGAATCTGTGATAAAAAGTGATTTTAGGTTGACTTATAGGGAAGTTGATGAGATTATTGCTGGAAAAATAAAAGCCTGAGATGAACTTTCTTTTGGTTGAATAGTAACAGAAAAACTTGTGAAAAAGGTATTTTTAGGAGATAGTTTGAAAAAAAATATTTTATCTCATAGAGAAAGAGTTTGAATTTTGAATTTTGAGTTTCCAGAAACTTATATTTCTTTTGATGAAAAGGGAAATGTTGATTGAATAAAAGAATATCCAAAATATAATTCTAATCAGCTTATTGAGGTTTTTATGGTTTCCGCAAATGAATCTGTAGCAAAAGAATTTAGTAAAGTTCCATTTCTGTATAGAATTCATGAAACTCCTGATTTTATTGATATTGCAGAACTTCAAGATAAACTTCATCTTTTTTGAGTTGATTTTAAATTTCAAAAAAACACAACTTCTGAGTTTGCAGAACTTTTAAAAAAATTTGAAACTTTAGAACATTCAAAAAAAGTTTTTTTAGAAAGAATGACTTTAAGAACACTTTCTCAAGCAATTTATTCAAGTGAAAATTTATGACATTTTTGACTTGGACTTGATTTTTATAGTCACTTTACTTCACCAATTAGAAGATATCCAGATTTGCAAATTCATAGAATTATAAAAGAAATTTTAAATCTAAAATTTAATTCAAAAAGAAAAAATCATTATTTAAATATTTTGCCAAAAGTTGCAAAAGACTCAAGTGAAAGGGAAAGAATAGCAGAAAAGCTAGAATATAAAGTAAGAGATTATTTTATAACAAAATTTTATAAAAATAAAGTTTGACAAGAGTTTGATGCAGTGATTTCTGGAGTTATTTCAAAATGATTTTTTGTTGCTTTGCCTGATACAGCTGAATGATTTGTAGAATTAAAAAATAGTATTTTTGATGAATCTTTGCAAGCTCATAATTTTCACTGAAAAAAATTTATGCTTGGACAAAATGTAAAAGTTAGACTTTTTGAAGTTGATCAAGAACTTTTGAGATTAAATTTTGAACTTTTATAAAATAAAAAACTAGAAAAATTTTTCTAGTTTTTTATTTTGTTTTTTATTTCTTCGATACTGTTTTTGTTTTCAATTGTACTTAAATCTCAACTAATTTCCTCTCATTTTGCTAAAATTCTTAAAACTCTTCTTACTATTTTTCCACTTCTTGTTTTGGGTAATTCTTTGACGATTAAAATATTTTTTATACTTACAATTGCTCAGATTTTTTCTCTCAATTCTTTATTTATATTTTTTGTTAAAATTTCTTCTGAAATTTCTTCATTTTTTAAAACTATAAATCAAAAAAGTGCCTCTCAAGTTAGTTCATCAGTAATTCCGACAACAGCTGATTCTGAAACAAATTCATCTTGATTTATAATATCTTCAACTTCAGCAATTCCTATTTTATGTCAAGAAATATTTACAACATCATCAACTCTTCAAGTTATAAAAATATAATCTTCTTCATCATAAAAAGCTCCATCTCCAGAAAAATAAAGTCATTTTCAATTTCTAGAAACTTTTGAAAAATAAGTTTTTAAAAATTTTTCTTCATCTCACCAAATTCACCTTGCCATAGAAGGCCAAGGCTTTGAAATCACTAAAAATCAATTTTCATTTTGTGGAATTTTTTCTCAATTTTTGTTTACAATTTCTCAAACAATTCCAGGAAGTGGAAAAGTTGCAGATTTTTTCTTTAAAGGAGTTGCAAAAGGGAGTGGAGCTAAAATATGTCCTCCAGTTTCTGTTTGCCAATAAGTATCCACAATTGAAGCTTTTTTGTTTCAAACTGCATCAAAATACCATTCCCAAGCCTCTCAATCTATCGGCTCACCAACACTTCAAAGAACTTTTAAACTTGATAAATCAAAATTTTTTGGAAGATTTTCTCAAGTTTTGTGAAGAAGTCTGATTAAAGTTGGAGCTGTATAAAATTTTGAAACTTTGTATTTTTCTATAATTTCCCAGATCCTATCTTCTTTTGGAAAAAGTGGATTTCACTCATAAATCAAAGTTGTACCACCATTTAAAAGTGGTCAATAAACTGTATAAGTGTGTCAAGTTATCCATCAAATATCTGCTGTAGAAAAGAAAATATCTTCTTCTTGTAAATCAAAAACCCATTTTGTTGTAAGTTTAGCCCAAAGTGCAAATCAAGCAGTTGAGTGAATAATTCATTTTGGTTTTCAAGTACTTCCAGAAGTATATAAAATAAAACTTATATCTTCAGAATCTAGTTTTTCAAAATCACAAAAATTTTCTTGTTTTTCGATTTCATCATTATAAATCACATCATTTTCTCAGATAAAAATTTCTTCAAAATTTCTTTTTACAACTAAAGTTTTTTTGATTTTGTGAGAAGAATTTTTTATTGCTTCGTCTGCAATATTTTTTAAAATATAAGGTCTTCCTTTTCTAAAAGCTCAATCAGCAGTTATCAAAAAATCAGCTTTTAAATCTTCGATTCTGTCTTTTAAACTTTCAGCTGAAAATCAACCAAAAACTATAGAATGAATAGCTCAAATTCTCAAACAAGCAAGCATTAAATATATACTTTCAAGTATTTGAGGCATATAAAAAATAACTTTATCTCACTTTCTTACTCAGATTTTTTTCAACAAATTTGCAGATTTATTTACTTTTTCAAAAAGAGTTTTATAAGAAACTTTTTCAGAGTCTCATCTTTCTCACTCAAAAATAATAGCTATTTTATCTGCATTTTTTTCTAAATTTTTTTCTAAAATTTCATAAGTTATATTTAATTTTCAATTTTTGAACCATTTAACAAAAGGATAATTTTTTTCATCTAAAACTTCTGTAAAATTTTCAAAAAAAGTTAGATTTTCTAGAGCTTGTTCTTGCCAAAATTTTTCATAATTTTTTACAGAGTAATCATAAATTTTTTGATATTCTTCAAAAGATTTAAAATAAGCATTTTTTGAAAATTCTTTGTTTGGAAATATTTTTTCTGGCATAATTATTTTTATGTTTTATTAAAAATTTTTTAGATTATACAAAATTTTTTTTAAATTTCAAATAATAAATTTTTTAATCAAAAAAACTTGACTTTTAATTAAATCTTTTTATAATAAACCCCCAATATCAAAAGAGAGGAAAATTTTATGTTAGAGGTTGTTATTATTGTTTCAGCATTTTTTAGTTATATTTTTGGTATGTTTAAGCTTTTGACCACTTTAGGTCCTGATCTTTTACCTACAAATTCTGAAGTTTATAGAGCAAACTAATAAAAATTTTAAAAAACAAGGAAATATTCCTTGTTTTTAATTTAAGAAATACAAGGAGGGAAAATGTTTACAATTTTTTTAGTTGTTGTTATAGTTAGTTTGATCTATATTTTTGGTGAATATTATCTTGGCAAGGCTTTAGATTTTGTATTTGAAGCTTTAGTTCCTGGATATGCTGAATAAAAAAAATCATAAAAATATAGAAATTATGCTATTTTATATTTGTTTAATAACATAATTAAATTCTCAAACTATATAAAAATTCTTTTAATCAAAATAAAAGGAGGTGATTATTAAAGAAGATTTTATAGCTTATTTAAGCATGATATTGTACAAAGCTAAACTTATTTTTTCAGATTTTCAAAATATTGAAGCTCTGAATTATATGTTTTTTGCTTTGATTCTTGTTATATTTTTTGAAGTAATATTTTATTTTTGTGATGAATATGACTCAAAAAGTAAATAATTTTTTAAAAGTAGTTTTTAACTTTTGTTTTAAATTATATTTTAAAAAAAATAATTTTAAAAGACTTTTTTAAAAGTCTTTTTTTCTTTTGAAAAAAATATTAAAATCTTTATAATATAAAAAAATTTTTAAAATTGAAAAATAAAAAAATGGAACTTTTTATACATTTGTGAACAAATTTAGAATATTTTGATTTATTAAATTCTTGAAAATTGCTTTCTCAATGAAAAAATGATAGAGAACTTGCAAATTTTTTTATGCAAAATTTCCCTGGAGAATTAGCTGAAAATATTTCTCCACAATATGAAATAAACTTTGCTTCTATTCGTGAAATAAAAAGAAAATTTGGGCAAGACTATTTTAACAAAATTTCTTGAATTTATTATTGAAGTGATAATTGTGAATATTTAGCTCCGGCAAAACAAGAAATAGAAAAAGCAATCGAAAAGTTTCAAATTTTTAATAAAAATTTTCCTCCACATTGTGTTAGAAGTTTTACTTTGGTTACACCTTATGTTGGGGATTTAATGCTTGGAAGACTTGATGAAACTTTAGATTATTTAAATGATTTACAAATAAAAAACCAGATTGAAGTTGTGGTAAATGATTTTTGAGTTTTGAATTTGATAAATAAAAAATACAAAAATCTAAAAATAATTTTTTGAAGACTTATTCACAAAATTTTGAAAACTCCACTTGTTGATACTTATGGTTACAATGCTCACCCAGCAGGAGAACTTATAAAAAATAAATCAGAACAAGAAAAATTAAAACTTCGTGAAGAAATAGTAAAATGGCAGATGAGATTTTATAATTCTGCAGAAGTTAGTTTAGATGTTTATAGAAATTTTTTAAATAAATTTTCTGTTTCTAGAGTAACTTTGGATTTTATGGAAAAAAGAGAAGAGCTTTTTGATAATTCTCGTTTTGAGGATTTTTGAGTAGATTTGTATTATCCTTGGGCTTTAGTGTTTACAGGAAGACTTTGTGATACTTCAGCAATAGAAAATGAAAAAAGATGATTTTATGCTGTTGATGAAATTTGTCCTAGAACTTGCAATCGTTATGATATTTTTTACAAAATAAAAACTTCAAATTACAAAATGATTCAGAGGTGAAATTCTGGATTTAGAAGTGAATTAAATCTAGATTTTTTGAAAGAAGATTTTATAAAAAACCCTAAAAATAGACTTGTTTATTCTCCTTTTATAACTGTTTAAAAAAAATAACAGAAAAAATTTTTCTGTTATTTTTCTTCATTTTGTTTCATAGAATTAAACTCACTTTCTGTATAGATAAGTCCATATTCTTTTAAAATATTGCTTCAACTTGATGGAATAACGATATAACTTCATTTTTCAATTGCATCTTTGTTTATTGTTAAAGCATTTAATAAAGTTTTGTTATATTCATTTAAACTTGCATAATTTCTAGAAAAATTATTTAAAAAAATTATATAAGTTCTTACAAAATTTTGTTCTGCTCTTAGTTTCAAAAGTCTTTCAATACCTTCATTTACAGCTTCTGGGTCAACTTTTTTATAATCAGAGCTTATTTTTGCTTTTGTTGACTCTATTTGATTATTTAAGCTTTCAAATTCTCTGTTAAAAATATTTTTTTGTTTTTCTATAGTTGAAATTGCATTTATTCCATTTGTAAGTCTGATTTTTAGTTGAGAAATAATTCATTCTAAAGTTTTTTTTCTATCATTTGTGTTTGTAATTGCTCATTTAAAATCTGTTTTTAAAAGAGAAACATATTCTTTGATTGCTAGCATATGTTTTGCAATAATTGCATTATCTAAAGCAGATTTATTTTTTTTCACTTCTTCGATAGAAAAAAGCTCTTGATAAATTGTTTCTGGTAGTTTTTCTTTTTGTTTGTATTTTATTCATAAATTTGTCGTGATTGCAACTCAAGTTTTTGATATTTCACTGCTAGAAAATTTTTTATAATTTAGAGAATTTGAATTATTTTCTTTTGAAATATTTGTATTTTCTATTTTAGAATTATTATTTGCATTTATAAAAAAATTTCATATTCTATATAAAGAAATAATAATTATTGCAAGAATAATAATTTTTAGTAAAGTTTTTAAGTTTTTTTGCATAATTTTTTGATAATTTATTTATTTTATTACATTTTAACATATTTTTTCAAATGAGAAAAATTTTTTTAATAGTTTTTTTGTTTTTTTGTAATTTTTTTGTGACAATGGCTTACGAAAGCCCTAAAATCATAACTAGGGAACAGTGGGGAGCTAATGATGAATATTTGTTTAAAGATTCCCAAGAATGGCAAAAAATTTTTGAGGCAAAAAAAGCAAATAATTCTAAACCAAAAACTCCAGAACAAATAAAAAAAGCTGAAGCAGCTGTAGAAAAAACAAGAAAAATAAATGAATATTTGATGACAAATTTTTGAGAAGAAAACTCTATTTCATCTACAGATAAATATTATAAATGAAGAGAGCTTGTTTGGCCAATTGAACATTCTTCAAAAATTAGGGCAATTATTGTGCATCATACTCACTCTAGTTTCAAAAATGCTTATGAGTGAATTAGAAGCATTTATAGATATCATGCACTTAGAAATCAACGGTGAGATATAGGGTATAATTTTTTGATTTGACCTTCTGGGGAAATTTTTGAATGAAGAGCAGGATGAGAAACTGCAGTTTGAGCTCATGCAGTTTGGAATAATAGACAAACAATTTGAATTTCTCTTATGGGAAATTATAATGAAGTTGGAATTTCTGATACACAATATAAAAGTCTAGAAAATCTTATAAAATATTTGGTTGAAAAATATAATATAGATTTATATAAAAAACAACCTTTTAGTAGAACTTGTAGCAATTGTTGAAAACCTCTTGAAACAAATTATTATTATCCAATAATTTGACATAGAGATGCTTGACACACAGATTGTCCAGGGCAAAAACTTTATGAACAATTGCAAGTTTTGAGACAAAATATTCAATCAGAAAGAAGGGAAAAAATTTCTGAACAAATTGATTTTGAAAGTAAAAAATTTTTTACAATTTTTGATAGAATTTGAGAAAAAAAATTACTTGAAATAATGCTAAAAATAGAAACAATGCTTGATGTTTCTTATAATGATAAACTAGTTTTATTGAAAAAATACATTATAAATTATTTTGAAACAAAAAATAAACCAGTTTTAGTTGATACTGATAAGGAAATAAAAGTTAAATTATCTTATCCTGAAAATCTTGATTTTATAACGATTTCTGATGGAAATAAAGAATATAAAATAGAAAAACAAAACTGAAAATTATTAGTTGATGGAAGTGAACAAGAAAATTTTATTTTAGAAAATTCTTTGCATCCTTACTTAGAGATAACTTCTTGGGATAGAACTCCAGTTTGGCACAAAGAGGGGATTTATAAAGATAATAAATTTAGATGAAAAATTTATGTTTACTTAAAATGAGATAAATTTGTTGTTGTCAATATTTTGAAACTTGAAGATTATTTAAAATGACTTGGGGAAATAAGTAATACTGAAAATAAAGAAAAAGCAAAAACTATAATAATCTCAGCTAGAACTTATGCACTTTGGTATATAGAAAAAGATAGAAAATTTAAGTGAGAAGATTATGATGCTTCAGATGATCCAGATATTTTTCAAAAATATTTAGGTTATGATTTGGAAAGAAGAAGTCCGAAATTAAATGAAATAGTCGAAGAAACAAAATGAATAGTTTTAAAATATAACTCAAAAATTATAAAACCTTGGTATTTTAGTACAAGTTCTGGAGAAACTTTGAGTTTTTATGATTATTGTATAAAAAATAAAAATTCTATAAATTTTTGTGAAAAAGAATCAGAGAAATATCCATTTTTACAAGCAAAAAAAGATCCAGGTTCGAAAGATTGATTGCAAAGAGGACATTGAGTAGGGCTTCCAGGAACTTGAGCAACTTATTTTTCTTCTAGAGATTGGCCTTATCATATGATTTTGAAATATTTTTATGAAAATATAGAAATCTAAAAAAAGAAACCTTTATGGTTTCTTTTTTTAGATTTCAAAATCAGGAAGTGGATTGTTAATTTTTTTATGATATGCTTCTATTTCACTAAAACTATCATAAGAAATGTAAGGATAAGTTTTTGTTGGATCCATATGGATTCTAGGTACATCTATCCATCATCTATAACCTTGTGATTTGATTTCCTCAAAGTTGTAAGTTTCTAAAGTATTTCCATCATTTACAACTTTTACTGTTGTTATTTCTTTCTTACCATCAGTTTGACTATTTCATCTGAAGTTAGAAGCACCATCTTCTCTTATTGTAACTTCGATTCCAGGGTTTACTCTTTCGATTGTAGTATTTGTTTCTTTGGTTGCATTTGGATATTTTGAAAGTAAGTAGTTCATGTGCACATTTTGTCATACTTCTATAACTGCATTTTTTGCTTCAGTTTTGTTTTCATTTCTATCTTCAAAAAATACTTCATTTTCATTAGCTTTATTTACAAATTTTGTAGTATTTATAGTTTTTGAACCATTTACTCAGTCAGAAATTTTATTTGAATCATCATTTGGAAGATTTCTATTTAAAACGTATTCAGTTTCAAAAGGAATTACTTCTGTAGTAGTTGTATTTTTTTCAACAGCTTCTGGAAGTTCATCTTGAATCAATGGAGTTCATTTTGCAGTTTCAACTGGTTGTGGTTGAGCTGGTTGTTCTGGTTGGGGCTGAACTGGTTGAACTGGTTGTGGTTGAACTGGTTGTTCTGGTTGAGGCTTTGGAACTACAGGAGTTACAGGATTAACAGGGTCTGCTACAAAATTTTTTACTGTTTTTTCAGTAGAATTCAAAAATTGAGCATCATAACCAAAGTTGTGTTCAATATCTTTTGCAGAAAAATCATTGAATTTTCCTTTTTCTCCACCAAAAGAATAAGAAACTCCAGCAAAAACTCAGTTATCTTTTTTACCATTTACTTTTCAGTGGTAAGCTCAAACTCAAGCTGACCAATTTGAGTTATCAAATTTTCTTTCAAGTTCTCCAGAAACTTTGTAAGAATCATTCATCCCAGCTTTTACTTTGTTTCCAGAAAGAGTGATTTTATTTTGTCTATTTTCAGTTAAATGAGAAACTTTTGCTCCAGCCATATAACCAGAAACATCTCACATAACTTTTGCTCAATTTAAAGTAGTTTTTGTTCTAGCATCATCTGAAATATAACTAACTTCAGCTCAAGCAATTTTTACATTTGCTCAATTTACTTTTTTTGTTGTAGTCCAATTTTCTGTTCATCCATTAACTTTTTTAGAACTTCAATATATACTAGATTCATCGTAATCAGTTTTTACAACTCATCCAAAAACTCAAGCTTTTATTTTTTTATTTATTTCTTTTTCTATTTTTGCAATAATTGATTTACTATTTGCTTTATTTACTTTACCAGTAGAAGCAGTAATAACTCAATTTACACCATTTTCTCAAAAAACTTTTCCAGAAATAGTTGTTCTTTTGTCTTTTCAAGTATTTTGTGTAGCCAAAACTCAAACATTTTCTCTAATTCATTTTAATTCTGAAATAGTTTGTCCTTTTACAGCTTGTTTTATAGAAAGTGTAGCTTGGTCTCAAGTCAAAGTTCTATCTACATTTTCTTTTGTGTTGGCTTGTGCTTCACTTACAGCTCAAGCAGCTAAAACTCAAGATAAAGCTAAAGTTCATAATCTATTTAATTTTTCACCCATAAAAATTTTATTAAAAATTAAAATATACTTATATATTATACAATATTTTTATTAAAAGTCAAAAATATAAAGTTTTTTCGTAAATAAAAATTTTTTTTTGTTCTTATGTATGAATTTTAAGCTAAAAATAAGAAAAGTCAAATAAAAGTAAAAAATAAATAGATTTTTAAAAAATAAAAATAAACTTTTGTCAATCTAAAAAATTTTTTTTATTTGATTTTTTGCTTTTAAAAGTTAAACTTTAAATTGTTAAAAAATTTTACTTAATTAATTATAAAATATATGAAAAATCTTTATTTTAAGCCAAAATACGGGGGGGGGTAAATTCTTGTTTATCAAAAAATAAATTTTGATTTACTCTTGTAGAACTTATAATAGTAGTAACAATTATTGCTATACTTGCAACTATTGCTTTTATAACTCTAGGACAATATCCAGGAGAAGCAAGAGATGTAAAAAGACTAGCAGATAAAAATAACATAGAAAAAGCATTAGAAATCTACAAAGCTCAAAAGTGAGATTATCCAGCTTTTGATACTTTTGAATGAAATCAAGTTTTTTGAACTTGAGCTTGGGAAAGAGTAAACTCTTCACTTTCTACTTTACCAAGAGATCCAGTTACAAAAAAACCATATAAAATAGAGGTAATCACAAATCAAGCAGACAAAACAAAAACTGCAAAAGTAGTTTTGGATTGAGAAAGTAAATATATAAACTGAAGTTTAGCAAATAATACAGTTTCAAATAATCAAAATCAAGGAAATCAAAATAATGCAATTGATAAAGAATTAGAAAATTTAAAAAATCAACTACAAGCTAGAATAACAGAACTAGAGTGAGTAAATAAAACATGAAAATCAGAAAGAAGTAAGAATTTTTTTGATACAAGATTAACAGAAGCAAAAAATTTATTAAATAAAAATTGACTTACAAAAGAAGAAATTAAAAATAAATTAAAAGAATTAGAATGACTTGAAAATAAATTAGTTAATAATTGACAATGTGATAGAAATTCTTATTGAAGATTTACAGTTGATTGAAATGTAATAAAAGATAATCAAACAGGACTCTTATGGAGTAGGGAAGTAAAAAATACAAAAACTTTTTGGTTCGGTGCAAAAAAATATTGTAAAGATTTAAGAACTGATTGAAAAAATACTTGGAGGTTACCTACATTTGCTGAACAATGACATATTGAAAATTATAGTTGTTATAAAAAAACATATGAGGAATTTGATGATATTATTCAGGAGCAAGGTTATTGGAGTAGTGAAAATTATAATGGAAGTGATTTTTATTATTTTACACATTTCAGAAGAGATGTTCAAAGTTATATAAAAGATTGAATGGATGAATTTTGATGAATTTTTGTTATCTGTATTTCAGATACTTAATAAAAAGAGAAAAAAATTTTCTCTTTTTATTTTGAAAAAATTTATTTTACAAAAACAAAAAAATATATAAAATTATTTTCTAAAAAATTTTATTTTTATAATCTAAAAAAATTAAAATGAGTGCAAATCACACTATAAATTATGTAATGGAATATCCTTGGCTTGTTTGAGGTTTTGCTTTACTTATAATTATTATGCTTATTTTGGACTTGTGAGTTTTTAACAAAAAAAATCACGAAGTTTCAAACAAAGAGGCTCTTATTTATTCGATTGTTTGGATAAGTTTTGCTATGATTTTTTCGGGAATTGTTTACTGGCTTTTTTGAGTAGAAAAATTTGCTGAATTTCAATGAGCTTATTGGATAGAAAAATCTCTTTCTGTAGATAATTTATTTGTATTTATTTTAGTTTTTGGGTTTTTTAAAATCTCAAAACAATTTCAACATAAAATTCTTTTTTATTGAGTTTTGTGAGCTATTATTTTTCGCGCAATTTTTATTTTTGCTTGAGTTGAAATAATAAATCTGACAAATTTTATACTAAATTTTTCAGGAAAAACTTTTGAATTTAATCCTATTTTATTTATTTTTTGAATATTTTTGATTTATTCAGGAATAAAATCTTGGAAATCAGATGATGAGGAAGAAAAAAAAGATATTTCAGAAAATTTTGCTTATAAATTGGTAAAAAAATTTTTTAAAGCAACAGACAAACTTGATAGCTGAAAATTTTTTACAATTGAAAATTGAGTAAAAGTTGTAACTCCACTTTTTATAACTTTAGTTATTATTGAGATTACAGATTTAGTTTTTGCAATTGATAGTATTCCTGCAATTTTTGCTATTTCAAACGACCCTTTTATTCTTTATACTTCAAATATTTTTGCTATTTTAGGACTTCGTTCACTTTATTTTTTACTTGCAAATTCTATAAATTTATTTTCAAAACTTCATTATGGTTTGGCTGTGATTTTGTCTTTTATCTGATTAAAAATGGTAATTGCTCCAGTTTATCATGTAAAGACAACTCATTCTTTGGTTATAATTGCAGTAGTTTTGGTTTGAACTTTGGTTTGGTCTGTAGTTGATAACAAAAAACAAAAATCTCTTTAATAGAGATTTTTTTTTTGATTTTTTGTAAATAAAAATTATAATTAAAAAAATTATTAAAAAATATTTATGAAAAAAGAAAAATTTATTTCTATAAATCCTTTTACAGAGGAATTAAATGCAGAGTTTGATGTTCTTTCTAGAGTTGAGCTTGATGAAAAAATAAAAATAGCTTACTATTCTTATTTATCTTGGAAAAATCTGGATAAAAAAGAAAAAAAATCTTTAATGTTAAAATTGTCAGAAGTTATTTTAAAAAATCAGGCAGAACTTGCTGAAATTGAGACAAAAGAGATGTGAATGCTTTATAGTGCTTCTTTTGCTTGACTTACAAAAACTGTAAATTTAATAAAATGGTTTGCTGAAAATTTTGAAGAAATTTTGAAAGAAGAAGCTTATGAATCAAATTGATTAAAAGTTTTGAGTCAATATGACCCTATTTGAGTTATTTATGGAATTGCTCCTTGGAATTTTCCATTTAATCAAGTTTTGAGAGCTGCAGTTCCAAATATTTTAGCTTGAAATACAGTAATTTATAAACATGCTGAGAATACTCCACTTGCTTGAAAAAGAATTGAAGAGTTATTTTTGGAAGCTGGATTTCCAGTTTGAGTTTACCAAAATATTTTTGCTTCTACTTCTGATACAGAATATATTTTATCAAAAAATGAAGTTCAGGGAGTGAATTTAACAGGTTCAGAAAGAGCTTGATCAATTGTTTGAAGCTTAGCTTGAAAATATTTAAAAAGATCAGTTTTGGAGCTTGGCGGAAATGATGCTTTTATTGTTGCTGAAACTTCAGATATAAAAAAAGTTGCAGAGGATGCTGTAAAAATCAGAATGGCAAATTGATGACAAAAATGTAATTCTTCAAAAAGATTTATAGTTCCAGAAAAATATTATGATGATTTTTGTAGATTTGCTTTTGAGGCTGTAAAAAATCTGATAGTTTGAGATCCCAAAGATGAAAAAACTCAAGTTTGACCTTTAGCAAGAAAAGATTTAGTTTTAGAAATAGATAAACAAGTGAAAAAAACTATTTCTGAGTGAGCAGAACTTCTAGTTTGATGAGAAATTATTGACAGAAAATGATTTTTTTATTCTCCGACAATTTTGGCTTCAGTAACAAAAGAAATGACAAGTTTTAAAGAAGAAATTTTTTGACCAGTTTTATCAATTATAAAAGTAAAAGATATTTCTGAAGCAATAAAACTTGCAAATGAAAGTGAATTTTGACTTTCTGCTTGTGTTTTTTGAGATGATAATGATGAAATTGTAAATATTGCAAAAAGATTGGAATGATGAATGATTTTTTTGAATAAAGGTGCAGCATCTCAAGTAAGTTTACCTTTTGGTTGAGTAAAAAAATCTGGTTATTGAAAAGAAAATTGACCAGAGTGACTAAAAGCTTTTACAAATAAAAAAGTAATTATTTTATAAAAAAAATTGATGATTTACGATGTAGTTATAGTTTGAGCTGGAGCTGCTGGACTTTTTTCTGGAATTTGTCTTGATAAAAATCTAAAAAAAATAATTTTAGAAAAAACAGATAAACCCTGAACAAAAGTTTTGATGTCAGGTGGAGAAAGAGCAAATGTTTCAAATATGGATATAGAGCCAATGAGAGATTATTTTACACAAAATAAAAAATTTTTGCTTTCGATTTTCTCATCTTTTACAAATTGGGATATAATGAGTTTTTTTTGAAAAATTTGAATTGAAATAGTTGAAGAAGATAGAAGTAGACTTATTTTAAAAAGTTGAGATAGTAGGGAACTTTTGGATTGTTTATTGAAAAACCTAAAAAATAATAATTGTGAATTAAAGCTGAAACAAGATGTAAAAAATATTTCAAAAAATAAAGAAAATCTTTTTGAAATAGAAACTAACTTAGGAGAAAAATATTTTTCAAAAAATTTGATAATTTCTTCTGGATGAAAAAGTTTTCCTCAAATCGGTACAACTTGAGAAGGTTATGAAATAGCAAAAAATTTGTGACTTGAGATTGTTTCTCCTTATAGAACACTTTGTGGAATGGCTACAAAAAGGGATTTGTCAGAAGTTTCAGGAGTTTCTACAAATCTGCAAATGAAACTTTTTGATAGAAAAAATGATAAAAAATTTATTTATTCTGAAAATGGACCTTTGCTTTTTACTCATTTTTGAGTTAGTTGACCAATTATTCACAATCTTTCAAATGCAATCTGAGAATATTTAAATAAACAAAAAATCGATGAAAATGATTTTGAAAAATATATTTTAGAAAATTTATTTATAAATCTAGAATTTGATTTAGAAATAACTCCAAAAAGTTTAGTAAAATTTTTTGAATTGACAGAGGAAAAAAATTTCATAGATCTTGATTTACAAAACTGGAGAAGTTGGAGAGAAGCAAAGGCAACTTGAGGTTGAGTTTCAACTTCTGAGCTTGATAATCATATGCAAACAAAAAAGATAGAAAACCTTTATTTTATTTGAGAAGTGGTTGATGTGACTTGAAAAACTTGAGGTTTTAACTTACAATGGGCTTGGTCTTCAGCTTTTGTGGCTTCTCAAAATATAAATAAAAATTTTTGAAAAAAATAAAAAATCTCTATTTAGAGATTTTTTATTTTACTTCGATTAACATAATTTCACTTCTACTTCATAATCTTTGAAGTGGTCACCAGTTTCAGATTCAGCTTGTTGTGATAGAATATTTCCCATTTCTTTCAATTAGTCAATAAACAAATTCACCGTAAATATTTCTTGCAATTAGAGAAAAAGGCCACATTTGTCAGTTGTGAGTGTGTCATGAAACAACTAAATCATAATTTTTTTCCCAAGCTTCTTTTTGAAAAGTTGGCTCGTGTTTTATTAAAATATTAAAATTTTTTTCAGAAACAGGAATCAAATCCAAAAGTTTTTCAAAATTTTCTTTTGATTTACTTTCACTATAAGTTACTCATCAAATAGTTACAGAATCTAGCTCTTTTACTTCATTTGTTAAGACATTTATATTATTTTTTTTGATTACTTCAAGCATACTTTGCTCATCTCAATATTCTTCATGATTTCCAGGAGCAAAATAAACTGGTTTATTTATTTGTCACAAAACTTTTGCAATTTTTTCAAAATCTATTTTTGGTCAATCAAATAAATCTCAAGCAATTAAAACAAATTCAGCCTTTAAAGAATTTACTTTTTCTACAAATTTTTTTGCAGAATTTTCTCAAAAAATATTTCAATAATGATTATCTGCAACTAAAATAAATTTTTTTCATTTTATAGAAGTTTCTTTTTTGGTCTTAATTGTCAGGTTTCTTACAGTTGTAGAAACTCAATTAAAAACTCAGTAAATATTGAAAGCAATAATCAAAACTAAAGTTATTATTTTTAGATTGAAACTCAAAGGATAAGAAAAAATTTTTGAAATAATTAAAATAGGAAGCAAAATCAAAGTTGTCAAAAACAAAGTTCAAATAAAAAAAGCTCATATTTTATAAAGGATTTCAGTAAAAATATTTTCTTTTTCCATTCAGAGAAACATTCATAAAGGAAAAGTTATAATTAAAACAAAAAATAAAGCAAAAATTGTAAAAAAATATTTCCAAGTTAATCAAAAAACTCATTTTGTTAAAAAACTAATTATTAAAGCAAAAAGTATTAAAATAATCGACATTATTATTGGTAGCATAAATCTTAGTTAAAAAATATTTTTAAGTTTATCTAAAAAACTGATTTTTACAATTTTTTTTGAAAAAAAGACTTTTTTGTATAAAATAGTAAATATTATTTATTTAAAATTTTATTTTTCTTATGTTTGATAAAGAAACTTATTTAAAAAATATTCAAATTTGAGTTTGGTGTATTGTCTTATTTTTAGGATTTTATATTCTTTCTATTTGAGAATTTATTTTTGTTCCTTTAATTGTTTCATTTTTTTTACTTATACTTTTCACTTGAATCCAAAGTTTTTTGAAAAAATATTTAAAAAATGGATTTTTATCTGGACTTGTAACTTTTTTAATTTTTTTAGGATTTGTACTTTTTGTTTGATTTATTTTATTTACTCAGGCAAAATGATTTTTTGATAATTCTGAAAAATTTCTTCAAGGTTTTTCAAAAATTTTTTATTCTATTGATGAGTGATTTTCTTATTTTTGAGTAAGTACAAAAGATTATTTAACTTTTGATTATTTGAATTCCTTACTTTCAAAAATAAATTTTTCTTCGATTTGAAAAAATATTTTTTCTACTTTTAGCTCTGTTTTATCTTTAATTTGAACTATAATTATATTTCTGTTTTTTATATTTTTAGAGAGAAAAGATTTTAAACAAAAAGCAAAATATTTATTTGATGTAAAAGGATTCAAAGTCGTACAAAATATTTATTTAAAAATCCAAACTGATTTAAATATTTATTTATCAACAAAATTTTTCTTGGCTTTGTTTAATGCACTTGTTGCAACAATAATTATGACTTTATTTTGACTTGAGTTTGCTTTGACTTTTGGTTTAGTTGTATTTTTTATGGATTTTATACCGATTGTTTGAGCTATAATTGCACTTTGACTTCCATTTTTGTATTCTTTAGTAACTTTTGACAGTATCGGAGCATCATTTTTTATGCTAGTTTGTCTTTATATTCCACAAATTATAACTTGAAATTTTGTAGAACCAAAATTTATGTGAGAAAGACTAAATTTAAGTACTTTGGTTATAATTATTTCTTTGCTTTTTTGGTGACAACTTTGGTGAGTAATGTGAGCTTTTCTGGCAACTCCAATAATGGCTGTTTTAAATATAATTTTATCAAAAACTCCTCAAACAAAGAATATTTCGATTTTACTTTCAAAAAGTAAAAAATAAGAACTAGAAATTTTTCTAGTTCTTATTTTTTCTTGCTATTATTGTCGCAAATCTTGCAGGAATTTTTTTTCATCTTTCATCAGTTCTATGAAATTTTCAAATCATATCGTCACTGAAGATAATTTCCCAATCTTTGTAAAATTCTAAATATTCTTCATAAGTTCTCAAGTTCGGAAAATCTATTTTGCAAACTAAATCATCTGATAAAATAGGTACAATTATCAAATTGTATCATCAAATATTTGTTTTTTCTATAGCAGATTTTAGTAAGGTAGTAGCAGAATCCTTTTCTAAAAATTGCAAAGCAACAGTTGAAATAATCACATCATAATTTTCTAAAATTAAATCTTTGTTTAAATCTTTTTGAAAAATCTCTAAATCCAAATTATTTTTTTGTGCTTTTGTTTTTGTTTGTAAAAGTCACTCAAGATTTTTGTCAAAACTGTGTACTTTTAATCAAGCTTTAGCTAAAAGTAAACTATTTCTTCCAAGTCCAGACCCCAAATCAAGAGCTTTTTTATTTTCTTTATTTTCTATCATCTCCAGAAGTTTGTAAACTTCAAAATGTGGAGCATATTCAGGAAAAGTCTTAAAAAAATCTTTTTCTAAATTTGTTATTTTTTCATCTTTTTTTTCATAAAAATCTATAAAAATTTTTGTTTCTCATATAGCTTCTATTTTATGCCATTTCTGTGGCTCAGAAACTATATAATCACCAGCTTCGACAAAAACTTCTTTTTCTATTTCTCAAGCCTCATTTTTTAGATAAAAATATTTTAGTTTTCACTCTAGAACATTTATTTTCCCATAAACTCCGATTTTTGTGTTATGTGAAGTTAAAAGTCATTTTGGGATAGTTTTTTCTGTAAAAATAGGTAATTGTTTGTATCTGTAAAAATTGTATGGAATCTCTGACATAAAAATTTTATTAAAAAATATTTTTGTAATTATAATAATTTTTTAAATAAAAACAATAAAAAATTAAAACTAAAAAAGTATTTTAGTCAAGGTAAAATAAGTAAAAATATTTGACAAAAGCTAACAAAAAAAGATAATTATCTTATTATAAGATAAGGAGAAAGTATGTTAACAAACAACAAACAACAAACAACAAACAACAAACAACAAACAACAAACAACAAA
>CAUQKR010000004.1:0-53958 GCA_963518665.1 uncultured Candidatus Altimarinota bacterium | reverse complement strand
TTTTTCTAAAATTCACTTATTTATAGCTTGTTCTAGAGTTGGAATAAGTTTTAAATCTAGAGAAGTTTTTATATGATTATTTATTCAAATCGGTTTTACTCAAACTAAAAATAAAATGAAAAATATAAAAAATGCAAGTACAAAATTCATAAAAATTCCAGCCAAAATTATTATACTTTGTTGCCAAGCTGGTTTTTTATTTAAGTTATAATTTGCTTCATTTTCAGATAATATTTTTAAAATTTCGATTTTATCTTCTTTTCAAATTTTATTTCACTTTTTATCAAAAATTTCTTTATTTTCTAAAATAAATTTTTTTAGATTTTCATTATTAAGTAAATTATTTTTTTCATCAAAAATCAAAAAATTTCTTTGAGTTTCTCAAGTTAACTTTACAAAACCTCATAAAGGAAGCCAATTTAGGCTAAATAAAGTTCATTTTTTATCAGTAAAAAGTTTTTTTGCCCTTGGTGGAATTCAAATCCCAAATTCTTCAACTTTTACTCAAAAAATTCTTGCAGCTTTGAAATGTCACCATTCATGAACCATTACAATTATTGTGAAAATTAAAATTGCAATAATTATTCAAATTATTATCATAATTTTTGGTTAATTTTTAAACTTGATTATTTTACTCAAACTTTTTAAAAAGTCTATTTTTGTTTTCTGAAAATTTTTGACTTTATACTAAAAATAATGTATAATATAGAAAATAATTTTTAATTTGGAGATATATGTCAAATAAACTAAATGAAAATATTGACACTTGAAATAAAAAACCTAGCAAAAGTATATTACTTGAGGCTCAAAATAATTTTGTTGAGTCTAGTTTAGAAAATGATATAAATTTTTTTGATAATTTGCAAAGTGCAGATATTTTTTCTAGTTTTCAAAAATTTTTGAATTCAAAAGATAAATTTAAAGAATTTTCTTTGATTTTGGCTTGATATACACAAGATCAAAAAGATATTTTGGTTGAACAAATTGAAGCAGAAAAAATGAAAATTCTTTTTATGAGAAAAAATAGTTTATCTCAATTATCAAAAATTTATTTAAATGAATATAAAAACCTTGATGCAGTTGAGCTTGATAAAAAACTTGCAAAAAAATCTATTGTTGAACTTGCAAATTTGTTAAAAAGTGATGAAAATAGAAGAAAATTTTTGAAAGAAAGTAAATTATTTTCAAGTAGTGATGAAGTTTTGAAAAATAAGCTTGTAGATGAAGAAAATTTATTAAAAAATATAAATATAAAAGCTGAAGACTTAAAAAAGCTTGATTCTGAGCAAAAAGATAGACTTTCTTATTTATTTAATGAATACAAAAAGATAGAATTTTCTGATTTGGAAGATATTTTATCAGTTTTGGATAAAGACTCAAAAGAAAATTTATTGAAATATTTTTTGAAACAAATCTCAATTGAAGATTTGGAAAAAATATGACTTTTGTCTTCAAATTTAAAAGATTCTATTTTAAAATCAATCGAAACTTTGTCTTGAGCTTCAGTAAAAGAAGCAAAAAATATTTATTCTTTTATGGATAAATCAAAAATTTTTGTTGATATTTCAGATTTAGGAAAAATTGATTTATCAAAAATTTTGGAAAATGATTCTCAAAAAAAGAGAATTTTGGATGAATATAATTCTGAAGTTTCTCAAGATGAAATAAAAGGAAAAGAAAAATTTAAACTTGATAAAGATTGAGATATTCACGAAAATTTTTTAAAAACTTTGAAAAATGATGAAAATATTTCAGAAGATATAAAATCAAAACTTGAAAAATTTAAAGAAGGGAATTTTATAGAAATTTCTTGAAAAGGGAAAAATGGTTATTATAAAATAAAAAAATTTGATAATTGAAATACTCTTTCTACGAAATCAATACTTTTGGAAAATTTGACAGCAGAAGGATGAATGAAAAAACTTTGAACTTGAAATGAGGAAAATCATCTTTATCCAAATTTTTATAAAATGCTTGAAAAAATTTCAAATAAAGAAAATTGATTAGAAATAAAATTTTATGATTCTGAAGATTTAAAAAAAGCAAAAGTTACAGAAGTTTTAGAAGAAGCTTGAGAAATAGATAATTATGAAGATTTATTAAAATGACTTGATTCAATTGACCCAGAATGAAAAGATTTTTGACTTGATTCGGAAAAAACTACAATTTATGATAAAAAAGAAAATTTTATATTTCTGATAAAAGAAATTGATAAAAATAAAAAAGAAATAAAAATTGATGAAGGAAATAAAGAAATAAAAGTTTCTTTTAGAGATTTTTATGCAAATATGAAAAAGAAGAAAGAAGAATACAAAAGAGCAAAAAAAATAAATTCTTATTCTGAGCTTTCTTTGGCTTTGCCAGAATTTTCTGGAATTGAAATAAAAAATAATGCTTTTATTGACAAAAAAAATGATAAGGAAGGAAAAAATCCAATAAAATATTTTGTTGCTTGAAAAGAAGCAATTTATGTAGATAAAATTTCAGAAAATTCTATAACTTACTATACTTGAGAAGTAAAAGAAGAGGTTAAAAAATGAAAAAAATTTAAATCAAAATACAGAACAAAAAATTTTTCTCAATTTTATCAAGATATAAAGTTGAAAAAAATGGTTCCAATGAAAAAAGATGAAGTTTCACAAGAAAATATAAAGGAAATGCATGAAAAAGGCTCATTTCTTAGTAAATATTTATCTGGACTTTCTATTTCTGATATAGTTTATTCTGTAAATTATATAATTGATAAAGTAAAAGCTAGGCTTGAAAGGTGAAATAAACTAAAATCACTAAAATTTGCAGAAAAAATTTGAAAAGTTTTATGAAAAAATATGTTAAGTGATTTACAATCTTCTGTTGAGTCTGAAGAAAAAAAATTGATAGATGAAATAAAATCTAGTTTACAAGTTTTAAATGCAAAAGAACAATTTGAACAAATTATAAGAATTTTAGAAAATAAAAATTCTGAACAATATGAAGTTATTGGTGCAATGATGGCAACAGTAAAATATTGAAACCTTTATCCAAAGGACTTAGCTACTTATAATTGAAGCTACCTATGGTATAAAAAACTTGGTTGAACTGAAGAATTTAAAAGAAAACAATTAGAAGCAAATGAGAAAATGAGATGAACTTCTGATTATAGAAACTATACTGAAGAGGATTTAATAGTTTCTTGGTTGAAAACAAATACACCAAAAAGGTTTAGATCAAAACTTTGGAAAGATTTTGCTGTAGCTGTTTGAAGTTGAAATAATGATGAGTTTGAGTGAGGCTCAAATCAAGCTTGAGATGTAAATACATTTGATCAAAGATATGGGCTTTTTATGTGATTTTTGAGTGGTAGAGAATATGCCTGAGCTGTATGAGCTTTAGTTAAAACTCTTGGTAAAAATACAAGTCCAGAAGAAATGAATGCTGCTCCTTTTGCTCTTGCCATGTCTTGAGCTTGTAATAACTTTTCTCCTTCTTTGATTAAAAAGGTTAAAGATTTGAATGAGATTTATCCATATTCTACTCTTAGATATTGTGTTATAGAAAACTGAGATAAAAAATATGCAAGTTTTATAAAAACTCTGATAAAAGATGTTTTTAAAGATGATAAACAAATGCTTATAAGTTTTGAAAAGATAGAAAAAACAGCTGATATAAAATCAAAAGTTTCACAAATACAATCTTTTTGGAAAAATTATGGTTATGAAATTTCAAAATATTTGTCTTTTAAAGGTAATAATTATTTGATTTTAAATAGAGATAAATTTCCTGAGTATAAAGATTTTTATAATGAGTCAAATAAAATGCTTTCAGATGATAGTTATAAATTTCAAGAAGACCCAATAAATGAGTGAGTTTACTCATCAAAAAATAATATTTGGTATTTCTTAAACTGATTAAGTAATTTGAAAATGAGCCAAGGTTGAAGTTATGGTAGTGGTATGTCTGAATTTGTTCATAAACAATATATGAAAACTCTTGAGGAAATAAGAACATCAGAAAGTTGAACTAGAGAACAAAAAAGAGCTATTTTTAAACAAGTTTATGAAAAATTTGAAAAAAAGGTTAGAAGTGAAGCTTGAATGTGGGTTACAAAAGCTGATCCTAATGCACTTTTTACTTATGAATTTCATAGAAGATGACTTTCTTTTGCAAATGCAGATATGACAGATGCAGAATATGATAAATTTTTGGATAAAAATTTTGAAAGTTTTATGAGTAGACAGACTACAACTACAGAAAATACAAAAGAATCTACAAAAATTTCTATTGATAATATTCTAAATAATTAAAAATCTCCATAATTAAAAAACTCCTGTTTTTTCAGGAGTTTTTTAATTTGATTATTTTTTGAAAAAAATTTATTTGCAACAATTTTTGATGTTAAGGCTTTATTTTTTTAATAATTGTTACAAATTATTTTTTATTAGTTTTTTCATCAAATCAGATAAATAATTTTTTGTTTTTTATATTCATTGCCAAAAATCTAACAAAGATTCTAGAAACAACCATAGCTGTAAATAGGGAAATTATTATTCAGATTGCAAGCATTGCTCAGAATCATTTTATTAGGTTTATACCAAAGTAAAATAAAATCATTGCAACTAAAAGTCAAGTTATGTTTGAATCCCATATAGCAGTCCAAGAAGTTTTGAATCAGATTTCTAGAGCATCATGCATATTTTTTCATTCTCTAAGTTCTCATTTTATTCTTTCAAAAATCAAAATATTTGCATCAATTGCCATTCAAACTGACAGAACAAGTCAGGCAATTGAGGCTAGGGTTAGAACCATTCAGAAAATTTTTACAACAGCTAAAACTAAAATAGCATATATAACTAAGGCTAAAAATGCCATAAATCAAGAAGCTCTGTAAACAAAAACTAAAAATATTAAAATTAGTAAAAATCATAATCCTCAAGCAACAATCAGTTTATCTAGAGCTTTTCAACCTATTTTACTATCTATAGTTTTTTCTGAAATTAGATAAATTGGAGCAGGAACAACTCAAGTATTTATGTTTTGAGCAAGTTCTTTTGCTGATTCTGGAGTATATTGTCAAGTAATTACAGCTTTTCCTCAAGAAATTGATTGATTTATAGTTGGAGCAGTAAGTAGTTCTCAACCTACAAAAATTGCCATTTGTTGTCAAACTAATCTAGAAGTTAGCTCATAAAAAACTTGACCTCACTCATCATTGAAAGTTAATTCTACAAGAGGTTTTCATATATTATCATAAACAACAGAAGCTTTTCTAAAATATTTGTCATTTAAAACTCTTCATTTTGAATCTGTTGCATCTTTCCATTCTGAAGGATTTTTTCCTATAAAAATGTAATTAAAAGATTTATCATCTTTTTTTGTATAAATTAAATATCATTCAACACCGTGAATTTTTACTTCATTTATATTATTTTCTTTTGTATCTTTTGCATCAGTTAATTCTGAAATATTTTCAAATTTTCATGAAGCAATATTCTCATAGTTTAATTTATATTTACTTTCTATAACTGTAAAAGCAGTTTCATTTTTTACTTCTTTTAAAGCATTTTCAGCTATTTGTTTTCTAGCTTTTAAATCTTCTTCTGTTATTGAATTTCTCTTTTCTTTAAATGCTATTTTAACTACTTTTCATATAGCATCTTTTGCAGCTTCAATATTTTTTGTATTTTCTAAATTATCATTTCATTTTAAAGGAATTTGAACGATTATATGTTTTTCTCAACCGTAATCAGCATCATTTATTTCAGAGTCATTTATATTCAAAACCTCTACTCTTTTATCCACGATAGTTTTTAGTCATTCAACTATTTCTTTTTCTTTTGCTTTATCAAAATCCTCAGATTTTTTTGCTTCATCTAGGTCAATTCTATAATCAAGCTCGATTCAACCTTGTAAATCAAGTCATAATCTGTATTCTTTTCCAGAAAAAGGCATTTTAATATCATAGCTATTCCAAGGGAAAATATATACAAAAAGTCAAAGACTTATAATTGTTATTAAAAAAATTTTAAAAACAGTGTTTCTCATAAAATAAAATATCACAAAAATAATTTTTTCTATTATATCTTTTTATTTTAGATTGTAAAGAAAAAAGAAGAAAAAACTATTTTTCTTCTTCTTGTTTTCTTTTATTTGCTAATTGTCAGCAAGCAGCATCTATATCATCTCACATTGTTGCTCTTATTGTAGATGGAATTCAATAATGTTTTAATATACTTTGAAATTTTTCAATTATAAATCTTGGAGTTGGACTAAATCAATCTGAAGCAGTTCCTTCTCAAGGATTATAGGGAATAAAATTTACATGAGCAAGTCTTCATTCTAAAAGTTTTCATAATTCATGAGCAAGTTTTATATGATCATTTACTCAGTTTATCATTATATATTCATAAAAAATTCTTTTATTTGTTTTTGTTGTATAATCATCAAGTGATTTCATAAGTTCTTCCAAAGGCCAAGTATGATCTACAGGCATTATACTTTTTCTTATTTCATCATTTGGAGCATGTAGTGAAATAGCAAGACTTGTTTGAGGAAAATCTTCTGTAAATTTTCTAATTCAAGGAACAATTCCGCAAGTTGAAACAGTTATTCTTCTATTTCATAAATCAAATTTTTTTTGTGCTGAAGCAAAATTTATAGTTTCTTTTACTACATTATAATTTAAAAATGGTTCTCACATTCACATAAAAACTATATTTCTAAGCCTTCACCCTTCATCATTTATTAGTTTTGCAGCATAAAAAATTTGCTCAACTATTTCATATAAACTAAGATTTTTTTTCAATCAAAGCTTTCCAGTTGCACAAAAAGTACAGGCCATGGGACAACCAGCTTGACTTGATACACAAAGAGTAACTCTTCAAGTTAAGTGTCTCATTATTACAGATTCTATAAATTCTCAAGTTTCTGTTTTCCAAAGCATTTTTGTAGTTTGTCAGTTGTCACTTGAAATAATATGGTCTAAAGTTAGTGAATCAAAAAAACAATTTTCTTTTAAAATATTTCTTATACTTTTAGGTAAAGTATCCATTTCATCAAAATTTGTTATAAAATTTTTGTAAATTGCATTTTCGATTTGTGTATATCTAAAGGCTTTTTCTCATTTACTTTCAAGTAATTCTTTTACTTTTTTTTCATCATGTATAGAAATTTTTTGCATTTATTTAAATTTTCATTATTATATAAAAAATTATTTTGTATATAATAACTTATTTTTTTAATTTGTAAAGATGAAAAAAAATAAATTTGCTTCAACTTTGATAGAGGCAGTTGTAGTTTTATCTATTTTATCAATAGGAATAGTTTGAGTTTATTGATTTTTTTCTAAATCTAGAAATTTTTTAGATTGAGTTTCAGCTAAAATAGAGGCAATAGAAATAGCTAGAGAAGGGATTGAAGCACTTGAAAATATTAGAAATACAAATTGGTTAAAATTTTCATCCAATATAGACAAATGTTGGAATGTCTTGAATTATAATCAAAATTGTATAAATCAAGATGTGGAAAAAATTTTTTGAGAAAAAAAATATATACTTATAAATAAAGATGGATTATGGTATTTAGAAAAAGTAAATAATTTTTCAGATTATAAAGATGAAAATTATAGAAGAGATTTTTCTGTTTGAAAAAAAGATTGAAATTATTGTCAAGTTGTTTGATCAAATTGCAAAAGAATTCCTTGAAATTACACTAGAAAAATAGAAGTTAAAAGAATAGATAATGATTCTATGAAAATTATTTCTACTGTAGAATGGATCGATTTAACTAAAAGTGTAAATAGAACTGTAAAACTTGAAAATATTTTAACTAACTATAAAAGATAGACAATTGTTGTCTATCTTTTTAAATTTAATTTATATCTTAAATTATCAATATCTCAAGCTCACATTAAAATAAAAACATTGTTTTTTTCTTTGTTTAATTCTAAAATTCTTTCTAAAGTTCTATCTAATCATTGTCAATTTTCCTTATCTTGTATTTCTATATTTTTTAATAATAAGTCTACATTTATTCTTTTTTTATCTTCTTCTGAATCTCTTGATTCATAAATATTTGGAATAATTAGTTTATCTGTATAATTAAAACATTGTTTAAAATCCTTTAGTAATTCAAAAGTTCTAGAATATTGATGTGGTTGAAAAATAGTTATAATATTTTTGTCTAAATATTTATTTTTAATAGCTTCTAAAGTTAATTTTATTTCTGTTGGATGATGTCCATAATCACTTATAAAAATATTTCAATTATTAGATTGTCAAAGGTATTCCATTCTTCTCCAAACTCAGTTATAACTTTCTAAATTGTCTAATATTATTTTTTTGTCTATATTTAATATATATCATAAAACGTAGACAAGTTTTGCATCATATAATATATGTCAACCAGGTATATTTAATTTTATTTCTGGGAAAAATATTTTTTGTCAATTATATATAAAATAGTTATCAAAAACTTCTATAATGGAAATATCTTTTCTTAACTCTATAAGTTGTCTAGAATTATTTTCTTGTCAATTTATAATTAAGAAACCTCAATTTTTTATATTGTAGACAAGTTCTTTAAAAGCTTTAATATAATCACTTAAATCTTTATAGTAGTCAAGATGGTCTATTTCTATATTTGTTATTATTGAAATAAATGGTTTGTAATTTAAAAAACTTCTTCTATATTCACAAGCTTCTATAACAAATAATTTTTCTTTGTCAATTTTATTATTATCTCTATGATAAAAATTTTTTCATCAGAATTCTGTCAATAATGTTCAAATTATTGAAGAAAAATTTTTACCACTATTTTTTAACATTATTGAAGCCATAGAAGTTGTAGTAGATTTTCCATGAGTTCAAGAAATTGTTATTAAATTATTATCATTTGTAACTTGTCAAAGTCATTCTGGATATGATAATAATTCTAGTCATAATTCTTTTGCTTTTTTATATTCTTCTTGTTCTTTCTTTATAGCTTCAGTATAAATAATCTTTTCAAAACTATTGTCTATTCTGTTTTTATCTTGTCAAATTATAATGTCTATATTTTCTTTTTTTAAGTTTTCTATAAGTTCACTGCTAGTTTTATCACTTCAATAAACTTTATATCAAATTTCATTATAGTATCTTGCAAGAGCAGAAATTCATATTCATCATATTCATATGAAGTAAATTTTTTTGTCCATAATTTTTACATTATTGTTAAATTTACTTATATTTTAAATTTTTTTTTTATTTTGTAAAATTATTTTTTTAAAAAAACTTGATTTATTATCAAAAAAAGTTAAAATATTTTTACTCTTGGATTGATAGCTCAGTTGGTAGAGCAGGTCCCTCTTAAGGACAAGGTCGCGGGTTCAAGCCCCGCTCGATCCACCAAAAATAAAAAAAATTAAGAACTTTTAAAGGTTCTTTTTTTGTTTTTGAAGTTTAATCAAATTTTTTTGACATTAAATAAAATATAAATATAATCAGGATAAAGTGATTTTCACTTTAAGAATTTAATTTTTAAATAAGAAAATTATGTCAAATCCAATTTTAATTAAAGATAGATTTTCAGATGAAGTTAATAATTCTTCTGATGTTATGACTCTGGATTGAGCAGTAAATAAATCAATTTTTTTAGTTGCAATAACTATAGTTTCAGCTGTTACTATTTGGTTTAATGCAGGAACTTTTACATCTACTTTAAATATTTTTGTAATAGTTTCTCTTATAATAGCATTTATTATTGCTTTAATTATAAGTTTTGTTCCAAAGACTTCTCCAGTTTTATCTCCTATTTATGCTATTTTAGAATGAGTTGCAATCTGACTTATTTCTCTTAAAGTAGAACAATCTTTTCCTGGAATAGTTTTGCAAGCTGTTTGACTTACTTTTTCAATTTTTGCTGTATTTTTAGGATTATATAAATTTAAAATTTTAAGAGCTACAGAAAAATTTAGAAAATGAGTTTTTGCTGCAACTTTAGGTATAGCAATTTTATATTTAATAAGTTTTATTGGTACTATTTCAGGTTGGTATGTTGTTCCTTTTATTCATGAATGAGGAATTATTTGAATTTGATTTAGTTTGTTTGTTGTTTGATTAGCTGCATTTAATTTGATTATAGATTTTGATAATATTGAAGAATTTTCAAAAATGTGACTTCCAAGATATATGGAATGGTATACTGCTTTTGGTTTACTAGTAACTCTAGTTTGGTTATATATTGAAGTTTTGAGATTATTAGAAAAATTAAGAAAATAAAAATAAAAAAGTTCAATTTTTTTAAATTGAACTTTTTTATTTCATAAATTTTTGATGAATTTCCTTTAATTTATTATTTGTTACATGAGTATAAACTTGAGTTGTCGTTATACTTGAATGTCAAAGCATTTCTTGAATTGCTCTTAAATCAGCTCAATGTGACAAAAGTGTTGTTGCAAAACTATGTCTTAAAGTATGAGCCGAAACATTTTTAAAAATTTGTGCTTTTAGAGCATATTTTTTTATCATAGTTGTGATAAAAATTCTTGAAAGTCTTACTTTGTCATCTTGTAACATCTCAATATTTTCAAGTTTTATATTATGTCTGATAAAAAGTGGCTTTAAATGATCTTTTCTTAAATCTAAATAATTTTTTATTGCTTTACAAGCTTCGTCTGTTAAATAAACAACTCTTATTTTTCTTCATTTTCATTTTACTGCAAATTCTTTTCTTTCGAAACTTATGCTTTCCACATTTAGGGAAGTAAGTTCAGAGATTCTGAGTCCAGTTGAATAAATACACTTCATAATTGCTAAATCTCTAACTCAAGTTATATCTCATAAATCTGGTTCTCAAAAAATTTTTTTTAGTTCATCTTCAGTTAAAAACTCAACTTTTCTATCTTCATGTTTTATCAATTCTATTGCAGTTGGAGCAAGAGATTCTATTTCTCTTTTTCATAAAAATTTTAGAAAACTCCTCATTGTTATCATATAAGCATTTGCAGTTTTTATAGAAATTTCTTTATTTTCTTTGTATAAGAATGATCTAAAATCTTCAAGAATTTTTAAATTTAAATCTTCAACATCTAAAGAACTCATTTTTTTTATTTCTAAAAAATTTTGAAATTTAGTGATATGTCTATCATATTGTTCAATAGTTTTTTGAGAGTAATTTTTTATGGATTCTAAATAATTTAAAAATTCTATATGTGCTTCTTTTAATAACATTTTAATTTTTTAAATAATTATTTCTGGTCAATTTTCAGTTATCAAAATTGTATGTTCGTATTGACATCATAAACTTCAGTCTTTTATATAAATTTCCCAATCTCAGTGGTCAATTATTTCTCCTGAAGTTTCTCATAAAATTGGTTCAATTGCTATTGTCATTCCAACTTTTAGCCTTTGTCAAGTTCATTTTTTTCAGAAATTATAAATATATGGTTTTTCATGTAATTTTTTCCCGATTGCATGACCAGTTAACTCTTTTACAATTTTATAACCATATTCTTCTTCTACAACTTTTTGTATTGCATATCAAATATCTCAAGTCATATTTCAGGCTTTGGCTTGAGATATTCAAGCTTCTAAAGCTTTTTTTGATGCCTCTATAAGTCTTGCTGCTTTTGGATTTTTATTATCTCATCAGATTACAACGGAAAAAGCTGCATCAGTATTTATTCAAAATTTTTTATCTTTTATTCAAAAATCAAAAGTTACCAAATCTCAGTCTTTAAAAACTATTTCTGGCAGACATCTTCCATGAACTACAACATTGTTTACACTTATACAAATATTATTTGGAAAACCATAAACTCATCTAAATCAACATAAAACTCAATGTTTTTTTGCTATTTCTCAACAAAGTTTATCTACTTCAGTAGCTTTAGTTCAGTCTTTTAAAATTTTTTTTATTTCGTCAAAAGCCTCTTTATGGACTTTTGCATTTTGTCTCATTACATTTAATTCTAATTTATTCAACATATTTTTATTTTTTACCAATTACAATCTCAACAACTTCATAATCAAGTTGCTTGAGAATTACATATTTCTACAGAAATTTTACAAGTTTTTTCAAGAGTGTTTATTGCATCAGATAAATTTGTATGAATATTTATTATTCTTGTTTCTAAGTTATTTCAATTTATTTCTGATTGAGTTCAAGTTGACTTTAGTTTTGAATACATTTCTTTTATATCTTGTCTAGTTTTAGTAGTTTCTATAGAATTCGAAAGATTTTTATTTATTTCTGTTATAGAAACATCTTTTGATTTTCTAGCATAGTTTTCAAATAATTCTCTTTCTCTATCATTCCACCACTCAAGTCATTCATGTTCCACAGTATTCCATACTGATTTTGCAGTATTTGATATAGGGTTATTAGCCAATGAAAATCATACAAAATTTGAATTTTCATTAAATTTTTCTAGAGCATCATACATATTTTTTTGAGTATCTAGAGGAACTCATTGCTTATTTAACTCTCTTTTTAAAAGAACTCTTTCTTTTTCTTTTAAATTTATATCTTTATATTTAAAAATTCAAGATAATAAATCTATAGCTTCTCACCATTTTTTTATTCAGTGTTTTGCTCAACTTTCATTATTCCAAATTTTTTCTATTTTTTCTTTTATCCTATTTAAATAACTATTTTCATTTTCTTCATTACAGGTTTCTATTGCTTCAGGTCAATAATTTGTAATTAAATCATCAAAAAAATTTTTATCAATAAGTTGTAATGGAAGTTCTCATTTTTTTGCTTTTGTATCTATAGCTTCTCCTGCAGTTGTTTTTAAAATAATTCTTTCAATATTATTATTATTTTTTATTGTGTTTGTCAAAATTTCAGAAAAATCTCAGCTAAAATTACAATTTTGTACTCCAGAACAAACATTTCAAGCTTGAACTTTGTGTAATTTTTTATCTCAAATAAAGCTATTTAAATTATAGAGTTTATAATTTCTTTTTCTGATATCTTGAATATCCCTTTGAACCGCATCTGGAGTTTCAAAAAAATCTATAAATTCAAATAAAGAATCTTTTCTTTTTACTGTATTTTCCATATTAAATACATCATTGTAAATTCTTGTTGCATAATCATACTGAGAATAATATGGAGTTTGTTTTGCATAATCTAAAAATCAAGAAAGAAAATTATTTGATTTTTCTTCAGAAGCAGTTTTTTTATTTTTTGCTTCATTTGTTATATTTTCTATAAGTTTATCAAGATTTTTTAAATAATTTGAAACCGAAGAAGAAGATCAATTTTCAATAGAACATTGACCTGCATTAGTTATATTTGTAGAAAAATAAAATAAAACTAATATTACAAAAAATTTCTTTAAATTTTTCAAATTTTTCATTTTTTATTTTTAACTTTTAGATTTATCACTTGGTTTTTGTTTAATTTTTTTCAAAATATTACTTATTTTTGTTGTATAATCTCATAAAGATTTATTAAATCTTTCAACTTCTTTTAATTGAGATTCTAAATCTCAAGTTGTATCAAATTTTAATTTTTCTTCAAGAGTTTTTGTTACTTCTTGATATTCTTGAATACTTTTTATTCTTTCTTTATCAGTATCATCTAATTGTCTTAAAATAGATGTATTTAGACTTGAATTTGAATTTAATCAAGCTTGAATTTTATTTTCTATTTGTTTAAAAGCAGATAAATCATTTTGCATTTTATAATCTAATCAAAAAGCAGAATATCATTTTTCAAGTTGGGTATTTAGAGCTAATTCTCATTTTGGTTTTTCATCTTCCTCAGTTTTTGGTAAAAATAACATTGGAACTTGTTCATAGCTTATATCAACTCACATATGAAACATTTCAGAAAAATTTAAATCCTTTAATCAAAGTTCGAAATTATTTAAAGTCATTTTACTTTGAGCTAAAGATCAGTTTATAAATTTTCATAAATGATTGTTTGATCTTTTGATTAAATAGGAAATACTTGGCTCTTCTCAAGTCCAACCTCAAAGAAGTCAATGATTATAATTTTTAAAATTTACATCAATACAGAAAAAATCACACTTAAAAATTTTTTTATCATTTACTCTTTTGTATCAAGTAGAAGGGGAAGTAGTTTGAATTATATTTTGATTTTGAGTTAAAATATTTTTAGAATTTCTTGAACTTGTAAAATTTTTATTGTTTTCAGATTTTTTTTCTATACTTCAAGCCCTTTCTAAAGTATTTGTAATTATACTTGCAGTTGCTGAATTTAATCAAGAAGTATCTATTTTACAATCAAAATTATTTTTTATTGACAAAAATCATACAGATTCTTCTCAGTTACAATTATTATTTATATCACATAATAATTTTTGAATATCAGAAAAGTTATCACAATTTCAGTCTAAATAACATCAACTTCTGTGGTTCACATTATTTCAATTTTGAGGATCATTTCAATTATTTTGATTGTTTATATTGTTTTTCGCAAGTTTTCAAAGTAAATCTTTTATTTTATCATCAAGTTTTTGAGTTTCTGAAGCATCAAATTTATAAACTTTTTCTTCTCAAAAAATTATTGTGTCTATATCTTTTAAATCTTCTAGTAAATCAAAAGGAGCATTTTTTTCTATTCAGTCTGCATAAATTCATAGATTTGATAGATTTGTAAGTTTTTCAGATTTTTCTTCTGCATTTTTTTCAGCTTTATCAGAAATATTTGAAATTGCAGTAAAAATTTGATTATTTAAAGTTGCAATATTTATACTTCAATCAGAATTTTTACAACTAGAATCAATACTATTTATTATATTACTTAAATTTCATTTTTTTACAGTCTCTGATATTTCATTTTCTGTCAAGTTTCTAGTTATACAATTTTTTCAAATTTCAGAGTTTATTTTTGAAGCAACTCATCCATTATTTTGTAATTCTAAAGAATATATATCAGATGATAGAGAATCTACATTTTTTGAAAATTTTGAATAAAATCCATTTCAATTAAAATTTAATCAATAAGAAAAAACATTGTTTCAAAGAAACAAAAAAATTATAAAAAATATAATTGATTTAATGATTTTTTTCATTTTTTTATGTAAATTTTATTTTTCATATTATAACACAAAAAAAAATTTTTTCAAAGAAAAAATAAAAAAATAAAGAGAAAAAATATTTTTTTCTCTTTATAAAACTTCAATTTGAAGCATTTTCTCTTTTACAGCTCCATTTGAGCTTATAGCTTGTATTTTTAGGTTACTTACTCATTTTGAAAGTTTTTCAGTTTGATTTACTGGAATAACATAATCTCAGCCATTTCCTAAAGTTTTATATATTTTATCATCAACTAAAATATTTACATTTGATAAATTTTCTTTTGGAGAAACTGTAAATCTCAAGTTAAAATAATCTTCAGTATTTATTTTTATACTGCTATTTTTGGGATTTGTTATTTTTATATCAAGATTTTTTATTCATTCTTCATTTTTAGAATTTTCAGTTGTTCATGTATTTAATGATTTTAAATTTGTAGGAGTTTTATTTTTTTCATTTTCAGGAACTTTTATTCATACATAAATTTCTTTTACTTCAGAACCAGAATAAAGTTCACTATTTATAGCTCTAATTTCAACTGTAATTTTTTGTTTATCAAATTTTGGATCTATATAAATATTTTGGCTTAATCAACCTAAAACTTTATCAGAAATATTTATATTTTGAGTTGATTCTCAGTTTATAAGAATTTCTACTTTTGTTATAGGTGAACTTGAAACAAATGCTATATTTATAGGGTTTGCTCAAGTTGAGTAGCTAACTAGAGGATTTAAGCTAGAATTTACACCAATATTTCAACCACCATGTTCTCTTTTACATACTTCATCTTTTATTGTTGGAATATTGTTTTCAAGTCAATATTTTTCTAGAAGGTTTGAACTTTTTATCCAGGCTTGAACCGGTCCTTCCCAATAAGTAAGATCTGGTTTTAGTGAATGTAACTCTAAAATTGCATATTTTTTAATTGCTGCTTTTGGAGTTTCTGGGGTTACTTTTCAATAACAAAGTTCATCATATTCTAAAAATTTTGAACCATCAATTTTTTTAGGTGGATTTATGAAGTATGAAGATACTAAAAAATTATTATTTTCATTTTCTGGATTTGGTAAATATCAACTTAATTCAGAAATTTTTACATTTTTTACATCATTTGGTTTTTCCCATCTTTGAGATTCTAGTCATTTATGAGCATATTTCATAAAATCTCTCCAGATTGGAGCTGCTCCTTCAAGTCAACTTCAAGAATATTTCATAGTTTCTCATGTGATATTTCCTGACCAAACAACAGTTGTTATTTGTGGAGTATATCAAGCAGTCCAAAGATTTGCAGGGTATTGAATAATTTTTCAGTTTTCTTTTACTGGTTTTGTAGAAGTTCAAGTTTTTACTGCTGCTTGTCTTCAGATTTCTAAGTAACTATTCCAGTTTCCAGGTCTAGATTCAGAATTACTAAGTATATTATTTATTAGGAAAGCTTGACCAGGAGTCATAATATTTTCTTTTTTAGTTTCTTTTTTAGTATTATCTTCTATTATATTTCATTTACTATCAATTATTTTTAGAATTGGAGAAATTTCATTTTTCTCTCACATATTGGCAAAAACACTATAAGATTTTGCTAAATCTAAAGGAGTCATCTCTCCAGTTCAAAGAGAAAGGGAAGCTCAGTATTTATTACTTTTTTCTAGAGAAGTAGCTCAAAGTTTATGCATAAAATTAATTATATCATTTGCTCAACCTGCTAAATAATACATTTTTATTGCAGGAATATTTCTAGAATAATTTAGTGCAGTTGATACAGAAATTTTTCCCATAAACCTTCCATCAAAGTTTTTTGGTTTATAATCTCCAGGGAAAGTTGTTTCTACATCATAAACTGGAGTCCTTGTTCAGATTTGGTTTTTTAGCATTGCTAAAGAATAAACAAATGGTTTAAATGAAGAACCAGGTTGTAATTTAGAAGTTATTACATTTACATTTCATTTTCCATTATCTGAAAAATAATCTTCGTTTCAAACCATTGCTAAAATTCAACCAGTTTTGTTATCAATAGAAATCAAGGCAGAATTTTTTGCATTAAATTTTGAAGCATTTTTTTCTGCTTGATTTTTTACTATTTCTTCAGCTTTTTTTTGTAAATCTAAATCCAAAGTTGTATAAATGTGTAATCATTTTGAACTTAAAGTTTCAGCATCATATTTTTTTTCTAAATATTCTTTTACATAAAATACAAAGTGTGGAGCAACAATTCCATCTTTTGATTTATTAAAAGTCATTCAAATAGAATCAATAATAGCTTTTTTAAAATCTTCAAAAGTTATATATTTATCTTCAAGCATTCTTGATAAAATATAATCTTTTCTTCAAGGATAGTAGAAAATTTCTTTTTCTCAGTCAGAAATTTCTATATAAGAAATAAAATCTGTTATTTTAGAATAATCTAAAACAATACATCAGTCATTGTCAACAGAATATTTTCCACTTATAGAAGATTTTTCTACTCAACAAATTATATATTGGTTACTTCACTCAATTTCTTTTCATTTTAATTTTGAAAATTTTGATTTAAGAGAATTTACCATTGTACTTTCTGAATCAACTTCTTCTTTTGAAATCAATTTTTTTGTAACTTCTTTTGTTTTTCAAGTTTCTTCATTTTCCTCTTTTGTTTTTAGAGAAATATATCAAACAAGTCTATCTTGATGATTATATGGAGAAAAGTAAGTTGGTCATTTAGGTAATCAAGCTAAAATACTTCACTCTAAAATATTTGTATCTTTTGCACTTTTACCAAAAAAAGTTTTTGTAGCTTCTTCTATACCAAAAGCATTGTGTCAAAACTCTATTTTATTTAAATAAAGTTCTAAAATTTTTTCTTTTGAAATAGTTTTTGTTAAACTATAAGATAAGAAAATTTCTTTTATTTTTCTATCAATTCACTCTGCGAAAGTTTCTTTAGGTTTTTTTTCAATAATTGTATTTCTTATCAATTGTTGTGTAAGAGTTGAAGTTCAAGCTATTTTTTCTCATCAAATAATAGAACTAAGTCAAGCTCTAACAAGTCAGATAATATCAACTCAAGGATTTTCCCAAAACCTTTTATCTTCTCAAGCAACAAGTCAGTTTACGATATTTTTTGAGATTTCTTCATAATCTACATAAGTTCTTTTTTCTTTATAAAATTGATAAAGTTCTTTTCAATTTTTATCATATATTATAGAACTTTGAGAAATTTCTAGATTTTTTAATTCTTCTACACTTAGTCATCATAAATATTTATGATAAAAAGCTACAAGTAAAATAAATCAAGTTATTATGAAAAATAAGATGATATAAATAATCATTTTTACTACACTTTTTGTAGATTTTTTTGTTTCAGGTCTTTTGATTTTTTTAAATTTTGTATTTAATCTATTTATACCTGATGATTTTTGAATTCTTTTTATACTCATATTTTGAGTTTAGAAATTAAATAATTTTTGATAATCTTTTCAAATAATTATCTCAATTTTGGCTCTTCTTGTTGGTTCTGTATTTTTTCAAGCCATCGGATATTTTGGTTCCAGAGTTTTTTCAAATTTTCCACTAAAAAATTTTTTTAGTGCATTTAAAGTATCAGAATCCTCAATCCCGTTATAATAAATTATAGAATTTTCATATTTTTCTGGAGCTGTATAAATATTTGATTTACTTACATTGAATCAGTATCTTTTAAATTCATTTATAAAACTTCAGGCAACTCAAGCTCATCAAGAAGCATTAAAAATATTTATTTCATAGTTTTCATTTGATATCAAAGGATAATTTAAAACTATATCAGAATATTTTCTAGATAATTCATAGTTTGAAAGTCTAGAAGCAGTACTTCAATTTATTAAAGAAACCCATTGTCCTCAGAAAGGAGCTCTATTTGGTACATATAAAATCCCTCATTTTTGACATTCTGAGTTTGGAGTTAAACAAGAATCATTGAAGTTTGAAGAAATAAAATTATATTTATCTTTTAAAACTCAATAATTTAATGCTAAATCTATAACATTTTCTAAACTAATATCTGTTGTAAGATTTTGAATAAAAACATCATATAGTTCTTTTATTTGAGAAATATTTATAGAAAGAAGTTTATTTTTTATAGCTTCTATAACTTGTTGTTGTCTTAAAGACCTATCAAAATCACTTGTTGAGTGTCTACTTCTAGAAAATTTTAGGGCCATATCTCAGTTCATAGTTTGAAGTCATTCTTTGAAACTTACAGTTGTATATCACCAATTTCAATCTGGGAAAGTTCTATCAACAAACGAATGTTTTACATCAACTTCTATTCAACCAATTGTATCAATAATTTTTTTAAATCAGTCAAAATCTACATTTATGTAAAAATCAATAGTTTCTCAAGTTATATCTTGTATTTTTGAAGCTAATTTACTTATTCAAATTCTATCAGCTTTGACTCTATTATTTGACTGATGTAAGTTTTGAGCAAAATAGTGGGCATAAACAGAGTTTATTTTACCAGTTCAATCTTTATCAGGATAGTTTACATATAAATCTCTTTGAATAGAGAGAAGGGAGATAGTTTTTTTTGTAGGATTTAGTTTTGCTAAAATTATTGTATCAGTTAAAAGTGGTGCATCGTTTCAGATTCATCATCTTCAAACAAGCAAAATATTTATCTCTTTTTTTTGTTTTGTAGGATTTTCTATTGTTATTTTTCAAGTTCAAGTTAAACTTCAATTTATATTTGATTTAAATCCTAGATTTACACTATTTACTGCTATATATCCTAAAGAAAATATTAGTATAATTATAAAAACTCAAACTATATTTAATAGTGTATTTGTTTTTTTTAAAACTTTTTTCTTAAAAACCATATTTAAAATATATAAAAATAATATTTTTATATATTTTAATAAAAAATTTTTATAATACAAATTTTATTTTTATTTTTTTGATAAAAAATAGAAGAAATATTATATTTCTTCTATTTTAATTTCTTTATTGTTTCCATTCATTTCAACTTTAAAAATTTTTACATCAATATTTAAAATTTCCTCAACTTTTTCTTTTGTATCAATAAAAACTTCTGGCCTATCTTCAAAAATATGTATTTCTTTTGGAATATATTTTAGATTTTTAACTATATATTTTACCATTTCAAAAGGTTTTTGTTTAGCTTCTTCTACAACTTTTAAAGGAATTCTTTCAAGTTTTAAAGCTTCGATTTTTAGTTTTTGAAGTTCTTCATCTCAAGCTGTCAAAATAAGCCCTTCATTTTCTTGTAAAATTTTTATTATATTTTTTGGAAAATTTTTTCATTTGTAAAAATCTTCTACAAATTTTTTATAACCAATTTTATTTTTTATATATTCATTTCATTCTTTTCATCTTCTTCATTTTCTGATGTCTTTTTCTCTTACTTCATGAGTAGAAAAAATTGTATCATCAAAATCTGAAACCATAAAAATTTGTTCTTTTTTTTCTAAGTTTTCAATTTCACTTCTAAAAATATTCATATCTAGTTCCATTTTTATTAAAAATAAAGGTTAAAATAAAAGTTAAAATTTTTTTCATTTTAACTTTTATTTAATATTTTTCAAGTAAAAAAATTATTTTTTTATAGAAATTTTTAATTTAAAATTTTCTATTTCAATTTCTTTTTCTAAATCAAAATTTTCTAAATTATTTTCTAGTTTTGAAAGAGTTTCTGACTCGATATAATTTTTGAAATTATTTATAGTTTCAGCTAAATCTAAGTTTTCTATTTTTACAAAAATTCTATCTTCTACGTTGTAATCAGCTTCTTTTCTAGCTTCTTGAATATGTCTGATTATATCTCTTGCAAATCATTCTTGTCTTAATTCTTCAGTTATTTCATCATCCATAGAAATAACCATTCCAAATCAAGATTCGATTTTTTCAGAAGAGTCAGAAGCTTCATAAACAAGTTCAAAATCTCCAACTTCAAGTTCAAAATCTCCAACTTTTACATTTCAATTTGTAAGTTCTGTGAAATTTCAAGCTTTTGCTTCAGAAATTATAAATTTTACATTGCTACCAAATTTTGGTCAAATATTTCTTCAGTTTGGTTTACAGATTTTTTTTGCTAGAGTTGTTCAATCAACAACAAAAACTTCTTTTACATTTAATTCTTCTTTTATTATTTCAATATAATAGTCATCCAAATTTTCTGTAATTTTTATAGATTTTAGTGGTTGTCTAACTCTTATTTTTTGGTTTGCTCTCCAAGAAAGTCCAAGATTTATAATTTTTTGAACAGTATCTGTATTTTTATTTAATTCTAAATCAATTAAATTTTTATCATAAATAGGGAAATCTTCTAAATGAACAGACTCTTTTTCTGTTAAATTTTTAAAAATATAATCAGATAAGAAAGGCATAAAAGGAGCCAAAATTTTTGTAATTTCAACTAAAGCAAAATAAAGAGTTTCATAAGCTTGTAGTTTATCTCAATCATTTTCAGATTTCCAAAATCTTTTTCTACTTCTTCTTATATACCAATTTGTTAAATTATCCATAAATTTTACAATTGGTCTAGTTGCTTCGTTTAACTTATAGTTATCAAAAGCATTTCTTACTTCTAAAGTCAATTCATTTAATTCTGAAATTAACCATTTATCTAAAATATTTTCTGGATTTTTTAGTCACTTTGCTTCAAAATTATCTATATTTGCATAAGTTGTAAAGAAATAATAAGTATTCCATAGAGGTAAAACAACTTTTTTTACTACTTCTTCTACTCAGCTTTCAGCAAATCTGAAGTCTTGAGCTTCTACAACTGGAGAATTTAACAAATAAAATCTCATTGCATCAGCACCATATTTATCAAAAATAAGTTCTGGAGCAGGGTAATTTTGAAGAGATTTACTCATTTTTTTTCAATCTTCAGCTAAAACTATACCATTTACTATACAATTTTTAAATGGAGTTTCATTGAAAAGTGCAGTTCAAAGAATCAAAAGTGTATAAAACCATCATCTTGTTTGATCAAGTCATTCTGCTATAAAGTCAGCAGGAAATTTGAAAGTTCCATCTTTTGAAACTAAACATTCTCCAGATTTTTCCAATTCTTGTCCCATATAATGTTTGCTTGCATAAGGCATAGAACCACTTTCAAACCAACAATCTAGAACTTCTGGAATTCTTTTTAGAGTGTTTCAAGTTTTTGGATTTTTTATCAAAATTTCATCAACAAAATGTTTGTGTAAATCTACTTCTTTTCAAGTATTTGTATAAAAATATTTTCAGTTTTTTTCTTCTATCTGACCAAAATCTTTGTTTAATTCATAAAGTTCTTTTATACTTCAAACACAAATTTCTTCAGTTTTATCTTCATTTTGCCAAACTGGAATTGCTGATCACCAGTATCTATTTCTAGAAATATTCCAATCTTTTGCTCATTCTAGCCATTTTCACATTCTTCAGTTTTTTATGTCTTCTGGAACCCAAGTAATTTTTTGATTATTTTTAATCATATCATCTTTGATTGCAGTTACATCAACATACCAAGCTGAAATTGCTCTATAAATAAGTGGAGTTCCACATCTCCAACAATGAGGATATGAGTGATTTATAGTAGAAATTTTTATTATTTGTCAAGATTGTTTAAGTTTTTCTATCACAAGTTCATTGAATTCAAAAACAAAAATATCATTGTCCTCAAGTAAAAATTCAGTTTTTCAGTTGTCTTTTATATGAGCTACAAAACCTAAATTTTTTTCTTTTCAAATAATATTATCATCTTCTCAGTAAGCCGGTGCAATATGAACTATTCAAGTTCAGCTTTCTGTTGTAACATGATGACCTAAAACAACTTTGAAAGCATTTTCTCATAAAAATATTTCTTTTGGAAGATTTTCACTTCAGTTTTGGACTTCAAAATCAGGGAATAAAGGTTCATAAGAAATTCAATTTAAACAAGTTCATTTATAAACTCTAAGAATCTCATAACCTTCTTCATTTTTATAATAATCAGAAATTCTATCAACAGCTAAAACATAAGTTTCTCTTGTTTGCTTGTCAAGAAGTTCTGCATAATCAATATTTTCTCAAACTGCAAGTCAAAGATTTGCAGGAAGAGTCCAAGGAGTTGTAGTCCAAGCTAAAATATATTTTTTTTCAGAACCTTTTACTTTAAATTTTACAGTTATAGATTTGTCTTGTTTATCTTTATAACCTTGATTTACTTCAAAATTTGAAAGTGGAGTTGTACAACGAGGACAATAAGGAACTATTCTATTTCCTTCATAAATCAAACCTTTATCATAAATTTTTTTGAAAACCCACCAAACAGATTCCATAAAACTTGTGTCCATAGTTTTGTAATCGTTTTCCATATCAACCCATCTTCACATTCTTTCTACAGTTTGTTTCCATTCACTTACATAACCAAAAACATTTTCTCTACAAGTTTCGTTGAAACAAAAAACTCAAGTTCTATTTTCTATATCATCTTTTCCTGAAATTCCAAGTTTTTTTTCTACGATATTTTCTATTGGAAGCCCATGAGTATCCCAACCAAATCTTCTTTCAACTCTTTTTCAAGCCATAGTTTGATATCTTGGAATAACATCTTTTATTGTTCCAGCTAGAATATGTCCATAGTGAGGAGTTCCAGTTGCAAATGGAGGACCATCATAAAAATTAAATTCTTCTCTTTGGTCTCTATTTTCTATAGATTTTTTAAAAATATTATTTTCTTTCCAAAATTTTAAAACTTCTTCTTCTAGTGCAGGGAAGCTTTGTTTTGGATTTACTTTTTTAAAAGCCATAATTTTTTTGTTAAATTTTAAAATAATTTTGTATTTCTATTATTTTTCATAATTTTATTTTGAAGCAATTTTTTCAATTATAGTTTTCAGTTCAAACTATTCATCAAAATTCTAAAATTGCTTTTGGAGAATCTGACTTGTATCAGTTTATAATAAAAACTTTATCAAAATTTTTTGGTTTTCAATCTTTTAATAATCTTGACTCCCAAAATTTTTTTACTTCTCTGTATTTATATTCACATTTTCACTCTGAAGCAAGTTTTTCAAAACCTTCTTTACAAGTTCTAAAGGTTAAAATTTTTTCTTCTTTCATTTTTTATTTTTTTAAATTTTCTATTAAATCTAAAGCTGTAGTTTTGTACTCTTCTTCTTTAAATTCTAAAAATAAAGTTGCTTCTTGTAAAATATCATCAATCAAGCTTATAGTTTGGTCATCAAAACCCATACTATAAATACTTTGTAAAATAAAATCTAGATTTTCAAAATCTTCTAGTTTTAGATAATCTTCTATTTTTGAAATAAAATTATTGTATAATTCTTGTTTATTCATTATTATTATAATTTATAATATTTATTGTAAAAAGCTGGAATTGCACTCAAAAAAGCAATTAAAAATTGATCTTTTCTGTTTAACATATCATCTGACCAAGCTCCAAAAGCTCAATTTTTTTTGCTAGCATTTTCTATTCAAGTTGCTTCTGCCAAAATAGGTCAAAGCTCCATTTTTTCAATCAAAATTTTTTTATGAAAATATTTTGGAACTTCCATCATATTTGAAATTCAAAAATGTCAAACTCATTGTCTGTTTAAAATATAAACAACTCAGAATAAATAAGTTTTTTCTCAGATAAATCAAACTCATCATTCCATTCAAACATAAAAATCAGCATCTTGTATTACTTTTAAACAATTGTAAGCTCTATTTTTAGCTCCAAGCATATTTTCTTCTATACTTGTAGGCATATCAGATACTCAAGAATTTACTTTTATATCTACTAGCTCTATTTCTTCATTTAAAAAATAAACACATTTTTCGATTGCTTCTTTTATAGCTTCTACTTTTGGTGCAGAAGTTGTTCAAATAACTATTTTCATAATAAAATTTTTATAAAAATAAAAAAGCACAAAAAATCTATCTTTTTTAAAAAGAAAAATTTTTGTGCTTTCGGTTCAAAAAATATTGAAAGGTACCACCAAAAAGCAATACTTAATTTTAATTTTTTTACACAGAGATTTTAAACTCTGGAAAGTTCTAATCTTTTTTTAAAAAATAAAAAAATTTCTTCTTTCAGCTTCATAGTTGATTTCTATTCAAATGCTTTGTTTCTCATTATATAAAATTTAAATAAAAAATCAAGATTTTTTTTACAAGTTTTTTACATAAAAAAATTTTTTAACTTGATATTATAATAATAATCATTATTATTCTAGTTGAAATTTTTTTTAAACAAAAATTTTTATTTTTTAATTTTTATTTTTATGCTTAAAAAGTTTTTGTCAATATTGGTTATTGCTAGCTTTTTGATAGGAAATTTTTGATTTTTTCCTATAGCGAGAGCAGATGATTGAGATACAACTGTAGCAGTTTCTCAAAAATGACCAGAAAAAAGAACTATTAGAGTTCATAGGAATCCTCCAAAAGGCTCTAGAGTTCCATCAGGAGCGGATTTGACTGAAGAGGTTAATGAAATGGTTATATGAGCAAAACAAGCTCTTTATTGAGTTACACCTCTTACCCCAGAACAATATGCTTGAGCTGATGGCTATAAAGAAATGTGGTTATCTACTTATGATGCAATGGAAAACAAACCAGCAAATATTACAAGGGAAGCATATGCGGAGGCTAGAAAAAAATCTAACCCTTCTTTTTGGTTTAATTATTTTTATGGAAAATATGATACTTTATCTCCTGAAGAAAAAGCAAAATATAAGAGTAGAGGTGATTATGCAGAAAAGAAAAATCAAAGCTATTTAGCAATTTGAAACGGAGCTTTTACTTGTCTTTTTAGTAATTGTTACAGAACTTATTGATATAATACAAAGCCAGATTGAAGTGGTACATATTATAGAATGTGATATCCACTTCCAGCTGATGCTCCAGAAGATATGGATTTATACCTTCAATGGACAGGATTAAATGATATGTTATGAATGTTTTCTGATATTCAAAGAGTTAGACCAACAATATATTTAGAGGAAAATAATGAAATGAATTCTAATTTGGATAGTAAGCATACAACTGTAGAAACTTCTTATCAAGTAGATCAATCTTGAAGGTTACATTATAAGGCTACTTTAAATTTTGATAAAATTCGTAATTCACTAAGAGTTTTATGGTGAAGAATTGATAAAATAAAAGGATGGACTTGATATGTAAAAATGAAAATTGATAAAAGATTAGAATTTGATAAAGATATAGAAGTTGCTTATGAATCAACTTGGCAAAGACTTAATCCAGCAAAACTTCCAGAACTTGACGCAAAAAATATCAGATATGAGTGAAGTAAAACTTATTTTACTTTTTCTCCAGAAAGAATGGAAAGATTTAAAAATACAGACTGAGAGTATGAAATAAGTATACCAGTTACACTTATTGATATGAAAAAATTTGCAGAATTGTCTTTTGAGGATTTTATGAAACCGATGTGGCTTTCTGTAGCTGATGATTATACTAGAGGTTTAAATACTTCAATTTCTGAGGATTCTTATAATAAAATAGCTACTTCAGAAAATCCAGTTATAAAGGTGGGTTGACAAATAAATTTGGAAATAGTTTGAGATACAGGTTGATTTTTAGGAATCCAAACCTATACAAACTGAGACCCAAAAGCACCAGATGTATATGCTAGACTTTGGCCAACTGGAAAACTAACAGTTGATTTTAAAGAATATAAAAATGAAACAAATGAATTAACTTCTCCAATTGATGAAGAAGGAAATAAAAAAGATTCAAAAACTTGGACTTTTATGTGAAGAAGTTTACATGAAAAATTTGCTTGAATTGAAGATAAGGTAAATATTTATGCAAATTCATTTTTCTTAGCTGATTCAATTGATAATATTCCAACTGATTTAGAATCAAAGAATATTAAAGAACCTACAAAAATTACTCATCCTGAGATTGATGGTTATGTTTTTGTAGAAGTAAAAGATAATAAAGTTTCTGATTGAGTTACAGAAGAAAATAGAGTAAATTGATTCTGAAGTTATGATTACAAAACTCCAGCTCATAGAACTCTACTTTATGCAAAAAAATGAGGTGAAGTTGATGTAAAATATTATATTTTATGAACTGAAGAAGAAATTCAAGAATGACATATTGTCGCTCCTAAAAATTCTCCAGTTAGAAAAGATTATGATTTGAAAAATTTTGATGGAACAAATGGTAAATTTGTATGAATTCCAGAGGAAATAGAATGAAAAGATTGAATTATTTATTTTTTAGTAAAGAATAATTCAGATGAACCAGATTTAAAAGTAGGTTCTGCTCCAATTAATTGAGAAGTAAAATTAGATAAACAAACAATTAAATTACAATATGAGCCTAAAAATGTTTCTTGAGGAACTCCAGGATGATATACTCCACCAAAAGAAGATCCGAGAGTAAAACCAGAACCAAAGACACCAGATGAACCAGTAAAACCAGAACCAAAACCTGAGGAGCCAAAAGTTACACCACCTACACCAGAAGTTCCAAGTAAACCAAATAAACCGGTTACACCACCTACACCAACAGTTCCAGAAGTTCCAAAAACACCAGAATTACCAAAAGATTTTGAACCAATAGCACCGATAGAAATTAAAAAACCAGAGAAAAAAGAAGAAATAAAGAAAGAAGAGAAAAAACAAGAAGTATGAAATAAAATAAGAAAATATGGTAAGAAATTACCAAAAACCGGAGCAATAAGTTCACAAGAAATCTATAAAAAAGTGTGATTGGTATGAGAATGAGTAAGAAGAATTGTAGAAACAAGACTACCAAATAAAGAAATATTTAGACTAGCAGGGAATACAAATACAGAATTACCTCATTGGTTAGAAGTATTACCAAAAGAAGATAGAAATAAAAATAAATATGTAGTAATTCCATCTTCATGACTAGTAATGCCAATAAATGAAGTAAAAGAAAATAGTAAAGAATACAATAACTTTATAAATGGTTGAGAAGAAGATTTCCATGAAATATTAAAAACAGGAAGTGTAGAACTACCATGAACAAGCTTGAATGGATATGGAGAAATATGAAATAAAGTAATAGCATGACATTCATCATATTTCAAAAATTCAACTGCAAGATATAAAACACATTTCCAAAAAATAATATGAATGGAAAAAAATGAAGAAATCTGGATCTATGAAAAAGATGAGACAGGAAAATATACAAGATATGTATATAAAGTAAGAGCCTCATATAATACAAAAGATACAGATATAGAAGTAATAAAACCAACAGAAAGTTCAGTACTTACACTATTTACATGTACACCAATTTGAGGAATAGCAGGTAGATGGATAGTAAAAGCTGATTTCTCTTACAAAAACTAAAAAAGAAGTGATTTATCACTTCTTTTTTTAGTCTACAAAAAAAAATTATTAAAATTCACTTTTATTTGATTTGAACCCATGTAAGAATCTGAGAATTTTTTTATTAAAAGAATTTACCAAAAAATAATTTTCTTGTCAGATTTTTAGATTTTCTTCTTTAAAATTAATTCATTTACAATTAGAATTTCAAAAAAATTTAATATAAAGCTTTTTATTTTTAAAAATTATTTTTTATTTTTAGAGAAATAAAATTTTCGCAAGCATATTTTTATAAAAAAATTTTTTCAGTTATAATTAAAGAAATTTTACAAATAGAGTTCATTTTATTTTTTATTTAAATAAAAAACTAGATAAAATCTAGTTTTAAAAATTATTTATTTTAAACCTCCAGCAAGTTGGTTCATAAGGTCTCACATTCACATTTGCCCCATGATTCCTTGCATTTTTTCAGCAGCATGTTCTTGAGATTTTTTAATTCATTTATTTACAGCTTCAACTATAGCTTTTTGAAGTTCTTCTTTTTGAGCAGGAGTCAATCCTGGAACTAAAGCATCAGTTTCAAAATCAGCTTTTTCTGCTTTCATTTCACCATTTATAGTGATAACTAAACCATTTACTTCTGATTCTATAAGTGTATTTTCTAATTCTTTTTTAACTTTCATTGCTTCTTGTTGAAATTTAGCAAGTTGAGCCATTTTAGAATAATCCATATTTTATAATTTTAAATATTAAATTAATTGCAAAATTGCCCTTAAATTATATTTATTTTTTAAAAAATATCAAACAAATTTTTGCAAAAAAAGATTTTATATGATAATATATTTTTATATTTTAAAAATAATAAAAAAATAATGGCTACAAATAATAATGATGATTTACTAATTTTTTCTGAAGATTCAGGAGCTATAGATTTTTGAGCTTCTATAGAAAAAAAAGAAGAAACAAATAATGATGATTTTTTATTTTTAGAGGAAGATAAATCTGGAGAATCTCCGATGATTTTTGAAGAAACAGCTGAAAAAACAACAGAAGAAACAAAAGGTTCTTTATCTGATTTACTTTGAGATTTTTCTCAAAAAGATCAAGAAGTAGAAGAAAAACAAGAAGAAAATAACTTTTTGATTTCAGAAGAAAAAACCGATAATTCTTCTTTAGAAAATATTTCGTTTTTACCAGAAGAACCAAAAGAAGAAAAAGTTGAAACTTTGGAAGTTTTAGAAACTCCAGAAAAAAGTTTTGGAAATATTGAGGAAAAAGGAATTGGGGGAATGGCAGAGATTTTATCTAGGACAATTTCTGAATTTACTCAAAGAGAAAATTTAATTGATGGAGATATTTCAGAAAAGGAAAAACATATTTCAGATTTAGAAAAAGAATTAAAGCTAGAAAAATGATTTGTTTCTGATTTAAAAATGGAAAAAGATGCAATCGAAAAAAATAGAATTTCTCTAGAAAAAATGAAAACAGATTTTGAGAAAAAAAATTAAAAATAAGATTTTAAAAATCTTATTTTTTTGTTTAAAAAATATCTTGACAAAAAAGAAAAATATTTTAAAATTAATAAAATATTTTTTAAATGCTTTATATGGTTAGTACAAAAATTAAGTATCTTTGAGCTATAGAGGGGAATGATAAAAATAGCCCTGATTTTTTGAGCTTGACATGAAGTGCAACTTTTGTGGATGTAGATGGTTTTAAATGAATAATTGATTATGGATTGTTTCAATGATGAAAAAAAGATTTAGAAGCAAATAATGAAGTTTTTGAAGAAGCAAAAAATTTGGATTTTATAGTTTTGACTCATGCTCATGCTGATCATTGTGGTAGATTGCCAATGCTTGTAAAAAATTGATTTTCTGGTCCCATTTATACAACTAAACTAACAGCATTACAAACTAGAGAAATGCTTTTAGATAATGTAAAAATAATGAGGTCAGAAATAGATAGAATTAGAAATTTAAACAAAAAAAATGTAAGAAATTTCAATGATTCTCAATTTTTAGTTAATTCTTATGAAGAACTTTCTTCAGGAAATTTATCAAAAGAAGATAGAACTGATTTAAAAGCTCAAATTTATAAAAAATTTTGAGATAAAAATATGAGAGAACTTGAAGAAATGTATTTTGAGGCAAAAAAATCTTTGGAAAATAAAGATTCAAAAAAAATTTTTGAAAAACAAGAATTACTTTTTGATGAAGTTGATGTTGAAGAAACTTATTCTATGTTTCGTTTTATTGATAATTGAGAAGAAAAAATTATAAAACAAAATTTTTCTTTAAATTCTCCAGATTTAACTTTGGATAATTTACTTGAAAATTGATATCAAAAATCTACTGAAAATATTTATTTAGGTCTTGAGGTTTACAATAAAATAAAACTAGAATTAGAAGAAAAAATAAAAAACACAAAAAAAGCTTTGGATGCAAATCAAAAAATTTTTGATAGAAATCAAGCTTTGAGAAAATCTTTGGAAGAATCTCTTGATTTTGTTGAAAATTATAAAGAAGTAGAAAGAACTCCAGTTTATAAATCTCACAGAAAAAATTTAGAAGAAAATTTTGTAGATTCTTTGTGAGATATAGATGAAAGAATGTGGCTTTATTATGATATTCCTTATAGTTTAGATGAACTTTATTCTTTAAATAAACTTTTGAAAATTTCTTTTGAGGAAGAAAAAATAGAACAAGATACTTTTGTAGAAGAAATAAAATTAAGATTTTTTCAAGCTGGACACATTGAGTGAAGTAGTCAAGTTTTGATGAGTATTGTTTCAAAAAATTCAAAAAAAGTTTCTTCTATTTTAAGTGAAAGTGAAATTCCTGGTTTTTCAAAAAAAGTTTCAAAAACAACAAATCTACTTTTTTCATGAGATTTATGAAGAATAAAAAATCCGAATTTACCTTGAAGTCCAGAAAAAATTCCATATAAACTCGATTATGTTCAAATGGAAACAACTTATGCTTGAAGAAACCATTTAAATAGGGAAGAAGTAGAAGATAGATTTTTTGAAGAACTTTGAAATTTTCATGGAAAAATTTTGATTCCAGCCTTTTCAATTCAAAGAACTCAAGAACTTTTGATTATGATTTTGAAAGAAATGGTAAATAGTCTAGATGATAAAGAAAGTTTGCAAGAAGAACAAGAAAATTTGAAAAAGTTAAAATCAGATTATGAAGCTCTTGAAAATAAAGAATGACATTTAGCAAAATCTATTTTGAAATCAATTTCATTTACGAAAAAAAATATTTCAGAATTGAAAAAATCTATAATTTTTCAAAATATTGTAGTAGATAGCCCTTTGTCAATAAAAATTACAGATATTTATAGAAATGATGAAAATATTTGAAATAAATATAGACTTTTAGACCCAAGAAGACAAGTAGAAATTTTTTGAAAAGAAGTTATTCATTTTGTAAATTGAAAAGATGAACAAGAAAGTATTTATAAATGAAAAAGAAAAGATAGAAAAGAAATAATTATTTCTGCTTCTGGAATGTGTGATTGATGAAGTATTTCTTATCATTTACAAAAAATTTTACCAAATAGTAATGCAAAAATTTTATTTGTTTGATATTGTCCAGAATCAACTTTATGATGAAAAATAAAAACTCAAAAACAAGTTTTACTTGATGGAAAAGCTTTTGATGTAGATTGTAAAATTTCAGATCTGTCAGGATTTTCAGCTCATGCTGATGGAGAAGAAATTTTGACACATTTAAAAGATATGAATTTCAAAAGATGAGCAAAAATAGCTTTGACTCATGGTTGAGCTCCAAGAGAAGATTTTTCAAAAGATGTAAATAAAATAATTAATGCAACTTCAAAAAGAATACAAATTTTAGTTCCAGATTTGAAAGATGAAGTTGAAATAATTTTATAATTAAAAAAAGAGATTTTTTTAAAATCTCTTTTTTTAATTAGTTTTTTTACTTGTTTTGGCTTCAGTTTTTTTGTTATTTATTACAATTTGTTCTTTTATAATGCTTAAAGCAAATTCTTTCGTATTTTTATTTGTGATTATTTCTTCTGCAATCAATTCTTCAATATAATCAACTAAATATCTTCTTACCTCTCTTGCTCAAAAATCTGGATTATAAACATTTTTTAAAATAAAATTTATAACTTTTGTATCATATTTTAAAGCAAATCATTTTAATTTTAATCTATTTTCTAAATCTTTTAATCATAAAATAACAATTTTTTTGATTTCATTTTTATCAAGAGGATTGAAAACAATTATTTTATCAATTCTGTTTATAAGTTCTGGAGAAAAATAATCAGTTAGATTTTGTTTTATTTTTTCAGCAGATTTTTTATAATCATCAATTATTTCTTCTTCTTCAGAATTTCAAATGCTAAATCAAATTTTTGCAGCTTTTCTTGTAAATTCTTCTTGTCAAATATTACTTGTCATGATAATTATAGTATTTTTGAAATTTACTTTCTTACCTTTATTATCACTCAAAATTCATTCTTCAAGAATTTGTAATAATAAATTATAAACTTCAAAATCTCATTTTTCTATTTCATCAAATAAGATAACACTATAAGGTTTTTTTCTAACTTTTTCAGTAAGCATTCAACCTTCCTCATATCAAACATAACCAGAACTTGCTCAAATAAGTTTATTTACAGAAGTTTTATCAGAATATTCACTCATATCGATTTTTATAAGTGCATCTTTGTCATCATAAAAATTTTTTGCTAAAACTTTTACAAGTTCAGTTTTTCAAACTCAAGTTGGTCATAAAAATAAGAAACTTCAGATTGGCCTATTTGGATTTGAAATTCAAGCTTTGTTTCTCATTATAGATTTTATAATTCCAGAAATAGCTTCTTCTTGACCTACAATTTCAGATTTTATTTTTTTCTCAAGTCAGATTATTTTTGCAGTTTCATCTTTACCTAAATTTGAAATAGGGATTCCTGTTGCAATACTCAAAACTTTTTGTACATCAAAAGCTTCAACTACAAACCTTTTTTCTTTGGGAACTTGAAATTTTTGTTTTGATTCTGAAATTTGTTTTTCTAGTTCTAATTGTTTTTCTTTCAATTTAAAAGCCTTTTTATATTGTTGAGAAATAACTAAATCTTCAATTTTTTTATTATTTTCAGCTATTTTTTCTTTCAAAACTTTGATTTCATTTTCATCAAAATTATATTTCATAGATTTTAAACTACAAGCTTCATCCATCAAATCTATAGCTTTATCTGGTAAATATCTATCAGTTATATATCTATTTGAAAGCTCAACTGCTTCATTTATTGCTTCATCAGAAATTATCAAATTGTGATATTCTTCAAAATTTTCTTTTATTCCAGATAAAATAGTTTTTGCTATTTCTTTTGTTGGTTCATTTACAACTATTTGTTGAAATCTTCTTTCAAGAGCAGAATCTTTTTCAATATATTTTTTATATTCATTGTAAGTTGTAGCTCAAATTATTCTAATTTTTCATCTTCACATTGCTGGTTTTAAAATATTTGAAGCATCAAGAGTTCATTCTCAACCTCAAGCTCAAATTATTGTATGAATTTCATCTATGAATAAAATAACTTCATTTTCTACTTTTGAAGCTTCTTCAATAACTTGTTTTATTCTTCATTCAAATTCTCATCTGTATCTAGTTCAAGCCACAAGAGAAGTCATATCTAGAGCTAAAACTTTTTTATCTTTCATAGAAAAAGGGACATCTCATTCAGCAATTTTTAAAGCAAGTCATTCAACAATTGCAGTCTTTCAAACTCAAGGTTCTCAAACTAAAACTGGATTATTTTTTGTTTTTCTATTCAAAATTGCTACAAGTCTTTCAACTTCAATTTCTCTTCAAATAGTTTTTTCTATTTTTCATTCTTTTGCTTCAGCAGTCAAATTTGTAGAGAAAAAATCCAAAGCTGGAGTTGTACTTTCAGTAAATTTTTGTCAGTTCATATTATTATCAAAAGGAGTTATTCATTCATTTTGTAAAATATTTTTTGTCAAAGCTCAAAGAAGTTTATTGATTGATTCTGTAGTTTCTTTATCTTGAGAATCTTTTTCTGTTTGTAACTCTCAATCAAAAAATCAATTTACATTTGCCTCTCTAAGTTCAGCTTCTACATCTGTAGGATTTATTCAGATATAATCAAAAAAACTATTTATCCAAGAATCATTTACAATCATAGAAATCAGAAAATCTTCCAAACTTGCTTTTGTTTTTGTATAATTTGCTGCAATTTTTATACTTCATAAAATTATATTTTTTGTTCTAGAACTCATTCAAGTATAAACTCATTTTCTAGTTTCTGGAATTTCATTAAAAATTCATTTTTGAATAATTTCCAAAACAAGTTTTTCATTTATTCAAAATAAATTTAAAATTTCTTTCAAGTTTCATTTTGCTTGTTTTACAACTTCCAAAAAAATATCTTCTACTCACAAATTTTTAAATCATAATTTTTTTACATTTTCTTCAGCATTTAATAAAACTTCTTTATATTTATTTGAAAAATTTTTATAAGACATAAATTTTTAAAATTAAAATAAAATTAAAATTTTGCAAAAAACAAAAAATTATTATAATATTATTATACTAAAAAAGTTTATAAAAAAAAGTTTATAATAAAATTTCTTGTTAAAAACTTTTTATTAGATTTTTTTATTTATTTTTATAATTTTAAAAAATTATGTCAAAAAAAGGTATTTTTGCTCTTGGCTTAGCTTATGTTGCTTGAGTTGCAGCTGCTACATTTTATGGGAAAAATAAAAAAGAGCTTAGAGAAAATTTTTCAAATGCTAAAGATAATAAAGAAAAATTTAAAATATTTTTAAATGCTTTTGTAGAAACCCATACTGATATGATAAATAAAGTAAAAGAAGAACTTTTTACAGAAGAAAATAAACAAAAATTTGGTGAATATAAAGATGAAGTTATGAAAATTTTTGATTCTTATTCTGAAAAATGAAAAGAACTTATTTTAGAGCTAAAGGAAAAAGGTAATCCTTATATTGAAAAAGCTCAAAAAAAATTGGAAGAACTTTATGAATCAAAATCTGAAGAAATCGAAAAATTAAAAGGTCTTTCTAAAGATACAATTGATACAATAAAAGAAAAATTATCAACTGTTTTTAATAAAACAAAAGAAGAAATTTCTGAAATAGAAAAAGAAAATAAATAAAAAAAATACTTCAAATTTGAAGTATTTTTTTATTTTAAATTACAAGTTTCAGGATTTTTTAATCTTTCTACTTTTTCGATTATATCAGAAATTTTTCTTCCAAGAGTTTTTGGATTTACTTCTATTGATTTTACAACTAAATCTGGTCAGATAATAAAAGTTCATCTTGAGGCCATCATTGTATCATCATTTAAAATATTGAATAATTCTGAAACATCTCAGTTTCTGTCAGATATCATAGGAAAAGAAAAATTTTTCATAGATTCTTCATGATTTATCCAAGCTCTGTGAGTGTGAACTGTATCAGTAGAAGCTACTATAAAATTTATTCCAGATTTTTTTATTTCTTCAGCTTTAGCTTTTAAATCTAAAAGTTCATTTGAACAAATAGGTGAAAAATCAGCAGGGTAAAAAAATAAAACTGACCATTCTCATTCTAAATCAAATAAATTTAAATTTTCGATTTTATCTTCTTTTGGAAAATAAGTTGATAAATCAAAAAATGGAGCAACTTCATCTATTTTTACTAGAGAATTAAAAGGAATTTCACTATCATTTTCTTCACATCCACAATTACATCCATGTTCAAAAATTTCTTCTTCATTATGGTTGTGATTACATTCTATACACATAAATTTTTTTTATAAAATAAAATTTTTTAAATTATAAAAAAAACTTTGAAAAAAGCAACTTAAAAATAAAAAAAATAACATTCTTGACTTTTTTTAAAAATATTTTGTAATATATTTGTTTTTTATTTTTTTTTATGTTAATATATGTTTATACTTAATAAATAACCAAATTTAGTAAATATGAAAAAAATGGAAAAAGAAATTTTAATATTTTCTCTTGTATTTTTTATACTTTTAAATATTTTTAATGTTTGAAATGTTTGAGCACAAATTGCAACAACAAAAAATAATGTAAATTATTCAAAAATACATGATAATGAACAAAATTTAATTTATAAAAGAGCCTGACATATTAGAGGAAAAACTGTAGATACAAAATTGCCAGGAGTTGAAGTTTTTAGACTTGCTTGAAGCACAGAAATAGATCTTTCTTATTGGTTGCAGGCTCTTCCAGAACAAGATAGAAAAGGTGATAAATATGTTGTTATTCCATGAAATGGTTTAGTTATTCCTGTAAATACAGTAAAAGAGTGAACTAAAGAATATGAAAAATTTAACGATTGAGGAGACGAAGATTTTGCAAATTATCTAGTATCTTGAGCAGTAGAATTGCCTCTAGAATATGCAGATTTTTGAGAAGTTGGTAAAAAAGTTATTATGTGACATTCTTCTTATTTTTATAATAAATCTAGATATAGAACTCATTTTCAAAAGATTATTTCTTTAAATAAATCTGATGAAATTTGGATTTATAAAAAAGATGTAAATAATGAATTTAAAAGATTTGTTTATAAAGTAGTTGAATCAAAAAATGTAAAAGATGACGATATATCTATTTTATATCCTTCAGATAAAGATGAATTAGTTTTATTTACTTGTACTCCAGTTTGAGGAATAAAATGAAGATGGATTGTAAAAGCTGAAACTGTTTGAAATTAGTAAAAATAAATTTGCTTATAAATAAAAAATTTTTATAATATAAGCAAATTTATTTTTTATTATTAAAAAATATGTCTCAAATAAATTTGACAGAAAAAGAAGTTGATTCTTTAGTTTTAGATAAAATTCTTTTGCATCAAGAATCAGTTTTGGTTGATGAAAATTATTTTTTAGATTTGTTAAAAAATAGTTTATCTCTTTCTGTGCTTGAGAAACAGAGAGTTATAGATTCTGTTCCGATTTTGACTCAATTTCAATTTGATGAACTTATAAAAGTTTTTTTAGAAGAAAGAGAAAAATTTAGAGAACTTATAAAAGAACATCCAGAAGATATCAAAAAACTTTTAAATAAGCAAAAAAAAGAATGGATTGAAATTGGGGAACTTTATTTTATATCAGAAAAACAAGAGGAGCAAAATAAATCAAATGAAAAAGAAATAGCTGATATTAAAGCTCAATTATGATTATAAAATTTTGTGTTTTTAGTGAGAAAAAAATTAGAGTAGATATTTATTTATCTGCTCTATTTAGTGATTATTCTAGAAGTTATATACAAAAAATAATTAATAGATGACAAGTTTCAGTTAATAAAAAACAAATTTCTAAGAATCTAAAATTAAATCCTAAAGATGAACTTGAAATAGAAATTATTCCAGAAAAGCTTGATATATTACCTCAAAAAATGGATTTAGATATAATTTTTGAAGATGAAAATATTTTGATTTTAAATAAAGATGCTTGAATAAATGTACATCCAGTTCCTGGAGAATGATGAACAGAAAATACTCTTGTTAATGGGATTTTACATCATTGTAGTTTGACAAATCTTTGAACTATAAATTGAGTTGAAAGACCAGGAATTGTTCACAGGCTTGATAAAGATACTTCTGGAATAATTTTGATAGCAAAAAATGATGCAATGATGGCTTATTTATCAGAAGTTATAAAGTGAAGAGAGATAGAAAAAAATTATTTTGCAATTGTTTCAGGAATTCTTAAAGAAAAAAAAATTAGAATAGAAACAGAGATTTGAAGACATAGAATTGATAGAAAAAAAATGACTACAAAAAATCCAATAAACCCTAAAAATGCTATTTCTGAAGTTGAAGTTTTAGATTATTTATGAGAAAAATATACTTTACTAAAAGTAAAAATTTTAACTTGAAGGACTCATCAAATCAGAGTTCATTTATCAAGTATTTGATTTCCTATAATATGAGATAAAGTTTATTGAAACGAAAAAATAAACAAAGAAGTAGAAAAAAAATTTTGATTACAAAGACAAGCTTTACATGCAAAAAATCTAAGATTTAAGCTTTACTCAAATAAAAAATTTTTTGAAGCAGAATTAAAAGAAGATATGAAAAAAATAATTGATTTTTACAAAAAAGACTAGAATTTTCTAGTCTTTTTATATTTCTTTTAGTTTTTCTAAAATATTTCAATTTTTTACCAAAATAAATTTTATTTCAGCTTCTTTTGCAATATTTTCATCAAGTTCAGAATCTCAAAAATAAACTGCATATTTTTTAAAATTTTCATCTAAGCTTAAATCTTTGAAATATATAATATGTTCTTTAGATTTTTTTAGATTATCTCAACCTAAAATATATTCAAAATTTTCATAAATTCCTTTATCTTTTAATAATTTTATTGCTGTTTCAGCCGAAGAATTTGTAGTTAAAAATAATTTATAATTTTTTGATAATTCTTTTATTTTTTTAACTAAATTTGGATAAAATTTTTTATTTTGGTCAATTAATGTTCAGTCCAAATCAAAAATTAAATATTTTTTCATGTTATCTATAGTTATTTTTTTTCAAGTTACATTTAAAATATCAATCAAATTTGATTTATTTTGGTCAAAAAATTTATTTTTATTAAATAAATATTTTATAAAGAAATTTTTGTAAAAATTTGAGTCTTTATTCCGCATATCAGGAAGTTTTTCAAGTCCTTTATTATAATAAACTTTTGCTAAATCTTTGTATCAAATTTCCCAGAAAAAATTTCAGCAACTGAAAAATGTTTCTGCAGATTTGTTAAAAGCAAGTAATTTTTCACATTTTTTGAAAATATCCTCATTTGAGTTTAAAATATAATTTTCTTTATCTTCATGTTTTAGTTTTTTATAAACTATGTTTGCTTTACTGTAATCTAGATTTTTATAATATTTAACCTCATTTCCAAAGTAAATTATATTTGTAAAAATAGAAAAAATAGAGAAAATTATTACAAAAATTTTTGTTTTTATAAAAAAATTTTCTTTTTCATTTTTTGTTGATATATAGGCAATTATTATAATAAGAAAAAAATAATTTATTATTGAAGCTGTATTTAGCATTGAAAAAGTTAAAAAAATCAAAATTATGTGATGAAAAGTTGATTCTTTTTTGTATCAAAGATAGAAATTATGTAAACAATTAAATAGTATAACAATACCTAAAACTCCAAATCAATAAAAAATTTCTAAGAAAAAATTATTTGGTTTATTTATCTTATATCAAATATTTTCAAAAATATACAATAATTTTGATTTAGAATTTTCAAAAGTAAATATTAGACTATCATTTCAAACTCAGAAAAAAGTTGAACTTACATTCTTTGCAATAGCATCATATGTGCTTTGCCAAGATAAAATTTTTGAAATAAAATTACTTATTTCTTCTTTTAATCAAGTATTAAAGATTATTAAAATTGTAAAAAAAATTAAAACTCAAAGGAAAAATAAAATATTTTTATGAAATTTTTTTTCTACATTTTTGATTGTAAAATAGTAAATATAGCCTAAATAAATTAAAATTGGTAAAATTAATTTTGTTAAGAAAAGACAAATAGAAATAATTATAAAAATAAAAATATAAAAATATTTTGAAATTTTTGTTTCATTTATTTTAAAGTTTCAGATTTCTAAAAATTTTGCTTTTAATTGATGATTATTTGAGGTTAGAAATGAAATTCTTCTTAAAATGAAAGGAGTTATCATTATTGAAAAAAGTGAAAATGAGGAAGCAAAGTTAAAAAATCAGATGTTTACTCAATATTCACTTCAAAAAATAAATTCACAAATTGCTATTGAAAAAATTATTGGAGATAAAATCAAAATATATTTTAATAATTTTTCAATTTTATTTTTTTCAAAATTTAGTAAAATTCAGTATAAAATTACTAAATTTGACATCATAATTAATCAGTGTCAATTTTGATTATTTCAAAAAATATTTGTTAGAGGATAAGCTACAGAAAAAAGAGAAAATGCAAAAAGTATAAAAAGTATAAAAATTATTTTTGGAATAAAAACTCGTTTTTTAAAATTTTTTAAAAGAAAAAAAATGCTAAAAATTGGAATCAAAATATTAAAAGCTAAAACTTTTGGAAACTCATAAATTGCTTCAATTTGAGGAAGTCAAAAAAACGATAAAAAATTTGTATTTATTATCGTTAAAAAAATAAAAATTATAGCTAAAATTATTATTTTTAAGTTTTTCATATTTATAAGGCTTTTTTAATTATTTCTTTTACTTGAATATGAGTAGTTTCTAAAAGTAAAATTTCATCTAAAGTAAAAAATTTATATTCATCTATTTCTGATTTTTGCAGAGAAATTTCTCCAGATTTTATTTCACTCAAAAAAATATATTCAAGTCTTTTTACTTTTTTTCAATTAAATTCATTGTATTCAATTTTGTAACTACAAATAGGAGAGGGAAGTTCTTTTATGTGATCAATATCAAGTCAAATTTTATTTCAAATAATTTTTATTTTCAAGTTTAGTTCTTCCATACATTCTCTTTTAATAGCTTGTTGTAGACTTTCTTCACCTTCTAAACCTCCACCAGGCAAAGACCAATAATTTTTTCATTTGTGTCTTACCATTAAAAATTTTCATTCTTTATTTTTTAAAAAAGTTCTTACAATTTTTCTCACTTTCATATTATTTTTATTTAAAAAATACTTTTAGGAACTTATTTTAAAGTTTACTATAAAAAAGTCAATTTTTATTTTTATATTTTCTTGACTATTTTGTAAAAAATTTTATAATATAATAAGCTTTTCGTTTTTACTAAAAGGAGAAATAATTATGGAAGCTAAAAATCAAAAACAACAAGGTCTTAATTATAATATTCCTAAAGGAACTTATGATATTTTAGTCCAGATTCTTCATGTTCTTCCAAATAATGAATATACCTTTTATGTTTTGGGACTTGTAGTTGAATTTGATGTAGATACTACTTTTGATGAAGAAAGTGTTTATGATTTTCTTTATGATGAAATCTTAAATCAAAGAGGTATTGAGGCTTTTCAAATGGCACATCAGATTTTACAATTTGATTTTTATGATAGAAGTCAAACTTTAGAATTAGTCAAAGAAATAAATTCTGAAATTTTTGGAGAAGAGTATTCTGATGATAGCTATACTACTTCAAGAACATTGAATTAGGAGAAAAATATGTATGGAGAAGATATTGTAGAAGGTCGAGAATATCATATTCGTGTTATTTTTAAAATAGCAAATGTGGAAACTGAAACTTGGCTGAAAGTACGAGCAGTATCTTCTGAATTTAATATTTGTATTATAAAAAAAATTTTACAATATAAATATTTGAGAGAAATTGATGTAGTTGATTTTTTCTGTTTTTCAGAAGAACATATGGATAGGCTTTCACTTTGTTTTTGATTTTTTAAAAAAAAGAGATAAAAATTATCTCTTTTTGTTTAAAGGAGAAAATTATGAATTTAGATATAAAATTTAAATATTCAGATAAAAATGAATTTGTTTTAAAAAAATCTAAATCATACAAAATTTTTTTGAGATTTTTTACTATTTCAAATATAAATCGACATTTGGAATTTGAAACAGATTTTTATTGTACTACTCTTCCTAAAATTACTCCAAGTGAGGATAATTTGATAGATGAGGAAAAAATAAAAAATTTAGTTGAATATTTATTTACTGCTGATAGTTCAGTTAAAAATTGGCTAAATAGTCATAAAATTTTTGATCTATCTGATATAAATTTTAAAGTTGAAGTTGAGATTTTAGAATCTTAAAAAATTTTAAAAAGAGAGAAAAATTTTTCTCTCTTTTTCTTTTTTGAAATAAAAAAACTTTTACTTTTTATGTAAAATAAATATAATACAAAAAATCTAGTCAAAGTAGATAATATTTTATTTTTTTAATTCTTATAAATGAGAACACAAATAATTGATGAACTTTTAAAAGATTGACTAGAGAAACTAGATTTGTCTTATAAAAGAGATATAAGAGATATAAAAGATGATTTTCATAAAATAAAAAATATTGTTTATAAAAAATACAACATACAAAAACCTTTTCCTTCAATTGAACTTATCGAAAGGTACAATGAATTAAAGGCAACTTGAGAACTAGAGGAAAATCTAGTTTTTGAAAAAGTTTTGAGAAAAAGATGAGTCAGAAGTTTATCTTGAGTTACAGTTATTTCTTTGCTTACAGAATTTTTTGGTTGTCCCTGAAAATGTATTTATTGTCCAACTTTTGAAAATTTACCTAAAAGCTATATTCCAAATGAACCAGCTGTAATGAGAGCTCAATTGAATAATTTTGATCCAATTTTACAAATTCATAATAGACTTAGAGCTTTAGAAGTAACTTGACACAAAATTGAAAAAAATGATGTAAGAATTATTTGATGAACTTGGTCTGTTTATCCCAAAAAATATAGAGATAATTTTATAAAATCTATTTACGATGCTTTTAATTCTTATGATGAAATGAAAAATCATATAGAAGAAACAGATTTATCAAGTGATAAATTTGCAAGTTTTAAAATAAAAGAAAGTTATAAAATGAAGGCTTCTGCAACTTTGGAAGAAGCAAAAAAATTAAATGAAACAGCCAGATGTAGAGTTATTTGAATAGCAATAGAAACAAGGCCAGATTGGATAACTCCAAGAGAAATAAAAACTTTGAGAGAATATTGAGTTACAAGAGTAGAGATTTGATATCAAACAACGATTGATGAAATAAATGATTTAAATAAGAGATGACATTGAAATGCTGAAAGTATCAGATGAACAAAATTATTAAAAGATGCTTGATTCAAAGTTGTTGCTCATATGATGCCAAATTTGCTTGGATCAACTCCAGAACTTGATAAAAAATCTTTGAAAGAAGTTTTTGAAAATCAAGCTTTTAGACCAGATGAATTAAAAATTTATCCAATGGTTGTAACTGATAAATCAGAACTTACAGAGATTTGGAGAAACTGAGGCTTTAAAGCTTATGATGATGAGACTTTGATTGATTTAACAGCTGATTTAGAATCTATGATTCCAGAATATGTCAGATTAAACAGAACTTATAGGGATATTCCAGGTTCAGAAATTTTGGAATGAAGTAAAACAGCAAATTTGAGACAAATAGTTGAAGATAGATTAAAAGAAAGATGAGTAAAGCTTCTTGATATCAGACATAGAGAGATAAAAGATAAATGAAATAATCCAGAAAATACAATTTTGAATGATTATTTTTATGAAGCTTCAGATTGAAAAGAACATTTTCTTACTTTTGAAGACAAAGATGATAGAACAATTTTTTCACTTCTTAGACTTAGACTTCCATCAAAAGATAAAGAAGTTTTGGAAGTTTTACCTGAATTAAATTGAGCTGCACTTATAAGAGAAATTCATACTTTTTGAGATCAACTTTCTATTTGAGAAAAAGGGCACAATTTTGGTCAACATTTAGGTTTTTGAAAAAGATTGATAGAAAGAGCTGAAGAGTTGGCTTTAAAAAATTGATATGAAAAAATGGCAGTTATTGCTTGAGTTTGAGTTAGACCTTATTATGAAAAAAGAGGTTATCATCTAGAGTGAGAATATATGGTAAAATTTTTGAAATAAAAAAGAGATTTTTTAATAAATCTCTTTTTTATTTTTTTATCAAAATTATTTTATTTCAATAATTTGAGTTGATGGAACAATTTGATCTTGTTTTTCTATTTCTGTAATAGCAACAATTCTATCTCCATCAGAAAGTAGACCTTTTTCTTTAAGTACTTCTATAGCAGTAGCTAAATTTTCTTCATTTGATTTTTTCTCAATTTGGAAAGTTTTTGTACCAAATAAAACAGTCATCTTTTTTCTAACTTCATCAGAGAAAGTAAAAGCAAAAGTATGGATATTTGATCTAAAAGCTGCTATAAGTCTAGTCATATGTAATGAGAAAACTATAATATTTTTAGCTCAAATATTTTCAGCTGTAGAAATAGCATTTTTTACAAGTTGTTTTTTAATTTCATCTTCTTCAGTAGATGAAGCTTCAAAATGATTGTGAGAATAAGTTGATTGACTTTCAGTGTATCTTAAAATTTTTGCCATTGTGTTAACAGCTTCAATTGGATATTTTCAAGCAGCAGTTTCACCAGAAAGCATTGTACAATCAGCTTCTTGCATAACAGCATTGTAAATATCTGTAACTTCAGCTCTTGTAGGAATTGGATTTGTTATCATTGTTTCAAGCATTTGAGTTGCAACGATAAAATATTTTCCTTGTTTTTTACATTTATCAGCAATAGATCTTTGTAGAATTGGTAAAGTTTCAAAATCAACTTCAGCTCATAAATCTCATCTAGCAATCATTATACCGTTTGAGTATTCAATAATATCATCTAGATTATTTAAAGCTTCTTGATTCTCAATTTTTGAAATAATTTGAATACCTTTTGGGGCATCGATAGATTTTAAATATTCTCTTAACTCTATAATATTTTCTTTATTTCTTACAAAAGAAAGTGCAATAAAATCTGTACCTCTAGAAACTGCAAATTTGATATCTTCTTTGTCAGATTCAGTAATTCCAGGAAGTTTTAAAATAGTTCATGGTAAGTTTAAGTGTCTTTTTGAACCAATTATGTGTCCATTTTTTGCAATACAAACAAGTTTTGAATCATCTTTTGATATAACTTCTGCTTTTAATAAACCAGTATCAATATCAATAATTCTACCAATTTCTAAATCAGAAACGATATAATCATAATCACAAACTATCATTTTTTTAGAAGAATCTGTAACTTTTGATTCATTTAAAGTATTTGTCAAGAAAAATTCTTCTCCTTCTTCTATAGTTATTTTTTCATCTATAGCTTTTGTTCTGATTTCTGGTCATTTAGTATCAGTTAAAATTCAAAGATTTGTAACTCCAGAATTATTTAATTCTTTTACAATATCTAAAATTTTTCCAAAATATTCATAGTTAGTATGAGAATAATTAAATCTAACTATATTTGCTCAGTTTTTGTAAAGGGCCTCAATTTTATCTTTAGTATCTGTAGAAGGACCTAAAGTAGTAATAATTTTTGTTTTTTTCATTACCTTTTTTTTCATCTTTCTTTTAGTAAAAATATAAAAACTTATAAAATTTATATAAAAATTAAAAAAAATCAAGTTTATTTAAAAAAAAACTTTAAAAAAATTTTTCAAATCTTTCTAAAATAATTTTTTCAGCTTCATATATATTTTTTTCTAAATTAAATCAAGCTGCATATTTATGTCAACCTCATCCAGGAAAACTTTCACAAAAACTTCAAATATCAAAGTTTTTTGAACGAAAACTTACTTTTACTCAATTTTCATTTTCATAAATCATACAAACAGCTTCATTTTCATCAATATTTGATAATTTATTTATTATTCCAGAAGTATCCTCGATTGTACACTCACAATCTTCAAAATCTTTTTTACTTAAAAAACTGTAAGCTAAATTTTTTGTTTGTTTTAGATTATTTATAGCTTTTCAAAAAAGTTTTAATCTTTTGAATTCTATTTTTTGATAAAAATTATAATTTGGAGTTCTAAAATCAGCTCATAAATCAACCAATTCTGAAGCTACAGAAAAAGTTGTAGAAGTTACATTTTGGTTGTAAAAAATATTTGTATCAGTTTCTATTCAAGTTATGAGTAAAGTTGCAATTTGTTTATCAATGAAATTTTCAAAATCAAGCTCTTTTAATATCAAAAATAATAGTTCACAAGTTGATGAAAATTCTGGATAAACAAAATTTAGTTTTCAAAATCAAGGATTTGTTTGATGATGGTCGATTACAACAAAATTTTTTTGCTTAAAAATATTTTCAAATTTTTTGTAAGTTTCTCCAAGTTGTCAAGTTGAAGCAGAATCAAGACTTATTATTAAATCTGGGTTAAATTCATTTAAATCTAAATCTGGTTCAAAAATTTTTTTATTTAGTAAAAAATTAAAACTTTCAGGTTCTATAAAATCATTTATTGCTTTTACATTTTTTCCTAATTTTTCTAAAATTAAATATAGAGCTCAAAGACTTCAAAATGCATCTCAATCCATTTTTATATGATTTATTAAAACTATTTTTTGAGAATTAAGTATTTCTTTTTTTAGTAAATTTATATTTTCAAACATAAAAAATTATTAAAAATTATTATGATATTATTTTATTCTAAAATCAAAAAAAATAAAATTTTTTTTAAACAAAAAAAAGACCCAAGTTTGCTGGGTAGCAGTGACTGGGTTAAGTGTAATCTATTCATCACATCCTAGACGATAATAAATTTTTTTCAGGTGTCTAGGGGATAATAGATAAGGTGAAAATCTAATCCTTGAATTTCTAATAGACTTGCACTATTAACACTTTAACCTTGATTGGGTGAGTTTTTTCTGTCAAATTCACCTGGACAGTTTATTTTTGTTTTTTATTTTATTTTTTTGTTTTTTATTTTTCGATAAATTTTATTCTATTTTGCAATAAAATTTATATTTTTGTTTTTGTTTTTGTTGATACAAAAGTATCTTTTTTTAGACCTCTTATTGGATTTTATAAGGACCATTCTGTCAAAGTCAAGTGTGTGTTAAAGATTGTAAGATGTAGTTGTTTTTAACTAACTTACATAAATATTATAATCCTTTTTTTGAAATATTACAAATATTTTTTATAAAAAAAATTATAAAAATTTTAAAAACAAAAATTTTCCTTAAAAATAGGTAAAAAAGGGGTAAGTAAAAAAATATTTTTTTTTGCTATTTTTTAAAAAATGTATAAAATGTTTGTACATTTTACTATATAAAAAATAGTTTAAAATAGCTTTTTGTTTACAAAAATTATACAAAAAATATACTTTTAGCTTGTTTGACAAAAACTTGATAAAAATATAAGAAATTTATTTTATTTTAAGCTGAAAAAAATTTAAAAAATACTTATTTATAATAAAAATTTTAGTAGAATTAAAATAACTTTTTAACAAAAAAATAATAATTTTAAATTTTAAAAATTCTTAAATGTTAGAATTATCAAAAAAATATTTTAATAAAAAAGATAATGAACTAAATTTTTCTGATATAGAAAATTTACAAAAACTTATAAAATTTCATTCAGATTTGTATTACAACAAACAAAATCCAATAATTTCAGATTTTGAGTATGATGAGATTTTTAGAAAATTAAAATTTTTGGAAGAAAAATTTTGAATAAAATGAGCAACTTCTCAAGTTTGAGCAGAAATTCAAGAATCAACTTTTGAAAAAGTAGAGCATTCTCGTCCAATGATAAGTCTTGATAATACTTATAATGAAGCTGATTTGATGGATTTTGATGAAAGGGTAAGGAAAAATTTGCTCTCAAAAAATATTTTAAAAGAAAAAATTGTTTATAATTTAGAGTTTAAATTTGATGGACTTTGAATTGAGCTTATTTACAAAGATGGGGAGCTGACTCAAGCTATAACTAGATGAAATTGAATAGTATGAGAAGATGTAACTCAAAATATTTTTCAAATACAAAATATTCCTAAAAAAATAAATTATAAAAATCACCTTGAGATTAGAGGAGAGGTTATTATGCCAATTTCATCTTTTGAAAAACTGAATGATGAAGCAAAAAAAGAGTGAAAAAAAGTTTTTAGTAACACTAGAAATGCAGCAAGTTGAAGTATAAGAATAAAAGATATTTCTGAAACAAAAAAAAGAAATTTAAAATTTTTTGCTTATGATTTAGCAAATTTTGCTGATTATGTAGCTGAAACAAAAATTTCAAAATATTCTGAAGTTATAAAATCTTTAAATAATTTGTGATTTGAAATTTCAAGTTATTTTAAAAAATTTAATTGAATTGAAGGAATTATAGATGCAATTAAAAATTTTTGAGATGAGAGAAAAAAAATAGATTTTGATATAGATTGACTTGTTTTAAAAGTTGAGGAAATAGATTTTTGGGAAAAAATTTGATGGACAGAGCATCATCCAAGATATGCTATTGCTTACAAATTTCCAGCAGAAATTGTAACAACAAAAGTTTTGTCAGTGGAGCATAGTATCTGAAGAACTGGTACGATTACTCCAGTTGCAAACTTGGAACCTATAAACATTGGTTGAGTTGTCGTAAAAAGAGCAACTTTGCATAATTATGAAGAAGTTGAAAACCTTTGATTAAAAATCTGAGATACAGTTTTTATAAAAAGAGCTGGAGAAGTTATTCCAAAAATTATTTCTGTTGTAGATTGATATAATGAAAATAATTCTGAACAAAAAATTTTACCACCAAAGCATTGTCCAAGTTGTGGTTCAAAAGTGTTAAAAGATGAAGATAAAGTTAGATTTTATTGTGGAAATTCTTTTGATTGTCCAGCCCAACATTCTGAAAAAATAATTTTTGCGGTTTGAAAACAAGGTTTAAATATTGATTGACTTTGAGAAAAACAGGTGGAACTTTTTATAGATTTGTGACTAATTACAAATATTTTAAGTATTTATGATTTGAAAAATAAAAAAGATGAAATAATTTCTCTTGAGTGATTTGGAGAAAAATCTTTTGAAAATTTAGTAAGTTCTATAGAAAATTCAAAAAATGTAGATTTGGAAAAATTTTTGACTTCACTTTGAATTTCTGGAGTTGGGAAAAAAACAAGCAAAACTATAAAAAAACTTTTTAAATCAGAAGATGATTTTTTAAATTTTTCTTATTCTATTGATGAAGTTCAAGATTTAAAAGATATTTGACCTGAAACTGCAAAAAATATTTTTGATTATTTTTCAGATGAAAAACATAAAAATATTTTGAAAGAATTATTAAATATTTTAAATCTAAAATATTTTGAAGAAGAAAAAATTTCAATTAATGAAAATAATTTTTTCTCTTTAAAAAAAGTTTGTATAACTTGAAGTTTTGAAAAAGATTGAGAAAAAATAAGTAGAGATAGTTTAGTTGAGATTTTGGAAAAAAATTGATGAGAGTTTGTATCAAGTGTAAGTAAAAATACAGATTTTTTACTTGCTTGAGAAAAAGCTTGAAGTAAGCTAGAAAAAGCAAAAGATCTTTGAGTTTCTATTTTGACTTTGCAAGAATTTTTTGAAAAAATAGAAAAATAAAAAAGAGAACTTTTTTCAGGTTCTCTTTTTATTGTAAAAAATATTCTTTATTATAATTAAAAAATAATATTTGTCAATAGTAAAAAATTGAATTAAAAAATAATTTATGATATTATTAAACAAATATATTTAATTTATAAAACAAATTTTATGTCAAACAAAAAAGAAATTGTTTCTATTTGAGTAGAAAATAATAGTGAAGTTACTGCTAAATTTGAAGCTTCAAAAAAGGCTCTTTCTAGTTATGGAGTTTTTTCTATTAACACAATTATTTTAGAAATAAAGAAAAATTATCAATTATCTGGAACAGTTTTTGATAAAGATTTTGTTAAATTTATCAAAGAATATCAAAAAAATAGAGGATTAACTTCTGATGGAGTTTTAGGAATGGAAACTTTAAAAAGACTTGATGAAGATGTTCCAGGAATGTTTGATCTTAAAACAAAAAAAGCAATCGAAAATTATAAAAATTGAGTTTCTGAAACAGAAAAAAAACAAGTTTCAGTTGAAACAAAAAAAGAACTTGGTGGTATTGAATCTAAACTTTTAGCTGATGATGTAGAACCTAAAAATGAAGTTTTTGCATTTGCAAAGAAAAATATTCCTCTTTTATGAAATACAATTGAAGAAATGCAATCAGAAATTACAAAATTTCAAGAAGAAACTCTTCAAAACCCAGCAACTGGAAAATTAGAAAAAAGAAATTTTGTAGAACTAAAAACAAGACTTTATTTAACTGATGATAAATTTGAAAATATTAGAAAAAATTGATTAACTGAAGAAGATAAAAAACAAATTTTATATCATATGCAAAATTGAGATATTTTGTCAAAATGAGGACAAAGAGTTATTACTTTTGTAGAAAATTTGAGAAAAACAAATCAAGACAATCCAGAATTTATGAAAAGAAATAAAGATTTTTTTGAAAAATTTGATAATTTTTTTGGAATTCAAAGGGAGCAAAATGAAGGTAGAATTAAAGAAGCAAGAAAAAATGAAAAAAGTCTTTATGCAATTATAAAAGATGATAAAATGTCAACTGGAGAAAAATTAAAAGCTATAGCAACAGATCCTGGAGTTTTGCTTGTAGCTGGAATTGCTTTCTTGTTTGGTTGATTTGGGGACAATACAGTTTTGACAAATACTTGGTGGAAAAGGCTTTGAATTTTGCTTTTAGGTCCAGTTGCTTGGGATAAAATTGGTATGTGAGAAATTATTGATGATATTTGAGAAAAAACTGATAAAGTTATAAAAAATTGAAATAAAACATCAGCTTTTAGAGAATGAGAACAAACAGCAAAAAAAGTTATAAATAATGCTCCAAATTATTTACTACAAGCCCAAAAATCTGTTTCTTCTTGAGTAAATTATACAAAAGAAACAGGAACAAAAATGCTTAATTCTCTAAATAAAACTGCAACTGGTTTTATGGATGCAAATAAAAATTTATTTGAAAAATGAAAATGAATTGAAGAAACAAAATTTGAAAAAATGCATACAATTTTGGTTGAAGATGAAAAATTTTGAAAAACTGAAATTTCTAAATTAAAAGATTCTCTTTGAGATGAAACAAAAATAAAAAATTTACTTTCAGCAAAAACTCTTGAAAAATTTTCTGAAATGAAAGTAGGAAAGGATGATTTGCTTAGTTATTCAAAACTTTTGGCAGAAAAAGCAAAATCTTCACAAGTTTATGTTTGAGATATTTTTGTTTGAGAAAATTATAGTGTTTTGGGAAAAGTTTTTGAAAAAGTAGAATGACATGATTCTTATTTAAAAGATGTAAATTTAAATACAAAAGTAAAAAATTTAGTTTCTTGACTTTCTGACGAACTTAGGTGAGGAGTTTCTATGAAATTAGCAGATTCTGCTTCAAAAATTGATTCTTTGGAAGAAAATATTTGATCAAATAAAAATTATTTATCAGAGCTTTTAAATAAAAATTTATCAGTAAAAGATAGAAATATAATAGAAAAACTTGAAGCCTTGTATTTGATAAAATATAATTTTGATAAAACTTCAAAAGAATTAGAAAATCCAAATTTATCGAAAGATGAAAGAAACGAGATTATTGAAAAATTTGATAAACTTGTAAAAAAATCAAAACTTGATAAAGAAATAAAACTTTATTTTGAAGCAAAAGTTTTGAATTCTGAAAATAATTTAACAGATTCTCAAAAAGACCTAATTGATACACAAACAGAATTGATTGAATTTAATCAAGCTTTGGAAAAAATTTGAAAAATTCCTTCTTCTGGAAGTTCAATTGAAGAATATAAAAAATTTTTAAATAATGATGAAAAAAGGATTGCTTTAGGTTTAGTTTTATCTAAATTTGAAAATGAAAATGGGGGAAAAGAAATAGAATGACTAAATTATAGTGATACAAATTGATTTGAATTTAATGGTGATTTAAATAAATTGTCTGTAGTAGACTACAAAACAGTAAAAATTTTGACTGAAGGAACAAAAATTGAAGCAGGTTTTAATAATTTATTAAAAAATTTAGAAGATTTAAAACAAAAAGAAAACGATAAATTTGATAAATTTTTAAATAAACTTTCAAATGAATATTGAGAAAAAAATACACAACTTTTACTTGCAAATATTCCAAATCTTTCAAAAGAATTGTCAAAACTAACAAAAGAGAATTTTTTTGTAAATGTAGAAACAAACAATTTAGAAAATCTTTTGAGAAATCTAGGCCAAATTCAAGCTGGAACTTCTATTTTTGATAATTTTGAATGAAAATTGAAAACAGTAAAAGATGATGAGAAAATTTCTTGAAATGATTTATTTGATAAAATTTCACAAATAAAATCAGTTTTAGAGGCAAAAGAAAAAGATTTAGTTAGATTAGATGCTGAAAAAAGTTTCTTCAAAAATTATGAAAAACTTTATAATTTATTGACTGTAGATGAAAGAAAAGGCTTACCAGTACCAAATAGTGCTGATATGAATTGAATGAAAAAAGAAGATTTGAGTTTTGCTTTATCACAAAAAATGGATGCTTGAGTTGATTTAGAAAAAGATTCTGAAAGAAAAAGAATTGTATTAGAAATGAATAAAGCTTTGAATTAAAAATTTTTAAAATAAATAATATTATGAATGAAATAAATGTAAATACTATTGAGAAAATTCAATCTCAATATAAAAATAAAACGGAAAGTCAATTTTTTTATAACCAATATGTTAAAGTTTTGGAAAATCTAAAAAATAGACTTTCTGACTTCAAAGAACCTGAAAAAATTCAAAAAGTAAATGAAATTTTAAAAAATTTAGAATATAATAGAGAATTTTCTATTATATCTAAACAAATTAAAGAATTAGAAAAATTACTTGCTGGTTATGAAGCAGATAAAATAAATATAAAACAATGAACTTCTAAAAATCTTGATTCTTTTCAAAAACTTTGAATGAAATTGGAACAAGAAGCCAAGGAAAAAGAAGAAGTTGAGTCAGAAAAAAAATCTTCTGAAACTTCTTTAAATCTAGATAATTTTGAAGAAAAATTAAGAAAAATTGTTCTTAGTTGAGAAGTTGATAGAGATCAGTTAGATCAAAAAATAGATGAAATTTTATCAAACTCTGAATTTAAAGATTATTCTGAAAAAGATAAAAAAATAGTTAAAGAAAATATTTTGGCTATAACAGAACAAAAAACTTTAGATTTATCAAAACTTGATAAAATGATAGATTGACTTTATGATCCAAAAAATCCTAAAGTAATAAAATTTCTAAATCCACAAACATGAAAAACAGAAACTATTGAATTTGCTTCTGAACAAGAAGTTAAAAATTTTTTGTATAACTTGAAACAATATGCAAAAGGTGAACTAGAAAATTCTTATTTTGATGATTGGAGTGAATGGTTTTTGCCTGGGACTAGCCTTAGAACACAAAATTCTCAAGTTGAATTTTATGCAGAAGCAATTTTTTATGGTGCTATTAGTTTAGTTTTACTTGATATGGGAGTATGAGCTTTTAGAAAAAAATGACCTATTCTTTGAGTACAAGAGTCAATTACTAGAAGATGGTGAGATTTTACTTGAAGATGGTCAAACAGTGATGTAAAAACTTTCCCTTCAGAAGTAAGATCAGCTTATAATCAAACTTTAGCTTGATGAATACTTGATGGTTCATATAAAACTGATTTACAAAAACTTCAAGCAAGAGATGATATTTATGAAATCTTAAAATTAAAATGAGATACTTTAGTTTGAGATGAAAAAGTAAAATTTTTAGGAAAATTAGAAGAAATTCATAGTAAATATTTTTATTCTAAATCAAATACTTATCTTTATAAAATGTATTGATTATTAAATGATAAAGGGCTTGCTTATGATGCTAGAATTTTATTAACAGAATGAATGAGAGTAGTTCCTACTTTTAATAAATCTTTTAATCCTTTTAAATGGTCTCTTTTACCAATAAATTCTACAGATACATTTAACTGAAAAATTTGGTGAGATAAAACCTATGTAACTAAAATAAATTCCTGACATGAATTATTTTATTCTTGAACTGAAAAAAATAAAGATAATTGATTATAC
>CAUQKR010000003.1:0-57200 GCA_963518665.1 uncultured Candidatus Altimarinota bacterium | reverse complement strand
GTTTTTTTCTATTTCATATCTTATAGAATCTTCATCAGAAGAAATAAGTTTTCAAGTTTTCATTTTTTTGTCTATTTTTACTAGATTTATAAAAAATTTTGATAATTCATCATATTTTATTTTGTAGTTTTTTTCTATTAAAAATCTTCTATTTCATAAATTTAATATTTTTCATATTTCAGTTTGAGGAATATTATATTTTTTTAGTTTTTGAATATAGACAGTTACTCTCAAGTTTGACAATAAAGAATTATAAAATTGATAAATATTTACTTCATTTAATAAAATATCTATTCTTTTTATAGATTCTATTTTTTCTTTATTTAAAAGTAAATTTACTATATCAAAAATACTTTCTTCTAGTTCTGGAACTATGTTTTTTTCTATATCTTCTTTTTTTATTTGATTATTCATTATAGACAATTTTTCTATTTCAGAAAAAATTTTTTTTATATTTTTTGCTTTATATTTTATTATTAAATCAATAGCATCATCATCTATAATATTTCAAAATCTTGATAAAATAATTTTTTTTATATCATTTTCATCTTTTATGTCAAATTCTTTTATTTCTGATATTTTTACTAGATTTTTATAAAATTTTTTTCTTTTATCTGGAGATAAAAAATTAAAAATTATAATAGTATTTTCCTCTTTTTTGTCTAAAACACTAAGTAAAAAATTTTCAAAATCTTCATCTAAATCATTGTTTAAATCAATAATAATTAGTTTTTTTTCAGAAAAAAAACTTGTAGACAAAGCTTCAGATTTTAAAATATTTTTGTCTATAATATTTAAATCTTTATAGTGAGAAAGATTTATTTCTCAGTATTTATCAGAAAATTGTTTTTTCCATTTTGAAATTGCATCATTTAATAAAAAGTCAGAATTTCAAGTAAAAAGATATATTGTTTTAGTCATTTATTATTTTTTTTAATTTTTCAGAGTCACTATTTTTTATAAGTTCAAAAATTTTTAGCATAGAAATCAGTGATTTTTTCAGATTTAATAAATCTCTTGGAGATGTTCTATTTAAAGCTATTCTATTTAAAATATTATTTATATTCGATATGTTAGACAACTCCTCTCTTGTCTTGTCTAGAAGTATTTTATTATTTAAAAATTCTTCTATAAAATCTTGTCTTTTCTTTATTTCTTCGAGAGAATTAAGTGGTTTTAAAATAGAATTATACAAAAAATTACTTCCAGAGCTAGTTTTTGTCTTATCAAGAACTCAAAATAAAGTTGCAGTTTTTGCTGATTTTGTAGCAAAATTATAAACTAAATCTAGATTTTTTATTGTTGCTTCATCTATTTTTAAATTTTTACTATAATCCAAAACACTTATTTTTTTCAAAAAGTTGAAATTTGTTTTTTGATTATTTTCTATATATTCCAAAAGTAAACTTGCTGCTCTTTGAGCTTCAAGCATTTTTTCAAGTCAAAATCATTCTAGGTTCTTTGTTTGAAAGTGTTCATTTAAATTTTTATAACAATCTTTTTTTGCTTCAAAAAAATAAATATTTAAAGAAAATTTTTTTTCTAAAGTTTCTTTGATTTCAGTATTTCAAAATAATTTTTTTTCTAGAACTACTTCTCTTGGAAAAATTTTATAGAGTTCTCATTTTAGTTCTTCAAAATTTTCAAACTCTATAGATTGCCATTTGTTTTCACTCAAGTTTAAAACAGAAAGTCAAAATTTTCATTTATTTTCAGAAATTGATACTATATTACTATTTTTTGCTTCATATCATTCTCATTCTAGTCAGATTGTTGCTGGAGTTACAACTCTCACAACTTCCCTTTTTACTATTCATTTTAAGTTTGGATCAGAAACTTGTTCAGCAATTGCAACTTTATATCAAGCTTCTATCAATTGAGGTAAGTATTTTTCTTTTGCATGATATGGAATTCCTGCAAGAGGTGTAGATTTTGCTGCATTTTTATTTCTAGAAGTTATAGCTACTCACAAAACTTTGTTTGCAATTATTGCATCTTCATTAAACATTTCATAAAAATCTCACATTCTAAAAAATAAAATAGCATCACTATTTTGTTCTTTTAGTTCATAGTATTGTAGCATAGCAGGAGTTAGTTTTTCTTCTTGCATTTTATATTTTTAAAATATAAATTTTCTGTTATTCATTCTAGCATAAGCTGGTTTTTCCTCTATGTGTCTTGAAATAGTTAAAAGAATTCAAGTTCACATTGATAATGCAAGTAGTGAACTTCAACCATAGCTTATAAAAGGGAGAGTTACTCAAGTTAAAGGTACAATATTTAAGTTTACTCAAATATTTACAAAAGTTTGCCCTAAAAACCAAGTTGTTATTCATAGAGCTGTATATTTTGCAAATTTATCTTTTACATTGTATGTTATATAAAGTCCCCTGTAACCAATATAAAGGTAAATCAAAATTAAAATTCATCATCAAATGAAACCAAGTTCTTCAACTATAACTGCAAAAATAAAATCTCATTGAACTTCTGGTAGATATCAATATTTTTGTATAGATTGTCAAAATCATTTTCATGAAAAACCTCAACTTCAGATACTTATAAGTCATTGTTTTGTTTGATAAGTTTTGTCATTTATGGAATTCCCTTCACTAGATTTAAATAAATCTTCATTACTTCTAAAAAAATTATCTACTCTCTGAGTAATATAACCAAGTTTGTTATTTAGTTTTCAAGTTTCTTTGTTATAGCTTCAAAAAGAATAAACTGAAATAAATAAAACTAATCATAAAGCTAAAATTGATAAAATATGTTTTTTATTTGCTCAAGCATAAAAAAACATAATTCATGTAATAGGAACTAAAACCAATAAAGTTCAAAAGTCTGGTTGTAATCAAACAAGTAAGATAAATATAGAAATTATTCAAACATATGGTAAAAAACCAGTCTTAAAATTCTTTAGTAAATGGTTGTTTTTTTTGAAATATGTTGCTAAAAATAAAATTAGAAAGATTTTTAAAAATTCTGTTGGTTGAATCAAAAAAGGGATTCAAGGAACAGAAATCCATCATTTTGCTCAATAATATTCTTGTCAAGAACCTAAAACATATACAAGTAATAATCAGGTAATTCCTAAAAATACAGGAGAGTATTTTTCAAAAAAAGAATAATTTATTTTTACAATTATAGCTAAAATAATTAAACTAATAGCTATATGACTAATACTTCTGAGTAAATAAAAATAATTATAAGCTTCTTTAATTAGTCATTTATCAACCATTTTACTTGTTACAGTATATGAACTAAAAACAGATACAGATGAGATCATTATAACTCATCAAATCATCAGTAATAAAACAGCAGTAAAAAGTTTATAATCTATATTTTTCATAAATTAGAAAAAATTGGTTAAATTTTTATAAATAATAATAGTTTCAGGATTGTACAAGAATATAAGATTTTGAATAAATGCTAAAATTAAAATAAGTATAAGTGGAGAAAAATCCAAAACTCAAATATTTGTAGGAATAGTATTTTTGATTCTATCATAAATTGGGTCTAAAATAGAATCTATAAATTTAGATTTTATATGAAATCAAAAAATATCAATCCAGGAAAAAATTATATGAAGTATAATAAGTATATAAAGTAAATCTGCTAATATATAAATTATTAGTAAAAAATTATTCATCTTTAAATTTATTTATCATTTCTAAATATGCATTTTTTGCTGCATCTTCTTGTCATTTCTTTTTACTTGTTCAAGTTCAAGTTGCTATTAGTTCATTTTTGAAATAGATTCAAATCGTAAAAATTTTATTGTGATCTTCTCCAGATTCAGATATAACTTCATAAGTTGGAGTAATATCAACTTTTGATTGAATAAGTTCTTGAATCAATGTTTTGTATTCTTTTACAGAAGAAGCATCTTGTAAAAAATTTCAAACAGTAGAGTAAATATGTTTATCAATAAAAGATCTTGCTGCCTCTATTCATAAATCTAGATAAATAGCTCAAATAAAAGCTTCTACAGTATTTGCTAATAAATAATTATTTTCTCTTCAACCTGATTTTTCTTCTCAATTTCAAAGGAATAAATATTCTGAGAATCATAAATTTTTTGCTACTTTTGATAGGTTTTTTCATCTAACTAAAGCACTTCTTATATCTGTTAATTCTCATTCTGGTTTTTCTGGAAAATTTCTGAAAAGATTTTCAGTTATAATAAGCTCTAAAACAGCATCTCATAAAAATTCTAGTCTTTCATTATGTTCTGGAGTATAGTCAGGTCTTTCATTTACAATAGACCTATGAATAAAGGCCAAAATATAATGAGCTGGGGTTTTGAAATCAATTCATAATTTTTCTAAAAATTTTGAAAATTTATTTATTATGATCTCGTTTTCTACAGCTTTTTTTGGTGGTACCATAAAAATAATTTAAAAATTAAATTTTTTGTTATTATAAGAAAAAATAAAAAAAAAACAAGAAAAAAAGAGTAAGTTTTTTTAACATACTCTTTTTTATTTTTTAAAAATAGAATATCAATTATTTCAATTATAATTATCTTTTAAAGTTTTTAGTTCATCATAATCTTTTATGATATTATTTAAAACTCAGTTTACTACTTTTTTTGTAGAATCAGCAGAATAAGTTTTTGCTAACTCTATAGCTTCATTTATAGAAACTTTCATTGGAATTTCTTCTGAAAAATAAAATATTTCAGCTAATGCTATATATATAGGTAAAACTATAAGAATACTCATTTTTCCAAAATCAAATTTTGGAGAATATTTTTTTACTATTTCTATAAAAAATTCTTCTCTATAAGTAATTATTCTTAGCATTTCTTCCAAATATTCTTTATCTATTTCATAAGAAAATTTATTTATATAAAAAGATTCCATAAAATCATCTCTATCTAAAATTTGAAAAGTAGAAGAAAATAAAAGTTGAAATAACAATTTCCTTGTTTTTTTACGGTTTGCAGTTTTTTCATTCATTTTTCTAGATTGTTAAAAAATTAAGATAGATAAAAATCTATCTTAAAATTATACTCTAGTAGTAACTTTAGCACCTTTTTTTGCTACAACTACTCTTCCTTTATACATTCCATTTTCATCAACCATATGAGCTAAACCAGTAGCTTCAGCATTTAACATAACTCTATTTTTTAATTTTCTAGCAGTTAATTTAATCCAATTTGTAGTTCTAGTTCTAGATCTAGATTTTGATGTTTTTTTCTTAGGTCAGAAAGCCATTTTTCTAAAAGTTATTAAATAAAATAAAAAAATATATTATCTATCTGTTTAGCCTAAAATTTATAATTAGTATAAACAAATTCTAATATGTTTGTTTTTTGTTACTGCTAGATTTTAAGTATTTTTTTTAAAAAATCAAATTTATTTTTAATTTTCTTTACTTTTTTAAAATATTATTTAAAATAAAGTAAATATTTTTAATAAAAAACTATGAAAAAAATTTTGATTATAGAAGATGATTTATGAATTTCTACATCTTTAAAACTTTATTTAGAAAACTCAAATTTTGAAGTTGAAGTTTATAATACTTGAGAAAATGCAGTTTCATTTATAAAAAAAATTAAACCAGATTTGATAATTTTGGATATAAATTTACCAGTTCAAAATTGAATTGAAATAACTGAGGATCTTAGAAAAACAGATTCAACTCCTATAATTATTTTGACAGCTAGATGAGAAGAAGATGATAGAGTAAAATGACTTGAAGTTTGAGCTGATGATTATATAGCAAAACCATTTTCCCCAAGAGAGCTTTTGGCTAGAATTCATACAATTATTAGGAGAGTTTCTTCTATAGAGAATATTTCTCCAAAATATAATAATATAGTAAAATTTCTTGATTTTGAAGTTGATTTTAATAAAAATTTTATAAAAAAATGAGATAAAAATATTATTTTGACCGCAAATGAATTTGAAATCTTTAAAAAACTTTTAAATGAAAAATGATGAATTGTAAGCAGAGAAACGATTATGAAAGATATAATTTGATATGAAAATTATGCTTATGATAGAACAATTGATACACATATAAAAAATATTAGGAAAAAATTAGGTTCTAGCAATTATATTCTTACAATTAGATGAGTTTGATACAGATTAAATCTTAATTAAAATAAAAATGAAACTTAGTCAAAAATTTGTTATTTGAACAATTATAAGTATTTTTATAATTGCATTGACAAATATTTTAGCTTTTTATATTTTTTATACTTTCTATATAAAAATTTATTTTTATGATAAATCAAAAGCAAAAGATAGTGTAACTCTTGACTATATAAATGAAGTTATAAAGAAAAAAACTGCTGATGATATAGATAGTATTTTTTCAGATGCAGAAATAGAATTTTTTGAGCTTCTTGAAACAAATAATTGAAAAATTTCTTTGGAAAAACAAGAAAATATTGATATTGTTACAAATTATTTGGTTAAATCTGGACTTGCACCAAAATATATTGAAGAGATTATTCCAACTGATAATTTTAATAAAGTTTTAAAGGCTCTAGAAAATCCTAACTCTCCAGAATCTATTTTTATAATTCGTTTTATTTATAGTATTTTGATTACAAATATTATAACTATTTTATTTATAATTATAATTTTTATATTTTTTGTTAGAAAAACCATTTCTCCTATAAATATAGCAACAGAAAAGATAAAAAATTTGAATACAAATCTGAATTGAAATAATTCTGAAAGTTTTGAAGTTATAGAATATAAAAATACAAAAGATGAGATTTGATTACTAGTAAATTCTATAAATAATTTGAATAAAAAACTAAGTATGCAAAATCAAATTAGAACTAGGCTTTTAGCTGATATTTCTCATGAATTGAAAACTCCTATTACTTCCCTACAATGTTATTTTGAATGAATTTCTGATTGAGTTATAATTTTAAATGAAAAGAATCTTTCTTCTATAAGTTCTGAAATGAATAGACTTATTAAACTTGTAAATAAAATTATGGAATTTGAAAAATTTAATAGAAAAGAAATTGAGTTAAAACTTGAAAAAGTAGATATTGTTGAGCTTTTGAAAAATATTTCGGAAACTCATAAAAAAAGACTTATAGAAAAAAAGCAAAGAATTAAAATAACTGGAATAAATAATTTATTAATTAAAGTTGATAAAGATCTATTTATGCAATTTTCACATAATTTGATTTGAAATTTTATGAAATATGCTTGAGAAAATAAATTATTGACAATAAATATTACCAAAAAATATATAGATTTTTCTGATAATTGAAACTGAATAAAAGCAAGTGAAATACCATTTTTAACAGAAAAATTTTATCAATGAAAAGTTGAAAAATCCTGAGATGTAGATATAAGATGAATATGAGTTTGACTTTCTATTGTTTCAAAAATTTTAAATGCACATAATTGGAAATATGAAATAAAAACTGATATTGATAAAGGTTTTTCATTTAAAATTTTTATTAGCTAAAAATCTTCACATAATCTTCACTTTAAAAATTTGAAAAAAAAATTTTTATAAATAAAATCCAAAATAGATAAAACAAGATTTTTAAAAAGCCTTATAAAAAATAAAAGTCTTGTTTTCTTATTTTAATTATAAATTAATATTTTTATTAAAAAAATAAAAAAATGAAAAAAATAATTTACTTAATTATAACATTTCTTGTTTTTTCATTTTCTCCATTCATTTATGCAAATGATAATGGTTTTTCGAATGTAAGTAAAACTATAAAAGAATTAAAAAAAGATATTGAGAATATTTCTAAGGTTGAAAATAATCTAGATGCAAAATTTAAATTATTTTTGGAGGAATATAAAATTTCATCTTATATAAAACAAAATTTAACTCCTGAAGAAAATAAACAAATAAAAAATATTGCAAATAATTATTTAAAAAATAACTGAACTTTAGAATTTAAATTATCAAATATAAACAAAGAAGAAGAAATTTTAAAAATTCAAAATTCCCTTCTGGATTTGAGAAAAGATTTATATAAAAATTTGGTTCCTTTTATAAATCAAAAATATTATAAAAATTATTTGTCTTTTGTTGAATGAAATATAAAAAATTATGTTGAAAAAAATAATTTGTATTTAAATAAACAAAAACTGCAAGCAAATTATAATTCTAAAGTTGATGTTTTAGAGAAAAAAATAGAAGAAAATAATCAAAATCTTGATAATGAATTAAGAATAATTATAGATCAAAAATTTGATGAAAAAATATCTAATTTAATAGATACACCAAGTTTTTCAAAACTTTCTAATGTTGATAAAATAAAAGCTTTAGAAAAAGTTATAGATAGCTTAAATATAAAAGTAAAAGTTTTTGCTTCAAGTATGAATTATAATTCTATTTATATAGAATCTGACAAAAAAAAGCTTGAAATATATAAAATAATGATTCAAAAATTACAATGAATTGCTATGAATTTAAAATAAAAGATTAAAAATCTTTTATTTTTTTATGTTTTGACAAATATAAAAAAACTTTTATAATTTAAAGACTTAATAATTCATTAAAAAAGGAGGAAAAAATGAATGATTTAGGTGGATTTGGAAGTTTTGAGAGTAAATTGAAAGAAAATGATACAAAAGCAATTAAAAAACTAGCTTTGGCTGTATTTGTTTTTCTTTTAGTTTTTGGTACTTTAATGTTTAAATTTGAAAGTTTTTTTGCAAATTTATATAACTTGATTATGATTTTGGCTTTGCCTATTTCTGGCTTATATATTTGGAGAAAAAATAAGAAAAAGGTGGTTTAGTATGACTTTTAGAAAAGTTTTTGATTTTTTTAAAATATTTTTTCCTTTTTTTGTTTATATAAATTTAAAATTGGAGGTATATCAAATTGGAAATATGTTATTTTTAAATACTTTTTATGCTTTGTTTTTGTATTTTTACTACAAAGCATATATAAGAGGTTTTAAAAATTCTTTTTTCAGACAAAAGTATGGAGATAATCTTTTCTATGATCAGTGTTCTATACTAGGAGTTTTACTGGTTATAGTCTTTTCTCAAATCCAAGATGTTTTTGTAATATCTAGTTTACATTGTTTATTATTTATAAACTTGACTTATACTATTTTTGTTACAAGAAAATGATAGAAAAAAGCAACCATTTTGGTTGCTTTTTTATTATTTCCAATTAAAAAATTGTTCTAAATCAAGTCTTTCATCATCAAATCTAAAAAGATTTTTTTCTTTTCTTAATTTTTTTAAAACTTCATTAACTATTTTTTTAGAAACATCTCTTCAGTAAAGGTGTTCTTTTTTTATCATTTTTTTGTTTGATATAGCTCATTCTACTATATCTGCTATAAGTTCAGAATTTATTGGTGGAGCTATAACATTTGCTCAATCAAGAATTGTTTCAGTTCTATCAGAACCAAATCTAACAGTTACACAAGGAACTCATACAATATTTGCTTCTTCTTGCATACTTCAGCTATCTGTTACAACTGCTCAAGCTTTTGTAATCATATCAATAACTTCAGTATGGTGAGCTAAAGCTGGTCAGTAAGCAAAATTTTCTTTGTATTTTTCTATTAAGTTTTCTAGTTCTTCTTTTAGTCAATATTTTTCAATTGCTGTCTTTGATGCATTTAATTCCAAAAAACAAACAAAAACTCCTCTTTCAACCAATTTTTTTATTGCATTGAAAATAACTAAAAATCTTTCTTTTTTCTCACAATTTTCTCTTCTATGAATTGTAACAAAAATAAAATTTTTTCATTTCATTGTTGGGTAAAGCTCAAAAGCTTTTGAATTTTCTACTTTTTGTTTTGAGATTTCTATTGCATCTACAACTGTATTTCAAACAACTTTTATATTTTCTTTTGGAAAACCTTCAGCTTTTAAGGTTTTTTTGTATAAATCTACTGGTGCCATAAAAATACCGGTAGAACCTTCAATAGCTCTAGTATCAAATTGTTCTGGATAAGGTTCTATACTTCCCCTTTCATAATTTGAAAAATCTTGCAAAGATTTATAATATTTTTCCCAATTAAATTTTCATTTTTTATATTTTTTAAATAATTCATGAAAAAATTCTTTTTTGGGAGTAAAAGTTCTGATTCAAGCTTCTACATGTACAACAGCGCATTTATTTAAAAATGCTGCTTTATCAGCAGTTGTAGCTGTTAAAGTATCTCCATGAACATAAGGAACAGGAATTTTTTTAAAATCATCTTTTATTTTTACCAAAATATTTCAAAGTCTTTCTATAATCATTGCATATTTTTCATGAATTGCTCAAGAAATATTTAGGTTTATATCAACTTCCATTCAAAATTCATCTAAAACTCATTTACTCAAATTGTAGTCATAGTGTTGTCCTGTATGAATTAAAGCTACAAGTTCATTACGATTTTTTAGTTCTAAATATAAAGGAGCTTGTTTTATGATATCTGGTTTTGTAGCTATCATAATTATATGTAAATATTTTTGTTCTGATTTTTTTAAATCTTCCCAAAAATTTTCTCTGACAAAAATTTCTTTTTCTTCCATATTATTTTTTAAGTAAAATAATTTTTTATTCATTATATACAAAAAAAAAAAAATTCAAGAGAAAATAAAAAAGAAGCTAAAAAGCTTCTTTAAAAAATTTAAAGACAATATTTCAAAAATAAATCTTCATAAGAAATACAGTTTAAATCCAATTTTTTCCCATCAAAATCATATAAATCTGTTTCTAAAAAAGCCATAATTCTCAGTTTACCTTGACGTTTTGGAATTATGTATTTATAATAAAAACTTATTGATTTTATGTCATTTTCAAAAATATATTCATTTGATAAAATAAATCTAGAATCTTCTTTTTCTAAAATTTTATCATTATCTTTCAAAATAAATACAATTTCAATTTCAATAAAATCTATTTTAAAAGATAAGTGAATTTCATGAAATTCTGAATAATAATTAATTTTTTGAATAAAATCAAAAGAATTTAGATGATTGAAAAAATTTTTTATAAAATTAGAATTTTTGCAAGTTTTGAAATTTTTTGCAATTAAAACTAATTTTTCTGCAATTGTTTCTGGGATTATAAAAGTTTCATTTTTCATAATTTTCTCCTTTTTATATGAAAATTATTTTTATTATAAATTATTTTTTAAAAAAGTCAAAAAAAAGCAAGGATTTCCTTGCTTTTTAGAAAAAATTATTGAGATTCAAGTTCTACTTCTGACTTGATAAAAGCAGAAAATAGACTATCATCACAATCTGTTAAATCCACTGTTGGAGGTAAATAAAATTTTCTATATGATAAAAGTCGACTTTTTAACTTAATAATAAAGGTTAAGTTTGTCTCATCCTTTTCTTCATCATAGAAATGATATTTTGTGTTGTATGTTTTTTCTACAACATAGTTTTCCCTATTTAGCAATCGTAAGTCTTTGATTGATAATAAAGGACTTCCAGTCAAAGGTTTGCCATTTGGAATAAAATATTCTCCAAAATCATCTTTTACTACAAATGAAATGTTATATTTTTCTCCTTTTATTAGAAGAAAAATTTTTTCATCTGATTGAGAGATTTCAGCTTCTTGAAAAATATTTTCAAGTAAACTTAATAGCTTGCTTTGATAATCCCATAAATAAAAACTTTTTAACTCTACTAAAAGGAGTTTTAAAATTTTTATTACTTCATCATCTAGTGAATTTGTTGTTCTAATCATAATTTTACTCCTTTTTTTAATTAGACTTAAATATTATAAAACTTTTTATAAAAAAGTCAATACTCTTTTTTTTGATTTTTTAATATTATTTGATATAATTTAAAAGTACTTTATTATATAATATTTTTATTATGAAAATGTTAGTGCCAGTTTTATTAGTGATTTTTATATTATTATCTATAGTATTTCCACCTTTAGCTGTAGTATTTGTTCCTCTTGCTATCTTAATAGTTGTTTGATGAGTAAGAATAGTCCAACCAAATACAGTTAGGACAGTAGAATTTTTATGAAAATATACTAGAATTTTAAGACCTGGTTTTCATATAATTATTCCAATTGTAGAACAAACAAGACATCAAAATTTGAGAAGAGTAAATCTTTGAGTTGAAGTTCAATGAGTTACTTCAGATAATGTTACAGCTTATATTGGGTTAAATGTAATATATTTTGTAGAAGATGATCATGATGATTCTATGAGCTGAGCTATTTATAGATCAGTTTACTCTATTGATGATCATAGAACAATGATTAAATCAACAATTGATGAACAATTAAGAGCTATGATTGTATGATTTTCTCATAAAGAAATTTTTAATAAAAGAGAGGAAATCGGTGAAGAAATCGAAGAAAGACTTAGACAAAAACTTTGAACTTTTGGTTATAAACTAGATTCTATTCAAGTTAGAGATGTAGAACTAGAAAAAAAAGTTATGGATGCTATGAATAAAGTTGTAGAAACTGAAAAATTGAAAGAAGCAGCTATGAATGAAGCTGAAGCTAAAAAAATTCTTCAAGTTAAAGAAGCAGAAGCTGAAAAAGAAAGTAAAATTCTTCTTTGAGAAGGTATGGCAGGTCAAAGAATGAAAATTGCAGAATGATTTAAAGAATCTGTTGATATGATTAGAAGAACTGATGATTCTTTAAATGCTGAAAAAGTTTTACAATTTTTACTTGATTCTTCTAGAATAGAAACTCTTGGAAATATCGGGGCAAAAGATAATTCTAAACTTATTTATTTAAATGAAGATTTAGAATGAAGATCTTCTAAACTTATATCTGGAAGTGATTTAATGCAATAAAAAGCTTTTAAAATATATTGTATAAATATTTTATACAATATATTTTATTTGACTTTAAATTAAAATACTATATAATATATAAAGTTTTTATATATAAAAAATAAGGAGAAATTTTATGAAAACTAAATTCTTATATAATATTTTTGTAGGTTTAGGTGTCTTATCGGGAATGTTTTTATTACCTTTAAGCACTTCTTTACCTATTTTATTAGCATCATTATGCTTATTACATGGTGTGAATCAGAAGAAAATATTATAATTTTTTTTAAAGTAAGTTAAATTTTTAACTTACTTTTTTCTTGACTTATTTTGTAAATATTTTATACTATAAATAGTTTTCATTTTTTACTATAGGAGAAAAATTATGTTAACTATGTATAAAGTAATTTCTTGGTTTATCTTTCTAAGTTCATATATTGTAGGAATCATTTATTTTTTTAACCATAATAATCCTGAATTTATGTATTTTGGATTGATATCTGTTTTTAGTTACTTATTAGGAATTATCTTATTGATAGAAAGCGAAAGATTAACTAAATTAAGTAATAATGTTTTTATTTTAATATTAACTTTTACTACAAGTATTTTAATTTTAATATTTATCGTAAGGTTTTTCTATAGTTTATATCAAGGTTTTGTAACAAATGATTATTGGCTACTTTGCTTCTTATTAAGCTTAATAGTCATTTCTTATTTTTCTGTTTACTATTATTTGATTTTAGTTTCAGGAATTAAAAAAATAGAAAGTTATTAAAAATATAAGGATTAAAAAATTTATGGAATAATAGCAGTTGCTAAATGTCTATAAAAATTTTTTATAATTGTCTTTCTTGTAATTACTATTATTTAGTTTTTGATCTAAAATGTAAAATATGGAGATTAAAATGAAAATTTTAAAATATTTTTTCTTAAATGTTTCTTTATGGCTTTCTATAATAACTTTTTCTATAGTTATCTTTAGTGAAAACATTTTTGAGAAAAGTGATACTTTGTATGATTTACTAATAACTTTTGTTTCAATTATTTTAACAATATGTTATTATTGGCTTACAAGTATAAAATCTGTAAATTATAGCAATGTTAATGACTGCTTAAATGATATTATGTCAGATGTGTTGACCTTTGCTACGATGGTTTGTTTCTCATTTTTTTGGTTTATTTTATCCCCTGCTTTTTTAAATAATTTAGGTGATAAATATATTATTATTTTAGTTTATTTTATTGTTATGTCAGTTGCTACTTTAGGTGAACTTTATGTAACAGTAAAAAATTCCTTAGAAAATATGTATAGAAAAAACCCAATTACAGTGGCTTCAAACTAAACTAAAAATCCCCAATATTTGGGGATTTTTATATTTTTCTAACTGGTGCAATTTTTATGTTCAATTTTTTTGATCATACTCAAGTAAAAGCTATTGTAGCTATTTCTCAAGACATTCAAGTAATTATTCAGTTTCAAAATTTTGGGTGTTTTACTTTATCTCAAATATTAAAATTTGCAATATCGTTTTCAGCTAATTTTCTTACCAATCTTGCTGCAACTTTTTCTCAGCTAAAATTATTTATAGTTATATCTTGGAAATCAAAATTACTAGTAGTTGAGAAAAATTTGGAAGAACTATCTATATAATTTGATAAATCAACTTCTTCTATAAAATCTTTATTTATTTCTTTAAAAAATCTACTTTCTGGATTTCTTACATAATCTCAAAAATAAAATCTTTCCATTGCTCTAGAAATATAAAGTTCTTCTTTTGCTCTAGTCATAGCTACATACATAAGTCTTCTTTCTTCTTCTAGTTCATTTGTATTACCTACACTTCTGAAACTTGGGAAAATTCATTCTTCTACTCAAGCTAAAAAAACATTTTTTTCTTCTAGTCATTTACTTGTATGGATTGTCATCAATGTTACAAAATCTTGAACATTATTTTCTTTATCCATATCAGTCAAAAGAGAAATATCTTCCAAAAAATTTCATAAAGCTTCTCTAGGTTCAAGTCAGTTATATTCTGAAGTAAGATTTTTTAATTCAAGAATATTTTGTCTTTTACTTTCTTTTTCTTCATCAGAAAGTCAATCTAAAATATATTCCTCATAATTTGTAATTTTTATAATTTCACTTAATAATTCATCTAGATTTAAAATTTTAGATTTTTCATGTAAATATTCATAAATATTATAAAAATTTTTTATAGCAGATTTCGCTCCTGAGTTTATTTCCTCTACTTCATCTATATTTTGAATTATATGAAAATATGGTAATTCAAAATTATTTTTATAAATATCAAGAGTTTCTATACTTTTTGCTCATATTTTTCTTGGAGGAACATTTATAATTCTTTTTAAACTTATAGAATCATTATTATTGTGAATAAGTTTTAGATAAGCAACTAAATCTTTTATTTCTTTTCTTTCGTAAAATTTTAAACCTCAAATAACTTTATAAGGAATATTTTCAGAAATAAGAGCTTCTTCTATTTGCCTTGATTGAGCATTTGTTCTATACAAAATCAAATTATCAGAATATTTACTTTCTAAATTATTTTCTTTTTTATGTTTGATTATTTTTGCAATAACTTTTGCTTCGATTTTATCATCTGGAGCTTCTATGTATTTTATAAATTCTCAAGTATCATTATCAGTCCAAAGTTCTTTTTTTATTCAGATTGTATTATTTTTTATAACAGAGTTTGCTCAGGCAATAATATTTTTTGTGCTTCTATAATTTTGTTCTAATTTTACTTCTAAAGCTTCTGGATAATCTTTTTTAAAATTTATTATATTATTCATATTTGCTCATCTCCAGCTATAAATAGATTGTGCATCATCTCAAACTACAGCTAGATTTCTGTATTTTGAAGCTAAAAGTTTTACTATTTCATATTGTGGAGCATTTGTATCTTGATATTCATCTATCATTAAAAATTTATATTTTTCTTGATAATATTCCAAAACTCTTTCTATTCTAAGCAAAGCATAAGTTTTTATTAAGATATCATCAAAATCCAAAGAATTATTTTCTTGAAGCTCTTTTTCATAGTGAGTGTAAACTTGGAAAACCACTTCTTTAAAAGGATTATCTACTTCCCTTTCATAAGATTTTGCAGTTATCAAAGAATTTTTTGCATTTGAAATATAAAAAGAAATTTGTTTTGCTGGATAAGTTTTTTCATCTAAGTTTAATTTATTTTTTATAATACTTTTTAAAACTGAAGTTTTATCTTGTTCATCATAAATAACAAAATCTTTTTTTATTCATATTATTTCTGAAACTTCATCTCAAAATTTTGATGATAAAATTTCTTTTAGCATAAAAATACCAATCGAGTGAAAGGTCCCGATTAGTGGAAAATTTTTATTTTGATAAATACTTTTTGGTACTTCTACAGAAAGTGTTTTTGCAACTCTTTCTCTCATCTCATTTGCTGCTTTATTTGTAAAAGTTACCATTAAAATAGAAGAAGGTTTTATATTGTGATTTTCTATCATATTTTCTACCCTTTTTGTCAAAGTAGCTGTTTTTCAGCTTCCTGCTCCAGCTATTATCAAAAGAGCTCATTCTATTTTATCTATTGCTTCTTGTTGTTTTGGATTTGCTTGCATATTTTTCTAAAAATCAAAAGTCTAAAAAATTTTTCTTATTATAATTAAAAAAAGCTAAAAATAAATTTTTTTTCAAAAAATATGTGAAAAAATAAAATATTTTGAAAAATAAAAATTTTATGTATAATTTCAAAAATATTTAACCAAAAAAATATGCGTCTTGACCAATATATTACAGAAAAATTAAAAATTTCAAAAAATAAAGCTCAAAGCTTAATAAAATCAGGAAAAATAAAAATTGATGGAAAAATAGTTACAAAACCAGCTTTTTCAGTTACAGAAAATCGTGTTATTGAGATCTTGGAAAGTGAAGAATTACTTTATGTTGCTAGAAGTGCTTTAAAATTAAAATGATTTTTAGAATGAAAGAATTTTGATTTAGAAAATAAAAATTGTCTTGATATTTGAAGCTCAACTTGATGATTTTGTCAAATTTTACTAGAAAACAATGTTTGAAAAATTTTTGCTGTTGATGTTTGAACTTCTCAACTTCATGAAAGTTTGAGAAATAATGAAAAAATAATTTCTATAGAAAATACTGATATTAGAAAATTAAATAAAATAGAAAATTTAGATTTTATAACTTGTGATGTAAGTTTTATAAATCTGGAAAAAATTCTTGAATCAATTATTTTTCAAATGTGAGAAAAAACAAAAACTCTACTTTTATTTAAACCACAATTTCAAGTTTGAAAAGAATTTATAAATAAAAAATGAGTTGTAAAAGATGAAAAAATTTTAGAAAAAAAACTAAATGAATTTTTAGCTTTTGCAAGAGAAAAATGATTAAAAATAATTTCTGTAGAAAAATCAAAACTTACTTGAGAAAACTGAAACCAAGAAATTTTTATATTTTTAGAGAAAAAAACTAACTTTTAAAAAGTTAGCTTTTTTTTAAGCTTCACATCAAGCACAAGTTATTTTTCTAGATAATTCTTGAGCTGCAGATTTAGAATGTTGATAATAAAGAGCTTTGATTCATTGTTTCCAAGCATCCATATAAAGTGCATTTATATCTTTTGCAGAAGTATTTGGATGGATCATCAAGTTTATACTTTGTCCTTGATCAATAAATTTTTGTCTATCAGCAGCTTGATCAATAATTGCGTATTGATTGATTTCAGAAAAAGTTTTGAAAATATTTTTTTCTTTTTGACTCAAAAATTCTAAATGTTGAACAGAACCATCTCTGTCTCTGATAGAATTCCAAACTTCACGAGTATTTTGTCATTTTTCTTCAAGAAGTTTTTCAAGTTCACGATTTTTGATTGTAGTTTTTATTTTTGCCAGATCTTTTACATAACAATTTGACCACCAAGGCTCAATTGATTGTGAAACTTGTCCCAAAATAAATGCTGAAGAAGTTGTTGGAGCAACTGATAAAAGTGTTGTATTTCTTCTTCCATAACCTTGTAAAATTTCTGGTTCTCCATAAATTTTTGCCATTTCCTCAGAAGCAAAGTAAGCCTTTTCTTTTATAAATTTAAAAATTTCTTTATTCAATTCATAAGCTTCTACATCTTCAAAAGCTATCATTTTTGATTGTAAATAAGAATGCCATCCAACAACTCAAATTCAGATTGCTCTATGTCTTTTTGCAAATCTATAAGCTCTTTGTAAAAATAAAAATACATCTTTATCTTCAGCTTTTTCACTGTCTCTAAATTTTTCTAATTTTAAAATAAATTCTTCCATAACAGCATCCAAAAAATAAGTTAAAGTTTCTACTGCATCTGTATTTTTCCATTCATCATAATAAAAAATATTCATAGAAGACAAATCACAAACAAAACTTTCTTCTTCATTTGACGGAAGCATAATTTCACTACACATATTTGATGCAACAATTTTCATATTTTTGTCTTTATAAACATCAACAGTTCCATTATTTGCATTGTCAGTAAACATAATATAAGGATATCACATTTCCCCTCTTCTTTGAATAACTTCAGCCCAAAGTGCTCTTTTTTCTATATCTCAAGCAACCATTTCTTTAAGCCATTTATCAGTTACAGTTACACCGTGAGTTAGTTTTTGGATTGGATTTCATTCTGTTCCGATTTTCAAAAATTCTTTTGCATCCGGATGTTCTAGTGGTAAATATGGAGAAAAATGTCCTCTTCTCACAGAGCCTTGGCTTACAACATCAACCAAAGTTTCAAAAAGTTGCATAAAATGAACAGCTCCAGAAGAATGTCAATTATTTGTAATTTCTGAACCTCTTGGTCTCAATGCACCAAAATAACCAGAAGCACCACCACCAAATTTACTCATCATTCCAACTTCAGCTTGAGTGAATAAAATTTTTCACATTGTATCTCAAATATAAGAACCAAAACAACTGATTGGAAGTCCTCTTTCAAGCCCAAAGTTTGACCAAATTGGACTAGAAAGTGAATAATAACCTTTGCACATATAATTATAAAATTTATCTGCAAAACCATCTTTTTTCAAAATTTTTTCAGCAGTTTCAGCTATAAATCTCAATCTTTCTTCTGCAGTTTGTCAATTTACAAGATATCAATTCTCTAAATAAACTTTAGAATAATCATTAAGCCAACGAATTTCAGACATTTTTTAAAATTTTTAAATAAATAAAATATAAAGTTAATAAAATTTTTTAGATTTTAATAACAATCCCAATTGTAAAGCACTTTTTCAAAATCAAGTTTTTCTAAATTTTCTTTTGAAATGAAAAAATTTGCTACTCAAGTATCTCACCAAATAATTGTAAAATTTTCTGTTTCTTCATCAAATTCACTATCAATTTGTAAAAGTAAAGTATCATATTTTTGTAAATCTTCACTATTTTCTCTTGGATCAAATTGTGTAAAAAATGGATATCAACCTATTTTATGATTTACTTTTTCTGTATGAATAAAATTGTGAATATATTCTCACAAATCCTCAATTCATTCAATTTTAAAATCACTTGATTCAAAAAATTCTTTTATTTGATTTTCTACAAAATTTTTATTCCATTCTTTCACAAAAAGCTCAGGATAACGATAATCAAAAGTTGACATTCCTTCAGTTTTTTTCTCAAAACTCAAAGCAAATTCTGAATCAATTTTATCAAAAGGAGTATAATCATCCTCAAAAGATGGATTATAAATTTTTTTGATCTCTTCTTCTGTTAAACTATTTTCTAAAGAGGAAAAATAAATAATTTTTTTATCTTTTCAATCAATAGAACCTTCAAAATCACAACCAAAGTCCCAATCTGAAACAATCCAAAATTGTAAAAGTCATTTTTTAGGGTAAATATTATTTTCTGGAAGATCTTCACAATTTATTTGTGCAAGTAAAAATAATTGTAATCAATCTTCTGTTTTTGGAATTTCAGTTTCTTTCGTCAAAAAAGGAATTCATCCAAATTTACTTGCAGTTAAAGGCAAATTTTTAGATTTTTTTGTTTTGATTTTAATATATTCTTGTTTTGTATTTTCTACAAAATTTTTTATAAAAATATCGATTTTTTCTTTTGTTAACATTTTTATTGAAAATTAAGCTCTAAAGTTCTGTCTTCTTTTGTTAAATTAAAAAGTTCCAAAATTTTTTTTCTGATAAATTCCCTTTTTTCAAAAGTTTCAGCATTTATTATGCTTTTTCACAAACCTTTTATATTTTCAGAATCAATATCAATTTTTATATTGTATCAATTTTCCATTTCATCTAAATCAACCAAAATTCAAGATTTTTTATCAAAAAATTTTTTATTATTCAAACCTTCAAAACCGATAAAATCACTATTTGATTTTTCTGCTTCTTGCTCTGTTTGTACAGTTTTTAAAATTTGTTTGCTGATTTGATCCATTATAATCAAAAGTTGATGATTATAGGGATCTCAGTCTAGTTTTACAATTTCATTTTTTGTTAAATCAAAATTGATGTTATAAAAATTTTTCATATTTTTAAATTAAAAAAATATTTTTTAAAAATCTCTCCACTCTTCAGTTACATCTTCTAAATCTGGATTAAATCATCTTATATTCAAAGCTAAAATCATTACTTCACAAATATCTTCTCTTTGTTCTGTTTCAATTATACAATGATTACATTTTTCATTTAAATCATTGAGTTTCAAAACATATTCTTTTACAACTTTCATAGCTTCTGCTTTTGTTTTTGCATTTTCTGCCTTATGTAAAAATTCATCTAAATATTTTAATAAAAGCTTGATTTCTTCTACACCATATTCTGCATCTTCATCTATTTTGTATTTTCAGTTTTCAAAGTTTTTTAAATCAAGATCTTCATCATTACCAAAATATTCATCTGCAGTTTCATCATCCATAATAAAAGTTGAAATATCATCTGCTATCCATTCTATAAGCTCTTTTATATGTTCGTTTTCAAAAATACTTCAAATTTTTATTTCTTTTAAATCTGAAGAATCTAAATATTCAACAATTTCTTCTTTTTCAAGTCTATCTTTTTTCAAAATAATTTTTGGTTTTGTAGAATATCCGATTGCAATATTGAAGACTGAAGCAAATCATTTTTCATCAAGTCATAAAATTTCATCATATTTTTCTCTATTAAAAACTCAAATTGGACAAGAGTCAATTCATTTTTCTGATAAAAATGCAATTACATTTCAAAGCGCAAGAGAAACTTGAGAAATAGCCCAATTTTCAGTTTCTTTTTTATCCATTTTGCTAAAAAATTCTTTTAATTTTTCTTTTCTAAAATCAGGTTTTTCTACATTTTTTGAAATAGAATCTAAAAATTTTTCATCAAAATTTTTTCTTCTTTAAAAAATTATATAATGAGAATTTTTAGATAATATATCTTGTCATCCAGAAAATTCTTGTAATTTCTGCTTAACTAAAACATCTTCTACTACAAAAATTTTCCAAGGTTGAGTATTTAGCATAGATGGAGCAAGTCTTACAACTTCAATAATTTCATCTAAATCTTCTTTTGAAATTTTTTTCTCAGTACTAAGAGTTTTGCATGAATATCTTTTCCAAAAATTTTTTAAAAAATTTGTTTCCATATTTTGAAATTTATTAAAATAAATCATCACTTGTTATACTTTTTGATCTTTTATTATAATTGATTGACCTTTTTACAAAAAAATCTCAGTGTTTTGTAGACATAATTTCATCATCAAACCAATCTGTTTTTTGAACTTCAGTCTCATCAATTTCAAAAATTTTTTCAACTCAAATAGATTCTAAAGAATTATTAAATCTATTTTTTATAAATTCATAAATTGTTTTTTTCGGTAAGAAGTCAAGTTCACCTTCTTCAAAAATCCAATCAACAATTCATTTTTCTGCTTCAAAAGATTTTATACAAGATTTTTTTATTGATTCAATAAATTCTTCATCAAACCATTCTGGGTGTTCTTGTCTTAAAATATTTATTATATCGATTCAAAACATTCCATGAATTTGTTCTTCCTTACTTGTAGCTTCAACAACATTTGAAATTCATTTAAAAATATTTCTATATTTATTAAAACTCATCATAATTAAAAATTGAGAAAAAAGTGAAACGTGCTCGATAAATAAAGAAAAAAGTAAAATATTTTTTGTATAATTTTTATTTGAATTTATCGTTGCTCAAGCAGTTGCTTCTCATAAATATTCTATTCTTTGTATAATTGCAGGAATTTCTTTAATTCTTTCAAAATCTGAATTTAATCATAAAATCTCAAGTAAATGAGAATAAGCATCCATATGACGAACTTCACTTTCCGCAAAAGTGTCACCTACAGAACCAATTTCTGGTTTTGGTAATTTATTGTAAACATTTCACCAAAAAGTTTTTACAGCAACTTCAATTTGTGCAATTGCAAGCATTGTATTTTGGATTGCATTTCTTTCTGAAGGGCTTACATTTATTTTAAAATCTTGAATATCTGCAGTAAAATTAAATTCAGTATGAAGCCAATAGCTATGACGAATTGCATTTACATATTCATAAAGTTCTGGGTATTCATAAGGTTTCAAATTAACTCTTGGTTTAAAAATATCTCTTTTTCTTTCTTTAATTTTTGTGTGACGATATAAAATAAAAGATTTTGCAGCATCATAAAATCAACATTCCATAAGTTCTCTTTCTACAATATCTTGAATATGTTCAACATTTGGAGTACATTCTCCAGTATCTTCACATTCTTTTTGTAGATAAGAATCAACTTTTTCTGCAACTTTTTTTGCATCTTTTATATTTTTATTTCAAACTGATTCCAATCATTTGTAAATAACTCTGATAATTTTATCTATGTCATAAGCTTCAAGTTCACCAGAACGTTTTATTATATTTTTAATCATAATAAAAAAGTAAAAAATAAAATAATACTATATATAGTGGTTTGTAAAATTTTTATATACAAAATATATAGATTTTTTAGTTTTTTTCAAATTTAAAAAATTTTATATGTTAAAAATAATTTTTGGCTTTTAATAGGTTAAATTTTTGAAGTTTTTAACAAAAAAAATATTTATTTATTTTTTGTTATTTTTCTTTACGATTCAATGTTAAAAACTTTTTTATTCTATTTTTAAGGATTATTTTTTAGTTTTTAACATTTTTATTTTTATAAAATATTTCTAAAAATTGTCAAATAAAAAACTACCACAAGTGGTAGTTTTTTAAATCAAAGTTCATTTTATTACATATCTATCAAGTTCATCAAGTCTAACTTTTACTAAATCTCAAATTTTTACATTTTTATCTTCTGAAACTTCAAAATATATCTCTTTAAAATTTCTAGTTCTTCAGAAAAAATATTCATCTTTTTGCCCTGAAACTAAAACTTCTTCTATAGTTCCAAGCATTTTTTCATTTCTTTTTAAAATATTTTCTAGAAGTTTATCGTTTAAAATATGCCATCTTTCAGCTTTTTGTGCATCAGTTATATCATCTGGGAACATTTTTGAAGCAATAGTTCAACTTCTCACACTATAACGAGCATTGTATGCAAAGTCAAATTGAAGTTCATCAAAAGCTTTTACTGTATCTAAAAACATTTCTTCAGTTTCTCAAGAAAAACCTACAATTATATCAGTTGAAATAGAAAAATTTGGATCTTTTGATCTTAAATATTCAACTATTCTTTTGAAATCTTCATATTTATGTCTTCTGTTCATTCTTCTTAACATTTGATTATTTCCAGATTGTAAAGCAAAATGTAAATAATTACAAGTTGTTCTAAGTTCAAAATGTGCATCTAAAATATCTTGAGTCATATCATGAGGATTGCTTGAGGTAAAACGAACCCTATCAAGTCATTCTATCTTATCAAGTTCTTCAAGAAGTTGTCTCAAAGGAGATTTCCCAAGTCAATCATTCCATTTACTTTTTTCTTCATTCCAATGTTTTTTATCTACAAATTGTTTTCAGTAAGAGTTTACGTTTTGTCAAACTAGAGTTATTTCTTTTGCTCAAGCTTTTACTGCTTCTTTTGCTTCTGCAACTATTTCCTCGATTGGTCTACTTTTTTCTCATCATCTAGTATATGGTACAATACAAAAAGTACAATAATTATCACATCAAGTTTGGATTATAATCGTAGCAGAAAAAGGGTTTTCTCTAAGTTGTTTTGATTTTAGATAATCATCAAATTTTGAATCATTTCAAATACTTTCTCAATAAATATGAGTCAACATTATTGGTAAAAATCTAATATCTTCGATTCTCAAAGTAAAATCCAAAAAACCTTTTGCTCTTGGGAAAAGTTTATCATCATTATTAAAAATTTCATCTGAACTTTTTAGTAAATTTATATTTTTACTTTTATTTCTATCTCTTTTATAATTATCTAAATATTTTTCTCAAAGCCCAGTCCTTCTAACCATACATCCTGTAATTCAGATTTTTATTTCATGAGCAATTCCCTTTTTTTTGTTTTCTTGATTGATTTTTTTTATTTCTTCAATCATTCAAAAAACTTTATCTTCTCATTTTTGTCTTACAGAACAAGTATTAAAAATAACTAAATCAGCATCTTTTATTTCATTTGTTTTCATAAATCCAGACTGAAGTAAAATCATATTTACTTTTTCACTATCAGCCTGGTTCATAGAACAACCAAAAGTCATTATAAAATATTTTCTCATTTTTTTTATTTATTATTTAGCAAGAAAAACACGAAAGTTTAATTCGTGTTTTTTAATTAAAAATTTTTGTAGTTTTGTCGATTGACTCTTTTGTTTCTTTTATTTTATTTCAAATATCTTGAATATTTTTTGTTGTTTCATCAATTTGATTTTTTACTTCTTGATAATTTTTATTTATTTCATCAGCTGTTTTTCTAGTTTTATCAATAGTTTCTTTTAAACCTTTTGCATAATCATCAACAATATTTATAGATTCATTAATACCAGAATTTATATTATTTATAGTTTTTTTTGCATCTATTTCATTTAACTGATTTACTCTTTTTCAAAAATTACCTAAAAATTCATTAAAAGTTTTTAATCAAATCTCATCTCAAAAAGTTTTTACAGAAGGGCTTAAAAAAAATCAAACTATATATAAAACTAAAAGTATCAAAAATAAAAGAAAAATATTTTTTATAAATTTCATATTTTATATTTTATTATTCAAATAAATCACTTGCAGAAATATTTCATTTTTTCAAATATTTGTCAAGTTTCACGATTTCTTCATCAGAAATATTTTTTTGTTTTTCAAAATTTTCTTTCAAAGCAGAAATTTGTTCTTTATTTAAATGTTTTGTTAAATCAAGAGCATAAACTTCAGATTTTACATAATTATGTTCTTTACAAACTGGACAAAGTATATCAATCACAACAGAACTATTTTCTATTTTTTTTATATAAATATCTTTTTTCTCAGGTTTTGCAGAACAATGTGAACAACTAAATCAATTTAATATCGAGTCAACAAGTCAAGTTAATCATTCAAAATTCATATTTTTTTATTTGTTAAAATTATTTAAAACTTTTTCTATTCTATTTTTACTTTCAGAAACTCATAAAATATAAATAAGTTCTAAAGCTCCAGGGCTAAATTCTTCCCCAGATAAAGCACATCTAACTGGCCATAAAACTTGTCCATTTTTCATTTCAGCTTCTTTTATTTTTTCTACAAAAATATCTTTTATTTCATCTATATTTTCAAAATCTTCTTTTTTATTTTCCAAGATTTTTAAAGCTAAATCCAATCATTTTTTTACAGTTTCCAAATTTTCGATTTTCATTTTTTTATTTACAAAAATTTCTTCATCTAAAATTTTTGGTTCTTCATAGAAAAATGAAACATAATTTTTGTATTCAGCAAAATATTTTATTCTTGTTTTCAATTCATTAAATATTTTTTTATTATATTCTTCAGAAAATTTTGAAATTTTTTCTAAAAATTCTTTGTCATATCTTCCTAAATATTCTTTAAATCTAGCGTAAACAACTTCAGAATCAAGAGTTTTTAAATAATGTTCGTTGAAAAAATCAAGTCTTTCAATATCAAAGAATGCTCCAGCTTTTTGAACATTTTTTAATTCAAATCTTTCAGCTAATTCTTCCAAAGTAAAAAATTCTTGAGTTGTTTTTGGATTCCATCCAAGTAAAGCTAAGAAGTTCATCAAACTTTCTGTTAGATATCATTTTTCTAAATATTTTTCTACAGCTACATCACCAGTTCTTTTACTTAATTTTTTTCTATCAGCTCAAACCAAAGGTGGAACATGAGAATGATTTGGAACTTCCCAACCAAAAGCTTTGTAAAGCAAAATATGTTTTGGAGTTGAAGGTATCCACTCATCTCATCTGATTATATCAGTAACTCACATCAAATGATCATCTATAACTACAGCAAAATGGTAAGTTGGGAAACCATCTGTTTTTAGCAAAACTTGTTCATCTACTTCTTTACTATTTATAGAAATTTTTCATCTTACTTCATCATAAAATTCAATTATTTGATTTTCCGGAACTTTTAGTCTAACTGTATGAGGTTCTCCAGCATCGATTTTTGCTTTTACTTCTTCTTTTGTAAGATATCTACATTTTTTATCATATTTTGTAGGAAGTCAAAGTTCTGTTTGCTCTTTTCTAAGTTCATCTAATCTTTCAGCAGTACAAAAACAAGGATAAGCCATATCCATATCTATAAGTTCTTTTATATATTTGTTATAAATATGAAGTCTTTCTGATTGATAATAAGGTCAAACTTCTCCAGGATTGTTTGGCCCTTCATCTGGTACAAGTCAAACTTGATTTAAAATATTTATCATATTTTCTACAGAACCTTCTACATATCTAGTTCTATCAGTATCTTCTATTCTAAGCAAAAATTTTCAATTATTTCTTTTTGTAAAAAGGTAATTAAATAAAACTGTTCTTAGGCTTCAAATATGCAAATATCAAGTTGGACTTGGTGCAAATCTAGTTACTATTTGTTTCATTTTTTCATTTTTTATAAAAATATTTTTATAATTATAAAAATATTTCGGCTTTTGTAAAGAAAAAAGAAAAGTTTTTTTACTTTTCTTTTCTATTTTTTAAATATGTTGAATTAAACAATAACCAAAATTTTTATTTTTATTATAAAAACAAACTATATAATCTGGTAAATTTTCTTTTATATGAAAAAATTTATAAAAAATATTTTCTTCTTTTTCCCAATTTTTTATTTCTTTTATTATATTTTTAGATAATTTTGATTCATCTTCTTTTAGATCTTTTGTGTAATGATATAAAATATTAAAAATTGATTTTATTTTTTCATTTTCAAAATATTTTTTATCTATTTTTTTGAAATTTTTTAGATTTTTTGAAGTTTCATAAAGTGAAAAACTACAAATTCTTGTAGAATCTCTACCAGAAGAAGTGAATAAAAATTCTCCAGAAAAAGTTTTTTCTACAAAAGATTTTTTAAAATAACATTGGTCAAAAATCTCATCAAAATCAATATTTTTATAATTTATGATTAGTAAAATTACTATATTTAAAATAAAAACTAGAACAATAAAAAGAATTATTTTAAGAAAAAGTTTTCATATTTCAATTAACATAAGAAAAAATATTTTTATTGAGCTTTTCATTATTTAATTTTATATTCTAAAATTCAAAAAAAATTTTAAAAGAAATTTTAAATTTTTTTTAAAATTTTTAATATTCAAGTTTAACCAACTTTCTTTATTACATTCTACATTTCTATTTGCTTTACTTCTCTCTTCTATTAATTCTGGATTTTCTTTTTTAAATTTCTCAAAAGCTTCATAAAAAGTCATATTTGGATTTTCATCCACTATTTTTTTTAATTTTGGTTCTGATTCTATAGTTCTTTTTAATACTTCTTCTCAACTTATAGTTCATTTCTCCCAATCAGGTCAATATTTTTTTATATTTTCTTCATATGATACAGAGTAAGGCATAAGTCTGACCCAATCAGGTCAATATTTTTTTATATTTTCTTCATAGGCTTTTTTATTATCCTCCCTCATTTTTTTATCAATTTCATATCTTTGTATTATTTCTTTTTCTTCTTCTGTTAATGGAGTTCTAGAAGTTTTTATAGAATAATATTGTTTTTCCAGTTTTTCAAAATCTTTTGGTCAGAAAAAAGAATATGAATAATTTACTGAAAAAATAAGATATGCTAATATAGTAAAACACGATAAAAAAGTAATTTTTCTCATAATTTAAAAAATTATAATTTAAAATTAAAGAAAAAGATATAAACAAAAACTAAAATATTTTTTGTTTATATCTTTTTTATATTTAGTGGTTATGAAATAAATCTTTTCAATAAACTTCAAATATAATAATTTTTTATTTACAACAATTTTTCTTGACTCAAATTATATTCTTTTATCTTTCGTTGTCAAATTTTATCAAAAAAACTTTGTAAAAAATAAGTTTTTAATTATAATAAAAAAAATTTATTTTTATAAAAATAATTTATGGTAAAAAATTATTTAATCCCTACAGTTATCGACAAAGTTCCTGGATGAGAAAGAGCTTACGATATTTATAGTAGACTTTTGGAAGATAGAGTTATTTTCCTTTGAGATGCTATTGATAGTGCTGTAGCAAACACAGTTATAGCTCAACTTCTATTTTTAGAAAAACAAGATCCAAAAGCTCCAATCACAATGTATATAAATTCTCCAGGTGGTCATGTAACTGCTTGACTTGCTATTTATGACACTATGCAATACATAAGTTGTCCAGTTCATACTGTTTCAGTTTGACTTTCTGCGAGTATGTGAGCTGTTATTTTAGTTTGAGGAGAAAAATGAAAAAGATTTGCTCTTCCTCACTCTGAAATAATGATCCATCAACCACTTGGATGAGCAGAATGACAAGCTACAGATATAAGACTTGCTGCAGAACATATTATAAAAACTGGAGAAACTTTGTATAAAATTATAGCAAAACACTCTGGTCAAGATATCAAAAAAGTAGAAAAAGATTGTGATAGAGACAATTTTATGTCAGCTGAAGAAGCTTTAGAATATTGATTAATCGATAAAATAATAAAGTAAGAAAAATTTTCTTACTTTGTTTTAAATATATTTTATAAAACTAAAAAATGAAAATAATTACTTGGAATGTAAACTGAATAAGAGCAGTAGCAAAAAAATGATTTAAAGATTTTGTTTATTCTGAAAAACCTGATATTTTATGTATTCAAGAAACAAAAGCTTTTGAAGAACAATTTTTAAAAGAGCTTTGAGAAATTGAAGGCTATAAATATATTTGGCACTCAGGAACTAGAGCTTGATATGCTGGAACTGCAATTTTTTATAAAAATGATTTAAATATAATTTCTACAAAAAATCAATTTGATGAAAATTATCATTTTCACGATGACTGAAGAGTTACAGAAATAATTTTTCAAAAAGATTCTGATGAAGTTGTTCTATTAAATTGATATTTCCCAAATGGTTGAACTAGAGCAGATGGAACTGAAATGGTTACTTACAAACTAGAATTTTATGATAAACTTATAGAATATATGAACTTTTTAGTAAAATCTTGAAAAAAAGTTATAGTTACTTGAGATTTTAATATTTGTCATACTGAAATTGATATTGCAAGACCAAAAGAAAATGAAAATTCTATTTGATTTTTACCTATAGAAAGAGCAAAAGTTTCAGAATTATTAGCAAATTGATATATTGATACTTTTAGATATTTTTATCCAGAAAAAACTGAAACTTATTCTTGGTGGAGTTATAGAGCTTGAGCAAGACCAAGAAATGTTTGATGGAGAATTGATTATTTTGTAGTAAATAAAGATTTTATAGAAAAAGTCCAAGATATAGAATATATGACTTCAGTTGAATGAAGTGATCATTGTCCTGTTAAGCTAACTTTAAAATAATTTTTAAATATTTTAAAATGAACTCTTTTGATAAAAATTTTTTCAAAAAATATATTCCAGAAGGTCAAGAAATGATTCATATAATTCATATTCATCCAATTGTTATTTTAGGTAATTTAATAGTTGTTTTTTCTTTATTTATTGTATTACCAATTTTTTTATATTATTTCTCACCAACTTTACAAAAACAAATTCCATTTTTTTATTTGGAAATATATTTAATTTTTACTTTTTTAAAAGTAATTTATGATATTTTTAATTGGTACACTGATGTATGGATTTTGACAAATACTTCAATTGTAGCTTTAGATTGGTCTTTTTTAAAAACAAAAACTGATAGCATAAGTTATTCAAATATTGAAGGAATGTGAGTTGATGAAAATGGAATTGTAGATAAAATTTTGAAAAAATGATGACTTATAATTCATAAATTTTGAGAAGAAGAATTTATTTTAGAAGATGCTATAAATCCATATAATGCAATAGACTTAATTGATTCATTAAATACAAAAGAAGAGAAAAAAGAAGAAAAAACAAATATAACAGATGAAAGATTTAATCAACTACTTGATGCTATTTCTTGAGCTGTTTGAGATCATGTTTATAGTAAAAGTTCTTATGAAATTCCAAAATTTGAAAATGAAGATATAAAAAATGAAGTTATCAAAAAAGCTGAATCAGAGGATTGAACTATTGATTTGAGAGACTAAAAAAGAAGTTTTAAAAACTTCTTTTTATTTTATTTTAAAAAAATCTAAACTATTTTTATAAATTTCTAAAGAAAAATTTTCTAGATTTTCTTCCCTAATTTTAGCCAATTCTTCAATAACAAATTTTGTAAAAAAGGGCTCATTTTCCTCTTTTCATCTAAATGGAGTTGGGGTCAGATAAGGAGAATCTGTTTCAGCTAAAATATTTTTCAAAGGAATATTTTTTGCAGTTTCCTTGATTTCTAAAGCATTTTTAAAAGTAACAATTCAAGAAAAACTTATCTTACATTCAGGAGAAAAATCAAGTAATTTTTTTGCAAAATCTAAATCTTCACTATAACAATGAAAAACAAAATTTTTAAAATTTTTTTGTTTTAAAATTTCAAAAATATCATCTTTGCTTTCTCTATTATGGATAACAATTGGTAAATCAAGTTTTTTTGCTAAATCAATTTGTTTTTCAAAAAATAATTTTTGTTCTTTTTTTCTTTTTGAAATATAATTTTGCTTTTCTTCTAAATCAAATTTTTCAGAGTCTCTATCTATCCGATAATAATCAAGTCAAATCTCTCAAATAGCGACAATTTTTTCATTGTTTTCTAAATAAATTTTTTCAAGTTCAAAAATACTTTTTTCTAAATCAAGATTTTCTACATCACAAGGGTGAAATCAAATTGTTGCATAAATATTTTCATTATTTTTAGCTAAATCTATAGATTTCTTACTAGTTTCTAAATCAGTTCAAATTATAGTCATTTTTGTTCATCAGTTTTGAAAAAAATTTTCTATAACTCAAGTTTTTGAAGAATTTAAATAAGGATGACAATGTGTATCAAATATTTTCATAAAATTTTTTGAAAAATAAAATTTTTATAATTATATTTAAAATCTTAAAAAATCAAAAAAAGAATAAGCTAAAAACTTATTCCTGAAGTTGTTAATTCATAAATTTCATTTTTGTTATCAGTAAAATTTGAATTAAATAAATTTATTATTGATGATAATTTTTCATCTTTTTTTGAAAAATTTATTTCTACTAAAATTTCATTTTTTTCAAAAGTTTTATTATCTAGATTTAAAATAAAAGTTTCTATTCCAGAATTTTTTTCTCATAGATTCTCAACTTTTCAAAAATTTGAATTTAGTTTATTTATTTCTAAATTTGAAATATCATAAGATATAGAAAAAGCCAAACTTTTTACATTTTCCATTTTTTTAGAATTTTTTATTACTAATTTATTAGAGGTTTTTTCTAAATAAAAATCTGCTTTTTGTTCTATTTTACTTGAATCCAAAACTGAAGTTGTTAAATTTTTACTAAAATTATTTCAATCTAAAAATAAAAAATTCACTGAAAAAGCTAAAACAAAAGCTCACAGAATAGTTAAAAAATTTCAAATAATTTTTTGTTTTTTATATTTTTCTAAAAAATCTTTCATTTTTTTATTTTTATTATTAAATTCATTACTTTTATATTTTAACATAAATATTTTTGTTTTGCAAAAAATTACAAAAAAATAAGAGATTTTCATCTCTTATTTTTTTAAGTTTTCAAGTTTTTCTTGAAGTTTTTTTAGTTTATCTCTTGCTTGTTCTTTTTTATCCATTTCCTCTCTTACGAGTTTTTCTGGAGCTTTATTTATAAAAGATTCATTTAATAATTTTTTATCCAAAATTGAAATATATTGCATTGTATCTTCGATTTGAGCTTTTAATCTTTCAGTTTCTTTTTCTATGTCAAGAGCATTTGAAGTATCGATATAAACTTCAACTCCAGATTTTATTACTCAGTAAGCTAGATTTGCATCAGTTGGTTTTTTATCTACAACTTCATAAGAATCAGCTTTTACTATTCAAGCAATTAAATCTAAGTTTGATTTAAAAATTTCTATATTTTTTGCAGTAGAATAAATTTTTAATCAAATAGTTTTATTTGGCATTATACTGTTATCTGCTCTAAGTCTTCTTATTTCTTTTATTGTTTCTATAAGTAAATCTTTTTGTTTTTCTACATTTTCATCTCTAAAATCTCAAATATTTGACCATTCTGCAGTTATTAAGCTATCTTTAAATCAGATTTTTTGATAAATTTCTTCAGTAACAAAAGGAATGTAAGGGTGAAGTAATTTTAATAAATTATTTAAAACATAAGTTATAACTTTGTCTCAATGTTTTGAAACTTCTTTTGTAAGCTTAAATTCTTCGATATAATAATCACAAAATTCATTTTTTGTAAAAGCTTGAAGTTCTTGTCCAGCTTCAGAAAAATTAAATGTTTCCATTGATTTTGTAACTAAATCAGAAAGATATTTTATTCTTGATAAAATCCATTTCTCATGAAGCATTAAATCATCATAATTTTTTGAAATTTCTTTTTCAATATTTTTTATATCAGTTTCAACTTTTCCTAAATTTACAGAAACAAATCTTGATGCATTCCATAATTTGTTTATGAAAAACATATTATTTTCTACATTTTCTTCATCAAATTTCAAGTCATTTCCTGGAGTATTTCATACACAAAGAGTCAATCTAAGAGCATCAGTCCCATATTTTTCTATCATATCTATAGGGTCAACTCAGTTTCAAAGAGATTTACTCATTTTTCTACCGATTTTGTCTCTTACAAGTCAGTGGAAATAGATTTTTTTGAAAGGAGTTTTTCCTGTAAATTCATATCAAAATAAAAGCATTCTAATCACCCAAAAAAACATTATATCATAACCAGTTTCCAAAACTGAAGCTGGGTAAAATTTTTCTACTAAATCATTTTGTTTATCTTTTCAGATTTCATAACCAAGAGTTGAAAAAGGCCATAAAGCTGAAGAATACCAAGTATCTAAAACATCTTCATCTTGTTTTAATTCTACTTTTTTTCAGTAGTGTTTTTCTGCTTTTTTTAGAGCTTCTTCTTCAGAAACAGCACAAAAAATTTCTTCATCAGGTCAGTACCAAACTGGAATTCTATGTCACCAATAAAGTTGTCTAGAAATACACCAATCTCTCAAATTATAAATCCAATCTTCAAAAGTTTTGTTAAATCTATTTGGAATTATTTCAAAATCTTTTGCTTTATATCATTTTATTACTTTTTTGATAATTGGATCAATTTTTATAAACCATTGTTTTGATACAATTGTTTCGATTTTTGCTCAAGTTCTTTCTCAGTATCAAACCATAGAAGTATGATCTTCTATTTTTACTAGGTTCCCTTTTGCTTTCAAAAGTTCTACTATATTCGCTCTAGCTGTTTTATAGTCTTGACCTTCAAAAATTCCAGCAATTGCTGTCATTTTTCAGTCTTTTCCTAAAACAACTTTATTTAAAGGTAAATCATGTCTTTTTGCAACTTCAAAATCGTTTGGATCGTGAGCTGGAGTTATTTTTACTGCTCAAGTTCCAAATTCCATATCTACCATTTCATCTCAAATAAGAGGAATTTCTTTATTTACAATCGGTAAAATCAACTTTTTTTTCATTTTCAAAAGCTTTTTATACCTTTTGTCTTTTGGATGAACAGCAACAGCAACATCTCATAAAAGAGTTTCTGGTCTAGTTGTAGCTACAACTACTTCATTATCAGTTCCTGAAACAAAATAAGTAATATGATAAAGTTTTGTTTTTTCTTCTTTTGAAACAACTTCTTGATCAGAAATAACTGTATCCAAAACAGGATCATAGTTTACCATATATTTTCCTCTATAAATAAGTCATTTTTCATATAATTCTACAAATGATTTATTTACTTTTTCATTCATATCAGTATCAAGAGTAAATTTTTCCTTTGACCAATCACAGCTAGTTCACATTTTTCTAAATTGATTTTGGATTTGTCATCCAAACTCTTTATTCCATTCCCAGCAATGTTTTAAAAAATCTTCTCTTGAAATATCTTTTTTTGTAATTCCTTTTGAAGCAAGTCTTTCCTCAACTTTTACTTGAGTTGCTATTCAAGCATGGTCAGTTCCAGGTAAAAGCAAAGTTGAATCTCATTTCATTCTGTGATACCTAACCATAATGTCTTCTAAAGTTAACATTATAGAATGTCAAATATGTAATTTTGCAGTTACATTTGGAGGAGGCATAGGAATAAAAAATTGTTCTCAAGTTAAACTTTCCTCTCTAGGTTTAAAAGCTCAAGAATTTTCCCAAGTACTATAAATATCACTTTCAAAAGATTTTGGATCATATTTTTTTGGAAAATCATTACTCATAATATTTCTTTAATTTATAAATTTGTTTGAATTATATTTATTTAAACAAAAAAATCAAAAAAAAATTTTATAAAAATAAAAATAGAAATTTATTAAAAAAATTTCTATTTTCAAAAGTTTCTTTTTGCAGAATTGTAACTTACTATAGCTTTTTTCAATTCTTCTTCATCAAAATCAGGCCATTTTTTTTCTGTGAAATAATACTCACTATATTCGCTATCAAAAAGTAAAAAACCAGAATGTCTCAAATCTCAGCCAGTTCTTATTATCAAATCTGGATTTGGTAAATTTGCAGTATCTAAATACTTTTTAAATTCTTCTGTTGTTAAAGTTTCTGGATCAATTCAAGCTTTCAAAATTTTTTTTGTTGCTCTAATTATTTCATCTTGACCTCAATAAATAAGAGCAATATTTAAAATAAGTCAAACATTATCTTTTGTTTTTTCTACAACATTTTTTAGTTTAGAAACAGTATTTTCTGGAAGCTGTTCTATATTTCAAATAACTTCAAATTTTAAATCGTTCTCAAGCATTTCTCAGAAAAAATCTTCTATTTTATCAAGTAGTGAAATAATTTTTTTCACCTCAGATTCTTCTCTTTTTTTTAAATTATCAAGTGATAAAGCCCAAAGAGTTAAATATTTTATATCATATTTTATTGCAAGTTTTGCAATTTTTTTAATATTTTCAGCTCATTTTTGATGTCAAACAGCTTTTGGTAAAAATTTTTCTTGAGCCCATCTTCTGTTTCCATCCATTATTATTCAAACATGATTTAGTTTATTTTCCATATTATTTTTTTGTTGTTAATTTTTCTAATTCTTCATTTTTTTCTTGTATATATTTCATAAATTCTTCCTTTTTATATTTATAAACATAAATTCAAAAACAAATAAAAATCACAAGAAAAATATATCAAATATATTCTAAAATTATTTTATAATATTCTACAAAAATCATTCCTAAAACAACCATTGTAATTGACCAAATTATTGAACCAATTATGTTGTAAATCATAAAACTTTTGCTTTTCATTCCCATACTTCAAGCTATAAATGGTAAAAAAGCCCTAGTTAATGGATGAAATTTTCAAAAAATTATCCCCCAAGCTCACCATTTATCTATTCATTTTTTTAAATATTTTACTTCTGTTAAGCCAATTCAGAACCGATTTCAATATTTTTCAAAAAAACTATCTCAATAAATTTTTCAAAGTAAATATCAAATATAATTTCAAAAGATTGCTCAAACTGAAGCCAAAATTCCTACATTTATCAAATTATATTTTGAAAGATTTCCAAAAAAACCTCAAACAATCATCAAAATATTTTGTCCAGGAACAACTACTCCTAAAACAGGGAAAGCTTCGATAAAACTACTAAAAAAAACTATCAAATAATTCCAAAATCAAAGTCATTGAATTACTATTTTTAACCATTCTATAAACATTTCAAACCATTCTTTTTTAAATATTGAAATGAATAACAAAACTATTGTTAAAATAACAAATAAAATATTTAAAATTTTGAAGATAATATTAACAATTTTTTTCATTTTTTCTCTAAATTTTTGCATAAAATCAATTTTCATCTATTTAAAACTTGTTTATTATATTTAAATTTTATTAAATTAAAAGTTTAAAAATGTCAAAATTTTTTACAATATCTAAAATAAAAGAAAATTTATAAAAAAATTTGTATTTTTTTAGCTTTTAAATAAAATATACCCAATATCTTTTTAAAAAATATTTTATGAAATTTTTAGAATTCAATTTTTTAAAATATAGAAAATATTATATTTTAACTTCTGTATTTTTAGTTTTATTTTCACTTTACTTTTTATTTTTCTGAAAATTAAATTTGTGAATAGATATGACTTGATGAATAAATCTTGATTACTCTTATACAAATCAAGTTTCTATAGAAAAAATTAGACAGGATTTTGAAGAAGAAAAGAAAAATTTAATCTATAAGTGAAAAAATGTTATAAACAATATAAATGTTTATACTGTAACTTGAGAAAAACATATTTCAGTTGTAACTGGATTTAATGATATTTGAAATGAAAAAGACTTAGATAAGCTAAAAGCTACTTATAGAACAAAAGCTCTTGAAATAGTTAAATCAAATGATAAAACAGCAAAAGAAGTAAATTATTCAAATATTTGAAAAACTTTTGGTGATTATATAAGAAATACAGCTTATTTAACACTTTGATTAGCAATAATTTGAATGTTTTTATATGTTTATTATGCATTTTCAGGCTCAGTTTCTGGAATCTCAGGTTTTAGCTTTTGATTTGCTACACTTCTTACATTGTTTCATGATGTTTTAGTTGCAGCTTGAATTTATATTTTTATATGAACTTTTTATGGTTGATTCCAAGTTGATATATATTTTGTAACTGCGCTTTTGACTATACTTTGATATTCAATAAATGATACAATTGTAATTTTTGATAGAACAAGAGAAAATTTAAAACTTTTTGGTTGAAAAACTTGAAAAAATGGAAAAGATCTTTATGAAATAGTAAATCTTTCAGTTTATGAAACTTTTAAAAGAAGTATTTATACAAGTTTAACTTTAGTTTTTGTTCTTATTACAATATTTTTCTTTTGACCAGAAAGCTTACAATGATTTATTTTTGTAATGTTGGTTTGAACAATTATTGGTACTCTAAGTTCAATTTTCTTGTCTTCTCCAATTTTTTATGAAATGAATAAAAATAAAAAACTTTCTGTTTATAAAGAAAAAGTTTACAATCTTGATGATAAATTAGTTGTTTAAAAAAAGATAGAATAAATTCTATCTTTTTTATTTTTATTAAAATAATAATTTTTCATTTTGCTCTTCAGTTTTTTTCTCTGCTTTTGCTTCTTTCAAAAAGTCATTTAAAATAATTGTGATTTTATTTACTAAATACATATCTGAGACAATTTTTAAATTATTTCAAAAAACTTTATACCCAGTTTTTTTACCTTCAGCATCAAATAAATCTATGCTATTATAATCATAAGTTTTTGTTCTAAAGTTTTGAAAAGCTTTTAAAAATTTTTCTAAAAAAATTATTTTATTTTCTGTAGAAAAATCTTGTAGTTTTTCTTTTAAAGAAACCTTTACATTTTCAGTTAATTCATTTAATTTTTTTATATCAAGTCATTTTCTTTCAAAAATAACTGCATCAAGCAATTTTCTTCCAGGTCAAGCTAGATATCTTCCATTATAAATCATTGCTGTTGTAGCTCAGGCATCCAAATTTAAAGCATCATAACATCAAAAACTTCTTAAATATTCTCACAAATCCAAAAGACTGATATCATAAACAAGTCAAGTATAAATTTTTGTTTTATCTTCTGTTGAACAAATAAAATTTCTAGTTCATTTTGTTTTCATATTTGCAACTAAAAGTCATTTTTCTTGATATTCTGGGACTTTATTTTCTCAAGCTTGCAAAATAAGCGGATAATTTGATAATCAATAAAAAATATCATTTTCTTTTTCTTTATTTATTTTATCAGTTTGAAATAAAAATGGCTTCGTTTCCTTATCCCAAGCAAAAACAACCCTATCTCAAGTTGAGTATTCTGAACCAAATTTTGTTCCTTCCAAATATCTTTCATTTCTTGTAAAATCTTGTTTTCAGCATTCCTTATAATCTGCTGGACAGAAAAATACTCAATTTATAGCTGATACTCAATTATTTTTTTCCATAAGTTCTCTTAAACTTGTTGCATTGAAATTTTCATTAGCTCAAACTTTTAAAATATAATCATTTTGTCATATTTCATATTCTAAAACTCTTATTTTTTTTCAGTTAAAAATATTTTCTATGAAATTATTTGCTGATGAAGTAGAATAAAATAGAGTATTAAGCAATATAAAAATAAATATTTTTTTTAGCATTTTTATTATAATTTTTAAATTTTAAAACCTTTATATTTTATTTATTTTTTTAGTTTTTACAAAATTTTTAAGTGATTTTTTTGTGAAGCTTTATTTCTTGATTTTTTTCAAAAAACTTTTATAATTTTAAAAATTTTAAAAATAATATTTATAAAAAATGAATTATCCTTGATTAAATAAATGAGATATTTTAGAAAATATAAAAATTGAAAAACTTGTGTTTTGAGGACAATGATTTGCAAAACTTGAGCATGAAAACCCTGAACATAATTGAAAAACTATTTTTGTAACTGGTTGAGTTGTTCCTTGAAGTATTGTAAATTTGAGAGTTTTAAAAAAGAAAAAAAGATTTATTGAAACTCAAATTGTAGAAATCATACAAAAATCTCCAATTGAAAAAATTCATCCAAAAAATATTTATTGAGAATCTTGAGGATGGAAATGGATAAATATTCCTTATGAAGAACAATTAAAAATAAAGCAAGAACAAGTAAAAGAAGCTTTTAATGTAATAGAAAAAAAGTTTTGAACTCAAAATTTTTTAGAAATTGAAGCCTCTCCAATCGAGGATTCTTATAGAAATAAAGTAGAATTTTCTTTTTGAAAATATTTATCAAATGCTGAAAATATAGAAGAACACTTCAATGTTGGTTTTCATAAACAGGGTCAATTTTCAAAAGTTATCGATTATGAAGGAACCCCACTTATAGATGAAAAACAAAATGAAATATATAGAGAAATAAAAAAATTTTGTAAAACTCTTGGACTTCCAGTTTATGATCAAAAAAAGCAAGAATGATTTTTTAGACATATTTTGATTAGAAAAACATTTTTTACAAATGAAATGATGATTTTACTTTCTTTCAATCCTGAATATTTTGATAAAAATAAAAAACTAAATTTTCAAGAAAAATTACAAATTTTGAAAGATTTTTTCCTAAAAATGGCTGAAAAAAATCCAGAAATAAAATCTATTTATTTCTCTCACAACCCAAATAAAGCTGATGTTGCAATTTGAGATTTAGAACTTATTTTTGGAGAAAAAACTATAAAAGAAAAAATTTTATGATTAAATTTTGAAATAAGCCCAACTTCATTTTTTCAAACAAATTCTGCTTGAGCTGAAAAACTTTATTCTATTGTTTTAGATTTTGCAAAAAATAAAAAATGAAATATTTTAGATTTATATGGTTGAACTTGAACAATTTGAATGATTTTTGCAAATTCTGGAGCTAAAAATGTAGTTTCTGTTGAACTTGTTACATCAGCAAGCCAAGACTGAGAAAAAAACGCAAGACTAAATTCTCTAAATAATATAAGTTTTGTAAATGCAAAAGTTGAAGATTTTTTGTGAAAATATTTAGAAAAGTGAGAAAAAGCTGATCTGCTTGTAATAGATCCTCCAAGAGCTGGAATGCATCCAAAAGCTTTGGAAGATATTTTGAAATTTGAAGCTGAACAAATGATTTATGTAAGTTGTAATCCTGCAACTTTGGCTCGTGATTTAGAATTTATTTTAGAAAATTCTACTTATAAAATAGAAAAAATAAAAGCTATGGATATGTTTCCTCATACCCATCATATCGAAACTGTTGTAAGTTTGATAAAAAATTAAAAGACCCTTACTTGGGTCTTTTTTTAAGTTATGATAAGCCATTAATAAATTTTGGTTTTATAGACTTATCAGTAACAAAAGATGATTCAAAAATATAAATTTTTAAAAAATCTTTTTTAAAAATTTTTGACAAAATTTTTTCAAAACATGAAAATCTTAAAATAACTCTATGATAAAATTTTTCTAGTTTTATGCTACAAGGTTTAGTTTCCTCTTTTAAAAGTATTCTAATTTCAGGTTGTTTATAATAAGATAAAGAATGCATATATTTATCTTTATCTTTTAAACGAGTCATAACAACTTCTAATCCTAAAAACTGATCATCTTCTTTCTCAATAATATTTGGAAAAATTTCCAAAATATGATTACCTTCTTCTATATTTTTTCTAATAAAAGAATTAACAGAATCACAAAATTCATTAAGTTCAGAATTTGTATTGATTTTAGTAACAAATTTTATACTTTCAGTAGACATATTTTTCTCCTTGTTTGTTTGAAAAAGTTTTTAAATTATAAAAATTTTATTGAAAAAGTCAAGATTATTTTTTTTGAAATAAAAAAGCTAGCTTTTGCTAACTTTTTAATATTTTTAAGAATTACTTCTAAAATAAACAGTCAATGAAGATTTTCTAAAAAATAGCCATTGCATTTTTTTAAAATAATAAGTAAAAGCTTTTTCTTTTTTTCCATAGGTTTTATCTAAAAATAAAACTTTTGCTTCAGTCGGAATTTCATTACCTAAAAAAAATATTCTTATTCTTGGATTAACAAGTAAGAATGGGTTTTCAACAGGTTTCAAATAATATCTCAAAGTTACAGAAATAGTATTTTTAGTAATTTTTACTTTCAAGCATTTTTTAGGATTTAAAAAAATTCTATTTTTTTTATAAAAAATCCCTTCCCTCAAAAAAACATTTAAAGATAATTCAATATTTTTTAAAGTAGATTTCAAATCCTCCTTATTTTTAAAAGAACCTTTAAAAACTCTTACGTATACATTTTTTTTCATTAAATACTCCTTTTTATTTTGAAAAAAATTTACTTCATTATAACTTCTAATAATAAAAAGTCAAGTTTTGCTTTTTAAAAATTTATTATTTCTATTCTATTTTTAAAATTAATATTTTCTCTTCATTTATAAAAAATGATTTCATTTTCTTCCCTTTTTATAGAAAAATTTGCAGAAATAAGATTTTTTTCTTCAAAAATTTCTGAAAAATTTAATATTTTAAACTCTCAAAATTTTGAATAAATTCCACAAATTGGAAGCTTTTTCATCATTTCAAAAACAAATTCCTTTTCAAGTTTTTCAATTTTAGAAAGATCTAATAATTCATCTTCCCGAGGAGAAAGTCATACTAAAAAATAATCTTTCATATATTTTACATAAATATATGCTCAAGTTTTATTCATTGTTTGAATAAAATAATATTCATCTATAGGATTAAATAGTTTTTTTAAAAATTTGGCTGTATTTGTCCAAGCAAGTCAATCATATCTTATTCAAAATTTTTTTGAATAAGATTTATTTAATTCATCACTAATTTCTAAAATATTTTCTAAATCTGAAACTGAAAAATAAAATAATAAATTGTACATAATTTTTTTAAAATAATTATTTTTTAACTCAAAGAGCATCAACTTTTCATTCAAAAAATTTTATTTCATCATTTTTTCTTTTATAAACAAAAGCTGAAAATTCTAGATTTCTTTCTGAATCTATTTCTGAAATATGATCTTCACATTCTTCAAAACAACTAAGAGCTCACAAAACTGGAAGTTTTTGTATCATTTCAAAAGCAAATTCTTTTTGTAGTTTTTCTATTTTTTTACTTTCTTCCAAATCTTCAACATCAAGCCAAGAAATTTCTGTAGAAATATAAAAACTATCTTCCCAAAATTTTATCATATTATGAGGTCAAGAATCATTTATTTTTGAAAATCAATAAAACCGATTTCAATCTCAATCTCAATCTCTATTTTCTAAAAATTTTTCTGTATCACTCCGAGCAAGTCAATCATATTCTATTCAAAAATATTTTTCAAATCATTTGTTTAATTCATCTAAGAAATACAAAATTTTATCCAAATCTGAAATTGAAAAATAAAAAAATACACAATACATTTTTAAAATTTAAATTTTTATAATTATTAAAATTATATTTATTTTAAGCTTTTGTCAATTATATTTATATTTTTGCAAAAAAAGAAATTTTATAGTAAAATAGTTAATAATATTATTAAAAATAAACTTTTAAATTATGTCTGAAATAAAAGATTTTTTAGAAAAAATTTTAACCTATGTTTCTGAAAATAAATTTTCTGATTTACATTTAACAACTTGAAGAAAAGCAAGAATTAGAAATCATGTTTGAGATTTAGAAGAATTAAACAAATTATGAGAATTTTCAAAAGAAAAAATTTGAGAAATCATAAAAATTATAGTTTGAGAAGAAGATTTTCAATATTTTTTAAAAGAAAAAGAAATTGATATTTCTTATAAAATTTCTTCTTGAGATAGATTTAGAGTAAATTGTTATTTTGACTCTTCTGGATTTTCTGTAGCTTTTAGACTTATAACTTCAAAAATCCCCTCAATGGAAGAATTATGATTATGAGAAAAAATCAAAGAATTATGTAAAAAACAAAAATGATTGATTTTGGTTACTTGACCAACTTGAAGCTGAAAATCTACCAACCTTGCTTCGATGATTGATTTTATAAATAAAAATTATAAAAAACATATTATAACAATTGAAGATCCAATTGAATTCTCTTTTGAAGATTGACAAAGTTTGATTCACCAAAGAGAAGTTTGAGCTCACACAAATAGTTTTGAAAGAGCTATAAAATCAGCTCTGAGAGAAGACCCAGACATAATTATGGTTTGAGAGATGAGAGACCCAGAAACTATAAAAGCTGCTATAACTCTAGCAGAAACTTGACACATAGTTTTTTCAACTCTACATACAAATGATTCTGTTCAAACAGTTGATAGAATCGTAGATGTTTTTCCACCAGCACAACAAGCACAAATTAGAATGCAATTGAGTCAAAGCCTGATTTGAATAATTTCTCAAAGACTTGTTCCAAGAATCGATTGAAAATGAAGAGTTGCAGCAAGAGAGATTTTAGTAACAGATGATGCTATAAAAAACTTGATTATTACAGGGAAAACTCATCAAATTTATAGTGTTATCGAAGTTTGAAAAGAAAAATGAATGATTTTGATGGATAAATATTTACTTGCTTTGTATCAAAAAAATTTCATTTCAAAAGAAACTTTACTTGCTTTTGCTAGAGACAAAGAAAGTTTGGAAATGATGATTGAGTAAAATAAATTTTAAATTTAAAAAATAAAAAATGTTTAATATAAACGAAATAGAAAAAAATAAATTTTTTAAGGAAAAAATACTAAAACCTGGAGAAATTTTGTTTGATGAGTGAGATTTAGATGAAAATATCTATATTGTAAAAAGTTGAAATTTATCTATAGAAAAATATTTTTCAGTTGATAAAAAAGAAAAAAAACTTTTAGCTATTTTAAGAGAAAACAGCATTTTTTGAGAAGGTTCTCTAAATAACAATAATCCAAAAGAGGTTTTGATTTCAGCTATTTCTGAAACAAAATTATTTTATATAAAAGGTTCTGAATTTAAAAATTTTCTGATAGAATTCCCAGATATTTGAATTTCATTTTTAACAAATATAATTGATTTATCAAATAAAAGACTTTTAGAAGCAAATTTTTTACTTACTTCAAATTATAAAATAAGTCAAATTATCTCAGAAGAAAAAGAATTTTCAAATAAAAATTTATTTTTTGTGATTGATGAATTTTTGAAAATAATTCAGTGAGAATATGTTATTTATGCTGAAGTTAATGAAGTTGTTACAAATTATGCAAATATAATTTACGATACAAGAAAACCCGGAAAAATGAGTGACGAAATTTTTGAAATAGAAAATTTTGAAATAGATTTAGAAAAATTAAAAAATTTAAATTTAACAAAGAATAATTTGATTGTTAAACTAAAAAATGCAAATTCTATAATATGATTTTTTATAATTTGAGAAAAAGAAAATAAACCTTTTTCAGAATCAGAAAAAAAATCTATAAACTCGATTTGAGTTTTACTTGCTTGATTTATCAAACAAAAACAATATTTTCAAAATGAAAAAAATAGAGAATTTTTATAATTCTCTATTTTTTATTTAAATTTTTCAAGTAAATTTAATAATTTATAATTTCAGGAAATTGCTTTATACATAGAATTTATGCTTGGAGTTCAACTTGCTAAAAGTAATTTATTTCAAACCAAATCTGTGATTTTATTTGCTATTTCAATAGAATTGTATCTTGGAGTTTGGTCAGAAATATAAGAATTATCATGTTCCTCATCGATTATTATGAGTCACAAATCAGCAAAAGGATAAAAAAGTGCACTTCTAGTTCAAATAATTATTTTTGCTTTATTTTCAAAAATATCTAAAAAATATTTCGTTTTTTTAGCTTCAGAAACAGTAGAATTTAAAATAATTAAATCATTTCAAAAATATTTTTTTAGTCTTTCAGAAATCTGATTTGTGAGAATTATTTCAGGAATCAAAAGTAAACTTTGTTTTCAATTTTTTAGATTTTCTTCTATAAGTTTGATGTAAATCTCTGTTTTTCAGCTTCCAGTTACTCAAAAAAGTAAAAATTTATTTTCTTCACTTCTTATTATTTCTTCAAAAATTTTTTCTTGGACTTTTGTCAAAACTTTATTTTCATCTGAAAAATAATTATATTCTGAAGCTTTAATTTCAAGTTTTCATTTTTTTATTTTTTCGATTAAATTTCTTGGAAAAAATAAAGAAAGTGAGTTGTGAATCGGAGTAAAATAATTTTTTGAAATAAACTTCAAAAGCTCTATTCTATAATAATTTAAAAAAATTTTTTCTGAAACAATTGAAATTATTTCTTTGATTTTTGATTCATCTATTTTTTCTGGAATTTTTTCAAAAGTTTCATACAAAAGTCAAATCACTTTTTCTTTTCAAAAAGGAATTTCTACAATTTGCCCTTCTCTAATTTTTTCTTTTAAATTTTCTGGAATTTTATAAGTAAATCAAATATCATCAAAAGATTTTCAAAAAGGCACTACAAAGGCAAACATTATTCTATAATTATTTTATAATCAAATCAAATAGCTTTCAGTCAATCATACATTACACCTAAATTTTCAGAATGCTCTATATTTGTTCTAGCAATTTTTGTGTTCGGGTTTATTATTAAAGTATCATTTACAAGAGAAATTTTACTTCATCTCAAACTCATTGTCAAAGCTCATTTTGCTCAAATTTCTTTTAATTTTGCAATAAAAATCTCTGAATTAAAATTATTATTTGTAGAATTTGAAACAGTTTTACTTTCCACTTTTTCTACTTTTGGAGTTTCTAAAATTTTTTCTTCATTTGAACTTTCATCAAAACTTCAAAAAATATCATCTAAATCACTTTCATTTAAATCAAAAGTTGGCTCTGGAAGTGGAATTTCTTCTTCAAAATTTGAAATAATTTTTTCTTCCCTTTTCTCTTCAATTTTTGGTTTTTCAATAATTTTTTCTCTAAAAACTACTTTTGGAGTTTCTTCAGATTTTTCTATTTTTACATTTCAAACAATTTTTAAAATTAAAACTAAAAAAGTTGTATTTTCATCCAAACTATTTTTTGTTTTTGTATAAGTTTCATCCAAAATCTCAAAAACTTTTACCAAAGCAGAAATATCATTTCCTGCTTTTATTTCTTCGATAATTTTATCTTTTATTTTAAAAATTATTTCTTTAAAAAATAATTTTATATTTTTTCAACTTCAAATAATGTTTTCAAAATCATCTATAACTGAAACATCAAAATTTTGTAATTTTGATATAAAATTTTCGAGTTCTTGTTTTGAAGAAATTCAAAGTTTTTCTGTAATTCTAGCAAAATCTATTTTTGAATCTTCTATAAGTTGTTCAAAAAGTGAAATTGCATTTCTAAGTCATCAGTTTGAGCTTGAAATAATATATTCTAAAGATTCTTCATCTATTTCTATATTTTCAGATGAAGCAATAAACAAAAGTCTTTTTTTTATATCTTCATTATTTATTCTTTTAAAATCATATCTTTGACAACGACTTATGATTGTTTCTGGAACTTTATGAGTTTCTGTAGTTGCTAAAATAAATTTTACATGTTTTGGTGGTTCTTCAAGAATTTTCAAAAGAGCATTAAAAGCTCATTTACTCAACATATGAACCTCATCAATTATATAAATTTTATATTTTGTTTTTGTTGGAGAAAATTGAGCTTTTTCTATCAAATCTCTAATATTATCAACTCAAGTATTACTTGCTGCATCTATCTCAATTATATCAATCAATTTATCTTCAGCAAAATCTTTACAATTTTCACATTCTAAACAAGGATTTCAATCTCTTAAATTCAGACAATTCACAGCTTTTGCAAAAATTCTTGCTGTAGAAGTTTTACCAGTTCATCTAGGTCAGCAAAAAAGATAAGCTCAAACTGTTTTATCATCAATTATTGCCTTTTTTAAAGTTTCTTTTATAAAATTTTGTCCTACAAGATTATCAAAATCTTTTGGTCTATATTTTGTATAAAGTGACATAAATTTTTCAAGTCAAATAATATTTTTTACATTTTATGTTTTTTTTTATTTTTTGCAATTTTTATTTAACAAAAAAGCCCCCTTCTTCTGGAAGGGGGAAATAACCTAAGGAATACTGAGAGTATAACCTCTAAAATGAAGAATTCCAAAAAATTTGGTCGTAAAGATTGGATTCGAACCAACAACTTTCAGTATGATAATACTGATGCTTTCCCATGTGGATTTTTTAGCATTTAAATGATATAATAATATCACTAAGCTGTATCCTTAAGCTACTTCACGAGCATTCTTCAAATTTGTCTTTGATATTATAATATTTTTATTTAAATTGTCAATAGTTTTTAAAAAATTTCTTTACTTTTTTTGATTTTAAGATAAAATTAAAATAATATTTTATAAAAATAAAAAATGCAACAACTTGAAAATTTTCTAGAAAAATTGAAAAAAATTTATAATCAAAATGATTTTGAGATTTGTAAAAAATGATTTGAAATAGAAAAAAGAAAAACTTCTTTTCGTATAAATACACTGAAATCAGATGAAAAAGAAATTTTAGATATTTTACAAAAAAATAATTTGGAAGTAGAAAAAATAGATTTTCTAAAAAATGCTTATATTTTGAAAAATGGAAGAGAAAAAGATTTATGGGATTTAGATATTTTTAAAGAATGAAAAATTTATCTTCAATCTGTTTCTAGTCAAATTCCAGTAGATTTTTTAGACTTAAATTCTGGAGATAAAGTTTTAGATATAACAGCTTCTCCTTGAGGGAAAACAACTCAAGCACAAGCAATTTTAAAAAATTCTTGAGAAATTTTTGCTGTTGATAATAACCAAATCAGAATCGAAAAACTAAAATTTACAATCGATAGACAAGGAACAAAAAATATAAAAGTTTTTAAAAATGATGCAACAAAAATCAAATTTGAGGAAAACTTTTTTGATAAAATTATTGCAGATTTACCTTGTAGTGCTGAGTGAAAATTTTTAAAAAATTCTGAAAAATCTTTTGGTTACTGGAAAGAAGAAGTTGTGAAAAAAAATGCAAAACTTCAAAAAGAAATTTTAAAAAATATTGTTCCTTTTTTAAAAAGTGGATGACAACTTATTTACTCAACTTGTACGATTTCTCCTGAAGAAAATGAAGATATTGTACATTTTTTACTTTGTAATTTTAAAGAACTAGAACTTGAAAACCTAAATTTTGATTTTGAGTTTGCAAGAAATGGAATTTTAAATTTTGAAAATAAATTTTTTAAAAAAGAAATAGCACAAAAAGCAAAAAGAATCTTACCAAGTGAAAAAAGTGAAGGATTTTTTATAGCAAAATTTACAAAAAAATAAAGAGAAACTTTTCTCTTTATTTTTTTTCTTGATAAATTTTATTATCTTCAATTCATTTCAAAATCTCAGAAATAACAGTTTTATCGTGCCAAGGCAAAGTTCAAGAATTTGTAACAATAGAATGCTCATCTCATTTTCAAGCTACAAGTAAACAATCTCAAGCTTTCAAAGCAAAAATTCAAGCTTCAATTCATTCTCTCCTTAGTGGGATTACAAAAAAATTCTCTCATTCTTTTCTTTTTATTCATGGTAAAACCTCTTTTATAATTTTTTCTGTAGGTTCAGTATAATCATCATCTTGAGTTAAGATAACTACATCAGAATATTTTGAAACAATTTCTCACATAATTGGTCTTTTTGTTCTATCTCTGTCTCAAGTTGCTCAAAAAACTGTAATTATTTTATTATAATTATATTCTTTTAAACTTTTTAAAACTTTTTCCAAAGCATCTGGAGTATGAGCATAATCAACAAAAATATCAGCTCACAAATTATTTTTTACTTTTTCCATTCTTCCTGGAACTCCAGAAACTTCTCTAACCATTTCTGTAATTTTTTCTGATTCTATTCAAAAAGCTATAAAAACACAAACTGAAGCTAAAATATTATCAATATTAAATTTTCATTTTAGTTCTGTTTCAATTTTTATTTTTGTTCAAGCTGTAATTATATCAAATTTTGTAAGTCAGTCTTCAAATCTAATATTTTCTGGTCTTACATTTGCTTCCATTGCATTTCAGTATTTATAAAGACTATCATACATTGGTTCTAAAAATTGTTCAACATAATTTGATAAAATATTTACAACAGCAGTTTTTTTCACTCAAGGCTTTCTTTTATATCAAATCAAATTTTTAAAAATTTTTAATTTTGTATTTACATAATCTTTCATAGTTTTATGTAAATCTAGATGATCTTGAGTTATATTTGTCAAAACACAAATATCATAATTTATTCACCAAACTCTGTTCATTTTTATTCAGTGACTTGAAGTCTCAATTATTGCAATTTCACAACCTTCATCCTTAGCCATTCTCAAATATTTTTGTAAAACAAATGGATCTGGAGAAGTCATTTTTAAATCATTTACAAACTCTTTATCTCAAATAATTACATTTACAGTTGTAAACATAAAAACTTTTTTTCAAGCTTTTTTAAGTCATTTTGCAATAATATTACAAGTTTTAGTTTTTCATTTTGTCCCTGTAACTCAAATTATAGTCATATTTTTTGAAGGAAATCCATAAACAAGATTTGCTAAAACTGCTTTTATTTTGTGATAAGTTAGTTTAAGTGGATTATCCAAAGAAATTATTTTTGTCATATTTTTATTTTTAATAAATAAAATCTGTTTTTATATTATTGTATTCGTTTTGTTTTCAAAAAACATTAAACAAAATTTGATAATCTTTTATTCAAGGTTGTTTAAAAAATTTATAAGAATAATCTTTACAATCCTTATTTTTCAAAACATAATTTATTTCATAATCTGTAGTTTCTCAAGCTTTTGTTCTAGTATAAAGTTCCAAAGTTTTATATTTCTCACTTTCAATTAAATTTTGTCAATCCAATAATTTTACTTCAGCATTTTTTGGTAACAAAATTCTCAAAAAACTTCTATTATCTCATCTTCATTGAATATTTATTATATCTTCAATATTTTTTCCCAAATTATTATATTTTGATAATATATTTCTTACATTTTGTTCATTTTCTGAAGTATAAGAATGTGTATTAAAAATTTTTAATTTTATATTAAAATCACAAGAATCTTTGATTTTTGAAACTGTTTTATCATATCTATATTGCATAAATCTATCTGATTTATTTCATCAAATAGAAGTATAAACTGGATAATTGAAATCAAAAGTTTCTTTGAAATTTAACTCTCAGTTTAATCAAATTTTCCATAAAAAGCTATTTTCTACAGGATTAAAAGAATAAATAACCAAATCTCTATTTTTTACATGCTCGATAATTATTTTTAGATAATCATAATATTTTTTTTCTAGATTTAGCTGTTTATAAAGCTCTTCTGAAAACAAAAACAAAGCTTGTTTTGGAGAACCTAAACTCCCCTCTTTAAAAACTTCTGCTTCAACCAAAGTAGAAACAATTGTAGAAAAATTTTCTGCAGTAACTTCTGTTCAAAAAGTCTCAGAATAAACTCAATCAAGCGAAGAAATCAAATCCAAAATTATATTTTGATTTATAAAAATAACTCAATCAACTTTTAAATCAATTTTATCTAGGAAAAATTTTATTTTTTGAGCAGAGTCTTTAAACTCTGGGAAATAATTTGAGTCTCTAAATCAAAAAGTTTTTGTGATTTGATCAAGTCAAGTTGGAGCTTTTTCTTTATCTTTAAAAGCTTGATTTATTTGCCATTCCATAGCATAAACATCTTTTGTTTCGATTTTTTCTACTTTTCATCTTCTCAAATCAAGCAAAGCCATACTTCATATAAAACCTCAAGTTGCTCTTATTTCATCATCATTTTGAAAAACAACCAAATATTTTTTATCTTTATACTCTCAAAGCAAAGAAAGCATAACATCATAATTTTTATTTACTTTATCAAGTCAAATAAGTGCTAGATTTAGCTTTTCTTTTACTCCTGACAATTTTTCATTTAAAGATTTGTCTCATAGATCTGTTATTTTAGAATATTCTAAATAAGTTTTTACTAATAAGTCATTTATTTCATCATAATTTTTTCTCAAATCAGTCAAAATATCTGTTGCATAAAGATTTGCTGGTCATCAGTTTTGTTTCAATTTTTTATCAAGATTTTCATAAAGTGAAATCGATTTTTTCATCAAATCAGTCAGATTTTTTCATCAGTCAATTATATGATTTACATTTTTTATAGTTTCATTCGGAACAATAGAAAATGGCTTAAATAAGATATCTGCAAAATAAAGCCTTGTGCTTGAAGAAGAAACTATAGATTTTACTTTTTCTATACTTGAAGTATTATTTTTTAATAAAATCAAATCACTATATGAAGTTTTAACCAAGGCTTCAATAACAATTTTATCAAGCAAAACCACAAACAAAATCGAAGCAAAAATAAAAGCAATTTTGAAAAAATTTATTTTTGTTTTTGGTTTATAAAGTGGATAAACTTGAAAATCTCATTTTGTGTTTTTTTGTATAAAATTTTCTACAAAAACTTCCTCTTCTTTCTCTTCCCTATCAAATTTTTCTATTTTATAATCATCGATTTGTAAAAATTTTTCTTTTTTTTCTTTATTTTTAAAATCTATATTTTTTAACTTAAACTTTATAATTGCAAGTTTTTTCTTTAAACTATCTTTATTTTCTTCCTTGTTTAAATCAATATTTTTTTCAAAATAAGAAAAATTTAAAGCATCAAAATTTTTTGTATTATTTTTTTGCAATTTTATATTCATTTTTGGCCTCAAACTCAGATTTTTTTTATTTTCAGAAAAATCTTCTAAATTCTTTGAATCAAGTTTTTGAACTTTTAAATCCAAATTTATATAATCAGATAAATCTATATTTTCATCCAATTCTAATTGCAAATCATTTATTTGTTCTTTTATTTCTTTAGACATTTTTTGAATTTTAAAAATTTTTCTTATTTTATTCATTTTTTTATAAAAATAAAGTAAAAATAAAAATTAAATATTATTGACTTTTAGTTTTTAAAAGTTATAATATAACAAATAAACTAAAAAGGAGTAAAAAATTATGAAAGTTAATGCTTTGTTAGCAACGATTCTTTTTTTAGGAGCACACAATGCTTTTGCGACAACAAAAGAAGTTGTTATTTCTTCTGATTGTGATCAAAAACAAGAGATTATTACACTTATTGATGAAATAACTCCAGTTAGAGTTTGTGGTAAAAAATTTAGCTTACTAAAAGGAAAAGAAACACAAAAAAAATTTCTCCTCTATATTTTAGATGAGAAAAAAAATCTATTTTTTTATGATTTTATCAAAAAAGAAGATTTAAAGCATAGTGATTTAAATCTTTTTTACAAAAAATCTGAAAATAAATTTTTTGTAAAATAACTTTCTGCAAAAATCCCCATTTTGGGGATTTTTATTTTTTTTAAAAGAATTTGAATTAAAACAAAATAAAAATATAATTTAAAAAAATATTTTTTAAATTAAAATTTATGAAAAAATATATTTTAGTTTTTCTGATTTTTTGATTATCATCTTGTTTTTATTCTTCAGATTCTCAACTTTGTCATTTTACAGATGTTTTTGAAAAAGGAACTTTTTCTTGAAAACATTTATTTTCATCTATCTGAAGAGATCCAACTAGAATATGCTCTTTTTCGCTTTCAGAAGACAAAGAAAATTTAAAATATTTTTCTAAAATTGATGAAAAATATTTTAAAAGTATTGATATAAAATTTGCACTTGATAATTTAGATAGTTTTATAAAAGACAAAGCAAATGAATACAAAACTGAAGAAAAAAAACTTTTACAAAATATTAAAAATGAAATAAAATCTTGGGAAAAAGAAGATGAGATTTTATATAATTTATTTCTGTTTTCTCAATTCTCTTCAGATTTTTGAGTTTGTTATTATAAAAAATCTGAAAATAAAGGTTATTGTATAATAGAACTTAAGTAAAAATTTAATTTTTAAATATAATAAATTATGGATTTATGAAAATATGATTTTGAGGAAATTTATGATAAAAGAGAAATAAATTTTAGAAATATAGCTATACTTTTAACTCATTGAATAGAGTTAGAATTTAGATATAAATGAGAAGATTATTTTATTATTAATTGACACGATAAGTCTGATTGAAAAAGTTATTGGTATTTTTGAAAAGTAGGAAATGAAGTAAATAATTTTTTTTGTAGAATTTGTCTTTTTGATGAATCTGAAAAGCTTGTAGATTTCTTAGCAAATTTTAGAATTGATTGGCAGACTCTAAAAGAAATTTTTGATGAAAAAATAGCTCCTTATGAAAAAGAAGATAAAGATAATTGTATAATAGCTATTTTATAAAATAACTTTCTTCAAAAATCCCCCTTCAGGGGATTTTTTATTTGACTTTATTATAAAATAAGTTATAATGAATAAAGATTTTTAACTTTCAAACAAACAAGGAGAAAATTATGAAAGTAAAAACTATGGCTCTTCTAGCTGCTGCTTGCTTAGCTGTATCCGTTAGTACAACTACTTCTGCTTCTGCTTCTTATGAACTGAAAAAGAATGAGATTATTATAGAATGTGAAGGAAAAACTCATCGTGGAAATTTTGTAGTGAAAAATAAAATGAAATTCAAGGCTTGTGGCCAAAGTTTTGTTTTCACAAAACATAGTAATGGTTCAATGACAGTAAAAGGAGAAGGACTTGAATGGAATAATTTTACTTTGCCTGAAGGATTCTGGGATAGTAGTGATAGATATTTTATTTACTATCCAGCTACTAAAACTATAGAAGCCGGTTTTTTCCCAAATTAAATCACTACTTAAATAACTATAAAAATCCCCGTTTTGGGGATTTTTCTTTTTTAATATAACTTGACTTTAAAAAATTTTAACTATAATTGAAAAGAATTTTTTTCAATTCAAACTAAGGAGAAAAAATGAAAGAAAGAATTCCAGCTTTTTTAGCTGCAAACCTTGCATATTATAGAAAAACTTATGTACCAAACAAAAAGTAAATCTATAATTTCATAAAATAAAAAATCTAGAAAAATTTTTCTAGATTTTTTTTATATTCAAATACTGTCTCTAATTGTATTTACTTCATGTAAAAGAGTTTGATCTTTTTTAATCATTTTTTCTAATTGTTTGCAACTATACAAAACTGCTGCATGATTTCTTCCAGAAAAAATATTTCAAATTCTTTCATAAGTATAATTCATTTTTGTTTTCAAAAGATACATAGAAACTTGTCTTGGAATCATAAATTCTTTTTTTCTATTTTGACCTAAAATTCCTTCTGTTTCAATACCAAAATGATCAGAAACTCTTTTTATGATATCTTCATAAGATTTTATCATAGTTTTTACTGGAGTTTTTACTTGACCAAGCATATCATTTGTAAAACTAAGTTTTTTTAGTTTTTCAGCTATTTTTGAAAGAGTTGGAGTTTGTCCAGAAAGTTCATATTCTGCAACCATTTGATTCAAAACTCATTCAAGTTCTCTAACATTTTCACTTACATTTGTTGCTACATATTCAGCCACATCTTGTGGAAGTAAAAATTCTTTTTCTCTAGCTTTTTCTTGTAAAATTGCAAGTCTAGTTTCAAAATCTGGTTTTCCTATATCTACAGTTATTCCCCATTCAAATCTACTTCTAAGTCTTGGTTCTAGTTCTTCCAATTCTTTTGGAGCTCTGTCTCCTGAAATAACGATTTGTTTATTTTGTTCGTATAAAATATTAAAAATATTATACAATTCATTTTGAGTTTGTTCTTTTTTACTTAAAAATTGAACATCATCAATAATCAAAACATCAACTTCTTTATATTTTTCTCTAAGTCTTTCAATACTTCTTTTTTTAACAGCAGTTACATATTCTGTGATAAATTTATCAGCAGTTGTATAAACTACATTTTTATCTTTAAATTTTTTTAGGATTTCATTTCCAGTTGCTTGAAGTAAGTGAGTTTTCCCAAGTCCTACGTCACCATAAATATAAAGTGGATTGTAAGATTTTCAAGGATTTCTACAAACAGCTTCACAAGCAGAATAAGCCAGTTGAGAATCAGAACCAACGATAAAATTTGACATTGTATATCTTTGATTTACAGTTTTTGCTGGTTTTAGTTCTACAACTCAAGTTGAAGTTACTTTTGTATTTTTTTTAGTTTTAGAAAAATTTTTATGAAATTCTGTACAATCAATAACATCTTTATTTGATGGATTTTCTATATTTAAATCAACTTTGAATTCTATTTCAGAAATTTCAGCATTTTCATCTTTTGTAGCTTCTAAAATCTCTTTATAAAATTTTGCTTCAAGGTTGTCTTTCATAAAAGATGAAACAACTCAAAAAACAACTTTTGATTCAGAAATCTCCATTATAGAAATTTTTCTAAAATAAACTAGAAAATCTTGTTTTTTTAGTTTTCCTATAATATTTGAAACTATATTTTGTAGCATAAAACTTTTTTGCATTTTTCTAAAATTTAGTTATAAAATTTTTCTCATGTCTGGATTAATTTATGTCAGTATTTTAACTATTTTTTATTTATAGTCAAAATATAATTTTGTCTTGACATCATTTTTTGTTTAAATTTTGTAAACAATACCCCTTTTACTTTTGTATAGCTTCCCTTTTTTAGTTTTTAACATTTTTTTGATAAAAATTTGATTATTTTTGATTTTTATGTGAAATATAATTTTTTAGTATAAAAATTTTATACAAGAAAAATAAAAAATCTAGAAATTTTTCTAGATTTTTTAAAATAATCAAATAACCTAATTAGCTACACAGAGAACATAATTACTACGAATCTTATAGACCCAATCCGTACCACCATTGTAGAAATACAGATACCAGGCACTACCTGTACTATCCGCGTAGGTAGTAGATGACCAGTAGTTATTTGATTCAACAGTAAAATAATTAGTGTTAATGGCTGGATCATATCTACTAAAGTCTACCAATCATATAAGTTCTTTTTTAGTTGGAAGCCTCCATCTTTTTCATCATTTATTTAGAGCTTCACAATAAGTCTTTGCTTGTTCCCAAGTTCTTTTTCAGGATTGGTTTTCACTTTCCCAAAAAAGTCCTGTATTTTTATCTCTCACTATTCAGCTTACTCATTTACTTGTCCCATTTACAAACTCAAAACTTTGTTCTGATTTGTAACTTGCTCCTACATTGTGTTTTGGATCATAATAATCTTGAGCAGTTCCTTGCCATACTAGCTTGTCAGATTTACTTTCTCTTGCTATAGTTGATGTTGCATAAGCTACTCATACTAAAAATAAGCTCAGTATACATATATATATTACTTTTTTCATAATTCATTATTTTTTTAAATTAAAATTTTCTTTTTCCTTTTTATTAATCAATAATAGATTTTATATTTTTCATTTTTAAAATAACCATTTATTAAAAAAATTTTTAAATAATCAAATGATCAAATAACTAAATAACCTATTTAGCTACACATAAAACATAGCCTCTATAAGCCTTAAAGTTCCAATATATACCACCATTGCCGAAATGTACCCCCCAGGCAAGACCTGTATCATGTACGATGGTAGTAGACGACCAGTAGTTACCTGATTCAAAAGTATTAAACTCAGAGTAAGTAGCAAGCCCAGGACAGCTATCATTTACTATACTGTTTAGTTCTGTTATATCTGGTAGTCTCCAGTTTGTTTTTCATCATGTAGTTAGATTTGCACAGTAGTCTTTTGCTTCTTGCCATTTTTTTCAGCTAGCAGTTTCTTTTGACCAAACTAGTCCAGTTCTAGTGTCTGTTATCACTCTCCAGTTTACATTAAATCTACCACGTATATCTCTTACACAAGTATTACTTTCTGGTTCTCATGTGTAAGCTAGATTGTTTTCTGGTTTTGAAACTAAAGTTTTTTCTAGATTTACTAGTTCATTTATCTTATTTGTTATTTCTTGTTTTGTAACTCATGCCTTGTTTAACAGAGTTTTTGCACTGTTTACTTTAGTATTAAAAGCATTTACAGATTCTTGTGTTTTTCCTGTTTTGTTTACTTTTTCTAGAACTGTTATTCTATTTCTAAGTTTAGTTTTCTCAGCTTCTAGTTCTGCTAGAGCTAATTCACTTTTTTCAATCCTTCTTATTTCTGCAAATCAAGCATTTTTTAATTCAGTTACTTTTTCTATTGTATTTGCATTAATTATATCTGCTTCTGCTGTTTTTCATACTTGTTGGACTTTGTTTCTAAAACTTGCTGGAAGATGGTCATATTCCATTCATGTAATAATATACATTACAAAACTCTTTATCTCATCAACTGCTAAGTGCTTTACAGAATCTAATTTTAAATTATATACTAGTCTTATTTCTCCTACTCAAGTATTTTTTGCTTGTGTTACATCAATTTCAGAATTTGCTCTGTTTATATTTCATATTGCTGTTGTTTTTGCTGTGTTTATTCTATCTAT
>CAUQKR010000002.1:0-64075 GCA_963518665.1 uncultured Candidatus Altimarinota bacterium | reverse complement strand
TCATTATTCTCACAAACCATAAAGAATTTTTACTTGTCACGATAAAAAGGTCAATATCAGAAGATTTTTTTGCACTTTTCATTGCTAAACTATTTCATATTCCTATCATTTTTAGTCAGGGAAGCCATTTTATAAAGGAAATATATTTATAAGTTTTTTCTAGATAATTTTTTTCTATTTCTGAGAAATCTTCTTTTACAGAAAATTCTTTTTTAAAATCTAAAAAATTTTTTTCATCAAAATTTTGTTTCATACTTGAATTTTTTTAAAATATTTATAAAATAATAATCAAAAAATTAATTTTATCAAAAGAAAATATGAAATACCTTTGTACAAATTGTGGTTATGTTTATGATGAATCTGCTGGAGATGAATCAGAAGAAATAGAATGTGGAACTAGAGTTGATGACTTGGATTGTTGTCCTGTTTGTTTTGAAGTTGATCCTTTTTTCCAAGTAAAAGAAGAAGTTATTTATATAGATGAAAACACAAGAGATAGAATTGAGCTTGAACATTTTATAAAAATAAATTATAAAAATAGAAAAATTGAAGTTATAGTTTGAGATAATTCTCATCCTATGGAAGAAGAACATAGGCTTCTTTCTATATCACTTTTTGATGAATATTGAGATTTAGTTGAAGAAAAATTTTTAAAAATTGATGATGATACTTTTGTAGTTTTTGATGATTATGATTTGGATGATGTGGAAATCAGAGTTAGATGTAGTAAACATTGAATTTTTGCTCAAAAATTTGCATTAAATTATTAAAAATGATAAAATAAAAAAAATTTTCTAAATTAAAAAAAATAATTTATGACAAAAAAAATTTTAGAAATTCTTGTGGATAAAAATAATGTTAAATGACCTGCTGTTTTTGAGCATATTTTGATTATTTTAAATAAAGTTTATGAAGACTTTAAGAAAAAAGATGTTGATAATAGTTCTGCTTTTTCTTTTGAAATAACAAAAATTGCAAACAGAATCAGGTTTTTTATTGTGTCTCCAGAAAAATATTCAAATTTTTTACAAAATCAAATTTATGCACATTATTCAAATGTGGAAATAATTGAAGTTTGAGATTATTTAGAAAAAATTCCAAATGAAAAAATAAAAATTTGAAAAATTTCTTTAAAAAATCATTCTTATTTTCCTATAAAAACTTTTACAGAAGTTTTAGAATCAACTTCAAACGAAGTTGCAGATCCTTATTCTTCTCTTACTTCTGCTATTTCTAGAGCTGGGAAATATACTCTGAATACAGTTCAAATAAATTTTGAACCAGAAGATGAAAAAAAATGGAAGAAAAATAGTGAAAAAATTATAGAAATTTTACTTTCTGATAGTTCAGATTTTATAAAAAATTTTAAACTTTCAAAGAAATATATTTTTATAAAAATCTTACTTTTTCCTTTTGTTATACTTTGGAAAATATTTATAAAAATAATTTTTAGAAATGTTGAAGAAAAAAAAGATGAAAAAGAAGATGAAAAAAAAGCAATTATTGAAGCAAAATTGAAAAAAATTTGATATAATGTTTCAATAAATATTATTCATGCTTGAGAGGATAAAATAGAGTCAACATGATCAATAAAAGAGATTTTTTCTACTTTTACGATTTTTGATAACCTAAAAATAAATTCTTTTGTTTTAAAAGAGATTTCTGATGATGAAAAAAATATTTTGTCAGCTAAAAATAGAGAAGTTTCAGAAAAAATTGTTTTGACTACAGATGAATTAGCTTGACTTGTACATTTGCCAACTTCTTATGTAAAAACTCCACAAATAAATTGGGTTTCTGCTCGTACTTTTGAACCACCTTCAAATTTACCAATAATTGATCCAGATTTAACTGATTCAATAGAAGTAGAAAATGAATTAACACCAATTTGAGTCACAAATTTCAGATGAACAAATATGAGTTTTTGAATTTGACCAAGTGATAGAAGAAGACATATGTATATTCTTTGAAAAACTTGAATGTGAAAATCTACACTTTTGGAAAATATGATAATCGATGATATAAGAAAATGAAGATGAGTTGCAGTTATCGATCCACATGGAGATTTAGCTGAGTGAGTTATTTGATTTATTCCAAAATCTAGAACAAATCAAACAATTATTTTTGATCCAAGTGATACAGAATGGCCTATTTCTTTTAATATGCTTGAAGATATTTCCCCGGAACATAGGCCTCTTGTTGCTTCTGGACTTGTATGAATTTTTAAAAAAATTTTTGGAGATTCTTGGTGACCTAGACTTGAATATATTTTGAGAAATACAATTTTATCTTTACTTGAAGTTCCAAATTCAAATTTACTTTCTATTCCAATGGTTTTGACAAGTGAACTTTATAGACAAAAAGTTGTAGCAAAAGTAAAAGATCCAGTTGTAAAAAAATTTTGGGAAAGTGAGTTTGAAAAAATGGCTCCAAATCAAAAACAAGAAGCAGTTTGACCTATTTTAAACAAAGTTTGACAATTTTTATCAAGCTCGATTTTGAGAAATGTTTTGTGACAAACAAAAAATACATTTTCTATCAGATGGGCTATGGATAATCAAAAAATAGTTATTATAAATCTTTCAAAATGAAAAATTTGAGAAGATGCTTCAAGTTTACTTGGTTCCATGATGGTTACAAAATTTCAGCTTGATGCAATGAGTAGGGCAGATATTCCAGAAAGTGAGAGAGTTGATTTTTATCTTTATGTAGATGAATTTCAAAATTTTGCTACTGATTCTTTTGCAACTATTTTGTCAGAAGCTAGAAAATATAAATTGAACCTTGTTATGGCAAATCAATATATTGACCAAATGCAGGAAAGTGTAAGATGAGCAGTTTTTTGAAATGTTGGTTCGATTGTTTCGTTTCAAGTTTGATTTCATGATGCTTCGATTTTGAAAGAAGTTTTAGCTTGAGAAATAAATGAAGAAGATTTGATGAATCTAAAAAAATATAATATTTATATAAAACAACTGATTGATTGAATGCCTAGTTCAGTTTTTTCTGCTTGAACTTTTTCTCCGAATCAAAAAGATGAACATATTTTTTTAAAAAGATACGAAAATATTTTGAAAGTAAGTAGAGAAAAATATTCTGTTTCAAGATTTTTGGTTGAGGAAAGAATAAATAAAAGTATTATGGATATTTCAAATCAAGAAAAAGCTTGGGAAAAGAAAAAAGAAGAATTTAAACAAAAAGAGAAAGAAAGAAAAGAAAAAGAAAGGCAAAAAAAACTTTCTGAAAATGAAAATAATCACAATATAAATAATAAAAAAGAAGAACAAAAATCTCAAAAAGAGCAAAAGCAAAAAAATAAAACAAAAAAATAAGAGAAATTTTTCTCTTATTTTTTTAATTTTTTGAATAAAAAATATTTTTTAATTTTTCAAAATAACTTCTTGCAGATTTATAATTTTTTGAAATTGCTATATTTGTATCACTATATTTTGGATTTTTTTCTTTTATTGAAATATATTCAAAAAGTTTATTTGTATGGTAAATAAAAAGATTATATTCTCTAACCAATCAATTTATTTTATTTGAAGTAAATTTTCATTCCTGATTTGCTTTTATTAGATTTTCTCTCAAAGTATTGTTTAAGTACTGAAAATTTATAAAAGTATTTTGATTATTTTTATTATTAAATTTATAATTTCAAATAGTACTTAAACTTAATTCAAAGCTTTCTGGTCAATAGTTTAAATCTAGATTTTGTTCTAAAAGTCATTCAGAAGCATTTGTAAAAGAAAATATTGAAAAAACTATAAAACTGATTATAATACTAGAAATTTTTCTCATATATAAAAAATTACTTTTAAAAAATTATATATATATTTATAACTAAAAAATATAAAATGTCAAATGATTTTTACAAAATTTTATGAGTTGAAAAAACTGCAACTCAAGATGAAATAAAAAAGGCTTACAGGAAACTTGCAATGAAATATCATCCTGATAGAAATAAATGAAATAAAGAAGCTGAGGAAAAATTTAAAGAAATTTGACAAGCTTATGAAGTTTTATCAGATGAGAAAAAAAGAAAAAATTATGATACTTTTTGAAATGCATGAACTTCTGGAAATCCTTTTTCTTGAAATTGAGCAGGATTTTGATGAACTTCAGGATTTAGTTGATTTGAAGATATTTTTTCAAATTTTTGAAGCTGAAGAAGAACAAATACAAGAAGTTCTTGATTTAATTTTAATATAGAAGATTTATTTTGATTTTGAGGAACAGAGACTAAAACAGAAAAAAAGGAAGAAAGCCTTGATTTTGAAAAAATTTATGAAGTTCCGATTTTTGATTTAATTTTAGGTTGTTATATTGAAGTAACTTGATATAACGGTGAAAAAGCAAAATTAAAAATTCCAGAAGCAACAAAACCTGGAACAAAGTTTAGAGTAAAAGATTTTTGAAAAAATATTTCTGGGAAAAAATGAAATTTAATTGTAAAAATAGAAGCTTTGATGCCAAAAAATATTTCTCCAGTGGATAAAAAACTTATGGAAAATTTAAGAGAAAATCTTACTTTTTAAAAAAGACTTTAAAATAAGTCTTTTTTTTATAATTTTTCTAAAATATTTTTCAAATCTTCATTTATTCAAGTTAATTTAAAAATATCATTTATTTTGTGGTTGTAAGAAAATTTTAGTATTTTTTCGATTGTTTGGTTTTTATGTTCTATTCATAAAATTCAAAATAAAAATTTTATTTTTATTTTTGCTAAAATAAGTTTTATTTCATCTATTTTTTCTTTTTTGTTTAAAAGTTCGATTATTCAAAAAATTTCTTTATTTTGCACTCAATCAATAGTTTCCCTCAAAATCAAACTCAAAATTTCTAAATAAAAATTTATCTCAAAAAAACTTTTATTTTCTGGACGAAACTCAGATTTTATTTTTACATTTTTGATTTTATGAATTGAAATATTTTCTTTTGTTGTTATTTCAAAATTTATAATATATCACAAATCAATATTTTTTTCTTTTTTATTAAATTTTTTACTTACCATAATTTTTCCATATTCATAAGAAAAAAGAGTATATAATAAATCTTTTTCTCAGATTTTTTTTACTTTTATAACTATAGCCTTGTCTTTAAAAGTTGCCAAATTTTTATTTTTTAAAAAATATTTTTCATATTATACAAAAAAATATTTTTTTTCAAAGAAAAAAGAGAATAATAAATATTCTCTTTTTTTATTAAACTTCTTAGTTTACTAATTTTATCATTTCTAATATTAAATTAATAGTAAAAGATAAAATCACAAAATAAGAAGCCCCACAGATCAAAGATCCTAAAAATAAAAATTTGCTCATAATAAGCCTCCTTCAAAAAATTTATTTAAAGGCTTTCTCATTATAACACAAAAATAAAAAAAATCAATTTTTTTAAAAAATTGATTCTATTGCTTTTATATTGAAGCTATAATTCATTTTTAAACTTCAGATTATTCATATGAAAACTTTTTTATCTCAAATATTTACACTTTTGATTATAATTGTGTAATCTTTTAAAAAAGACAAAATATTTTCTTCTCAAATAATTGTGTTTATATTTGAAGTGAAATTATGAGAATTTATAAATTTTATAAAATTTTGCTTTTCTTCTAGCATTTTTACAATTGAAAAAATACTTTCTCAAAGTCTTTTATAATTATTTTCCAAAAAAACTCAAGTTCCAGAATATTCTAGTAAATTATTTTCAGGAATTATAAAAAAAGCTATCTCTTCAGTTTTTCTTGCTAAATCAAAACTTATTTTATTTGCTAAATCATAAAAATTTTCTACTTTTTGGAAGTTTTTACTTTCTTCATTTTCCAAAAAATAATTTGGGCTTGATTTCATCAAAAAATCTACAAAAGCTCTTATTCATTTTGTTGTTGGAAGTCTTCAAGCTGAGTGATAAGGCTGATAAACAAGCTCTAAATTTTCCAAAATTGCCATATCATTTCTGACAGTTGCAGGAGAAACTCACAAATCGTATTTTTTTAGCAAAAGTTTACTTCAGATAACTTCTCAAGTTTGCAAATATTCTTCTACAATTATTTTTAAAATTTTTATATTTCTTTCGGTTAACATATTATTCAATTACTTCTAAAAATTGATTTGTTGTATTTTGTTTTGTATATTTTTCTTTTATTTTTGAATAATCTGGATTTGAAATAGGATTTTTTATAAAATTTTCAACTTCAGAATAAATACTATTTACAGAAATTGGTGAAAAATATTTTATTTCATCACCAAAAATACTTTCAATTTTTTTCAAATTTGAACTCAAGATTGGAGTGTCAAAATAAAGTGGTTCAGTTAATCTAAAAGGAAAAGGTTCATATAAACTTGGAAAAATTACTCAGAGAGATTCTTTATAGATAAGTTTTTTTTCTTTCAAAGCTGGACTTCAAAGGAAAAAAATATTTTCTTGTAAAGAGTACTCTAAAATCATATTTCTCAGATTTATATTTGCTCAAATATTTGTTCATAAAAAAACTAAATCAATTTCATATCAATTTGTTTTTAGTCTAGAAAAAACTTTTATTAGTTTTTCATAATTTTTTTCTATCGAATCTCAAGCAGAAAATACAAAATATTTATTTTTTATATTGTATTTTGTTTTTATATTTACCAAAAAATTTTCTTCTTCATCTTCCAAAATTTCATAATCATAATCAGATTTTTTGGGGAAAAATCAATCAATTATAAAAATTTTATTTTCATTTATATTAAATCTTTCAATTAGTTCATTTTTTGTTATCTTGTCAAGACAAATTATTTTAAAAGCATTTTGAATATTTTTTGAAAGCAAATATTGGAATTTATATTTTTCAATTTGACTAGAAAAATTTGAATAATATAAATCTTTTAAATCTCAAACTAAAAGAATATAATCTTTTTTATAAAAAATTGGTTTAAAATGGTTGAAAAAAATAGCAAGTCAGAGATTATCATTTTTCAGAATTTTTTTAAATTTTGTTTGTTCAGATAAACTTCCGATTTTTATATCAACTTTTTTTATAGTTGTATTTTTTAAAATTAGAGATTGTAAATAAATATTTGTATAAATAATAAAATCATCTTCTTTTTTTGTTTCTACAATCGATTTTACCAATTTTAAAATAAATCTTGAATAAATATCATTATTTAAAAATCTTAAGTCAATTCAAATTTTCATATTTTTTATTGAAATTATATTTTTTTGAGCTATTATATACAAAAAATTTAAAAAATAAAATATTTTTTATGGATTTGCAAAAATATATTTCTGATGCTTGAGTTTTTACAATAAAAGTTGTTCCAAATTCACAAAAAACAGAAATAGTTTGAGAGATGGAAGATTGAACAATAAAAATAAAATCGAGGTGAGTTCCAGAAAAATGAAAAGTAAATAAAGAAATTATAAATTTTTTGAGTAAAAAACTAAAAATAGAAAAATCAAAAATTTCTATAATTTCTGGAGAAACTTCTAGATTAAAAGTTCTTAAAATAAATAAAATAAATAAATAAAAATTTTACTTTTTGTAAAAAAAGCTTATAATAAGGAAAATTATTTTTTAAAATAAAAAAATATGTCATTTATGAAAACTGGTTATAAATATTTTAAACCATTAGTTAAAAAACCAGCAAATTTTTGTTATGAATCTTGGGATAAAACTGATATTCTTACAGAAAAATGAGAATATAGAAAAGCAATGCAAGAAATGCTAAAGTTTTTTGCAAAAGATGTAAAAAAATATCAAGTTTCAGAATTTGTTTACAGAATTCCTCATGAAAAAATATTTTTAGATGTAGATTTTTCTGGAGAAAATATTGAGATTTCAGCAGATTTTTTGGATATTTCAGAAGCAAATAAAACTCCACTTTTGAGAAGAATTTTAGAAATAAATTTCAATAATTGACTTCCTTTGATTGTTTTGGAGTGAGAAAAACTTGCTTTTAAATATAGTTGTCCACTTGATCTTTTTGAAAATATAAATATTTCAAGAGTTTTGGAAGATATTTGTCTGACTGCAACTTATCGTGTAGACGAATTTTGTGAAGAATTTTGAGCAAAAGTTGTATGAAATCCTGAAGTAGAAGAATATTCTGTAGAAGAACAAGAAAAATTTTATGAAACTTTTATGGAAATAATTGATACAAACCTGGAAATAATTTCTGATTTAGAAAAAGAAAGACAAAATTCTTTTGCTTGGGATGTTTTGAGTACAACTTACAAAATGCTTTTTTATGTAACTGATGTAAAATGACTTATAAGACTTAGAATCAGAGACAAAATAAATGAACTTTATGATAAACAATTACCTTTTGAAACAATAGTTTTCAATTGAAAAGAATTTTTGAGAGAACTTAGAAAAACTTTAAAAGAAGATTTTGTAAAAAATATTTATAAAGTAAATACATTTTTTACTTTTGGTTTTATTTCTACAAATGAAGATGTAGCAAATTATTTAAGACCAGGACAAACTGATGCTTTGTGAATTTATCAAGAAGGTAAGAAAATATTTTCATATGTTATGAATATGCATATTTTGTACAATTCTATGTATTATAAAGAAATGTGAAAAAATATGAAAACAGAAATAGAAAGAGTGATAAAAATTGGGTCAGGATCTGCTCCAGAAAAAGTTGCTTGAATTCTTTGTGAAAGTGTTGCTGGAGTTGTTCAACTTAGATATGTGTCAGAAGATAAAGGTTTTGGAGGAAAAATTTTGGATTTTATTTTATCGATTTTTGTTTCAAGATAATATTTTATAATAAAAAATTTTAATATGGAAAATTTACAAAATTTGAAAAAATCAATTTTTAGAGTTATAACTTCAGAAGGAACTGGAAGCTGATTTTATTTAAAAGATTATGATATAATTGTTACAAATTATCATGTTGTTGCTGGAAATCGTCAAGTTGCAATCGAAGATGTTTCTGAAGAAAAATTTGTTGCAAATGTTATTTTTGTAAACCCAGAAAAAGATATAGCTTTTGTTGCTCCAGAAAATAAAATAGAAATAGCTGAAGTTGTAAAAATAAATTTAGATTTAGAAATAACTGAAAAAACAGAATCTTTTGTTTTAGGTTATCCTTTTGGAATGTGATTTACAGTTACAGAATGAATTATTTCAAATTCTAAACAAGTTGTGGCTTGAAGAAAAATGATTCAAACAGATGCAGCTATAAATCCTGGAAATAGTTGAGGCCCACTTGTTACTCCAAAATGAGAACTTATTTGAATAAACACTTCAAAATTTACAGAGGCTGATAATACTGGTTTTGCAATTCCTTATTATGAACTTTTAGAAGAATTAAAAAAAGTTTCAGAACTAGATAGAGAAAAATTTTCTCTAAAATGTAATAGTTGTGGAAACTTGATTACAGAAAAAACAAATTATTGTCCAAACTGTTGAGCAAAAATAGATGTAAATATTTTTGCAGAAAAAAAACTTGAATTTTTACAAGAATTTGTAGAAGAAGCAATAAAATCACTTTGAATAAATCCAATAATTGCAAGAAATGGCTTTGAATATTGGAGATTTTATAAATGAAGTTCTGAAATTAGAGCCTTTGTTTATGATAATTTATATTTGTATTTTGTTTCTGAAATAAACACAATTTGAAACGAAAAATTATTAGATTTGTATAATTTTTTGATGAAAGAAAATGTTTCACCTTTTAGATTTGGTATTTATAAAAATAATATTTTATTTTCATATAGAATTCCGCTAAAAGAAATTTTTGAAGAAAAATACAGACAAAAAGTACTAGATGAAATAAAAAAATATGCAGAAAAAACTGATGAATATGATGATATTTTAGAAAAAAATTTTTGATGTAAAAAATCAGTTTTCTCAAAAGAAGAAAATTAAAAAAAGAACTTTTAATAAGTTCTTTTTTTAATTCATTTGTTCTACTTCTTCAATTGCTTTTAGTGTTCTTTCACTTTGTTCATTCATTTTTCTTATTGCTTCCTCAGCTTTTTTATTATATTCTTCCATTTTATAATCATAAGCACCAAATTATAAATAATAAAAGAATTTTTTAATAAAATCAATAGAAATGCAACAGTTTTTTGCTTAAAATAGCTTAAAAGTCTAGAATATGTTTTTATTGAAATACAAAAAAATTGAACAAAAATTGATTAAAATTTTGCTCTAAAAAAATATTTATTGATTTTTTTGATTTTTTATTTATACTAAAGAAAATAAATTTTTATATAAAAAAGATGAAGAAAAAAGTTTTAGTTTGACTTTCTGGATGAGTTGATAGTGCAGTTTCTGCTTATTTACTAAAAGAGCAATGATATGATGTAACTGCTTGATTTATGATAAATTATTTAGCTCCAGAATGAGAATATTGTCCGACAAAAGAAGATTTAGCTGAAGCAAAAAAAGTAGCAGAATTTTTGGAAATTCCTTTTTTTACTTTTGATTATAGAGAAGATTATGCACACAAAGTTCTTGATTATATGTATGAATGATATCAAAAATGAATCACTCCAAATCCTGATATAATGTGTAATAGTGAAGTAAAATTTAAAGTTTTTTTGGATGAAGCTTTGGAACACTGATTTGACTATATTGCTATGTGACACTATGCACAAATAGTAGAAAAAGACTGAAAATATTTTTTGAAAAAGTGAAATGATGAAAATAAAGACCAAAGCTATTTTTTGGCTTGATTAAACCAATTTCAGCTTAGCAAAGCTATTTTCCCAATTTGATATTTGACGAAACCTGAGGTTAGAGAAATAGCTGAAAAAATATGACTTCCAAATGCAAAAAGAAAGGATTCTCAATGAATTTGTTTTGTTTGAAAAGTCGATTTGACAAAATTTTTGGAGAAAAAAATTTCACCAAAACCTGGGCTTGTAAAAGATACTTCTGGAAAAATCCTTGGAGAACATAAATGAGTTTTTTATTATACGATTTGACAAAGAAAAGGGCTTGATATATGATGACAAAAAGAGCCAATTTTTGTTGTTAAAAAAGATATTGAAAAAAATGAAATTATAGTTGGAACTTCAAGTGATTTAGAGCTTTATGATGATTATTTAGAATTAAAAAATATTTCATTTTTGACTGAAAAACTTGTTTTGCCATTTTCAGGAAAAGCAAAAATAAGATACAGACAAAAAGACCAAAAATGTGAACTATTTCAAAATGAAGAATGAAAATTTTGTGTAAAATTTGAAGAAAAACAGAGAGCAATAACAAGCTGACAAATTTTTGCTCTTTATGATAGAAATGATTTCTTAGTTGTAAGTTGAGTGATTGATTAAAAAATAGCTTTTAAAAAAGCTATTTTTTGTTTTTTTAAATAAAATATGTTAAAATTATAAAAATATTTTAAGTAAAAAATTTTAAAAATGGAAAAATTTGAAACTATTTTGGATAAAAATTATTCAAAAGAAGAAAATGAACAATTTCACGAAAAATTAAATTATGAGATAAATAAAACAAAATCAAAAGTAGAAAATATTTTGGATGAAAATTTTGCTTTGATCGAGGAATTAAAATCAAAATGAATAAAAGATAATTTAGATTTGCTTTTGTTGTCAAGAGAAGAAGTATTTGATTTGGCTTCTGAAAATCAATTTGTTTTAAAACATTTTAAAAATAAAGATAATTTTACAAAAGAAAAAATTATAAGATTTTTATTAAAAAATTGATTTAAAAGAATAAGTTTGGAAGAACAAAAAGCTGAAGTTTTTGATTTTTTTAGAAAAAATTGAGTAAATTATACAAATGAGTTAATCTATGGAAAAATGTGAAAACTTGTAAAAAAAATACAAGAAAATAAAAGAGTTGCATATTTTTTTCAAAAAAATTGAGTTAATTGAAAATATGTAAATTTTTCTATAGAAAATATTACAAAAATTTTAGAAAAATATAATTTTCCAAAAATGTGAAAAATAGAACTTGAAAAAGAAGTTTTGAAATTTTTGGATGAAAATGGTGTTAATAGCTCAAAAAAAACTTTTAGAAAAGCAAAATCTTTGTTTTTAAAAGTAAGAGAAAATCCATTACTTTATTCTTATTTTTATAATTCTTGAGTAAGAACTTCATCAAGTTATAAAGATTTTTATAAAATTTTACAAAACTTACTTGAAGATAAAAATATAAATATAATTCAAAATGTAAAAAATTTCTTGAGAGAAAATGGAATTTATGATTATGAAACTTTAAAAAGTTTTTGAAAAACTAGAGAAATTAGAAAACTTTTATGGTCAAATAGGGAAATTCAAGAAATTTTCTTTGATATTTGAGTAAAATATGCAAGAGAATTTAGAGAAGAAGATATAAAAAAATTTGCTAGAAGAATAGGTTTTTCAGATATCCCAGAAGTAAAAGTTTTTGATGAATCTGAAACAAAAGAATTTTTAAAAAATATTTTGAAAAAAAATGGAATAGAAGATTTATTTTCTCTAGAACATTTTGGTTTGAAAAAAATAACAAGAGAGGTTTTAGCAGAAAAAACTTTAGGAAAATCTTATGAAAGATTTAATGAATTTGTAGTAAAAACTACCTGAAAAACTATTTCAAATATGGCTTTAGAAGATTTGAGAACTTTTTGAGAAAAACTTTGATTTACAAAATTCTCTGAAGAAGAACAAAAACAAAGGGTTTTAGAATTTTTTGAATTGAATGGATTAAATTTTGAAAAATTGACAACTTCAAATTTTAGAAAACAAGTTTGAATTTGGGAAAATCCTTCAGTTTATTATTTTATACAAAAATTAACTGGAAAAACTAGAAAAAATATGTTTATTACTGAAGATTTAGAAAAATTTAGAGAATATTTCACAAAATAATAAAAATAAAATTTATTTTTTTGAAAAAATAATTATAATTCAAAAAAATAAATTTTAGAAAAATGCAAGATTTAGAAAATATTTTACAACAAAAATTTGGACTTCCGAGTTTTAGAGAAGGTCAAAAAGAAATTATAAAGAGTGTTTTGGATATAAAAGACACTCTTGTTTTTATGCCTACTTGAGGTTGAAAATCCCTTACTTATCAGTTTCCTTGAGTGATTCTTGAATGATTAGTTTTGGTCATTTCTCCACTTATTTCTCTTATGAAAGATCAAGTTGATAAGCTAAATGAACTTTCTTTAAAAGCAAATTTTATAAATTCTACAATTGATAATTATGATAGACAAATAATTTTGAATGATATTTCAAAAGATGACTGAAGTATAAAATTTCTCTATATTGCTCCAGAAAGGCTAAATAGTGAAGATTTTTTGAGAGTGATTTCTAGAGTAAAAATAGCTCTGGTTGCAATTGATGAGGCTCATTGTATAAGCCAATGGTGACATGACTTTCGTCCGAGTTATATGAAAATTAGAGGTTTTTTGGAAGAATTAAAAAAAGTAAAAAATTTCCCAATTATAGCTTTGACAGCAACAGCAACCAAAAAAGTAAGAGCTGATATAATAGATAGACTTTGACTTCAAAACCCAAATATTTTTACAACTTGATTTGAAAGAAAAAATATTTGAATAATAGTGAGAGAAATCTCAAAAAGAGAAGAAAAACAAGCTAAACTTTTGGAGATTTTGGACAAAACTCCAGGAAATGGAATTATTTATTGTGCTTCGGTTAAATCTTGTCAGGAAGTTTTTACTTTTTTGCAAGAAAAAAATATTTCAAGCTGAATTTATACTTGAGAAATGAATTCTGAAAATAGGGAAAAAACTCAAAATAATTTTATGAATTCAGAGTACAAAGTTATTGTTGCAACAAATGCTTTTTGAATGTGAATTGATAAAAAAGATATTCGTTTTGTTATCCATTATAATTTGCCTGGAAGTATAGAAAATTACTATCAAGAAGTTTGAAGAGCTGGAAGAGACTGAAAAAATAGTTTTTGAGTTGTTTTGGCTTCTTTTTGAGATACAAAAATCCAAGAATTTTTTATAGATAATTCTTATCCAAGTAAAGAAGAAATTGTTCAGTTTTATAATTATTTATACAAAGACTTCAAGTTAGCAGAGTGAAAGAATACAAATATTTTGAAAACTTATTTTATAATGGCTTCAGAAAGTTGAATTAAAAATGATTTAAGAGTTTGATCTATTTTGAGAGTTTTAGAAAAATATTGAATTGTAAAAAGATGAGTAGAAAATTTTGAAAATTTTTGAAATTTTCGTTGAAAATGAATTATTTTGATGAAAGATAAAGTAGGAGAAAATTCTATTCCAGTTGATTGGCATCATCAAGATATGTTAAAAGAAGAAGCTTATTATAAACTAGAACAAATAAAAAAATTGCTTTTTTATCCTCACTGTAGAAAAAGATTTATTTTAGAATATTTTTGAGATGAAGAAGATGTAAGAAAAATATGAGATAATTGTTGAACTTGTGATTTTTGTATAGAAAAAAATAAAATATGAGATAAAATAGAAGAGGATTTAGTAAAAAATTCAGTTTTTTCTTTGGTTTTGGAAACTGTGAAAAAATTTGATGAAAGATTTTGAGTTTGAATGATTACAAAATTTTTGTGGGGAAGTGAAGACAAAAAAATTTTAGAATATTGACTTGATAATTATGAAAATTTTTGAGCTTTGGCTGATTTTTCAACTGAAATGATAAAAAATATAATCGAAGCATTGATTTTTCAAGAATTTTTATATAAAACTGATTGAAAATATCCGATGCTTTGAATTACAGAAAAATGAAGAATTGCAATAGTTAGAAATTATTTACTTTCAAATGAAAACAAAGAATTACAATTTTTTATAAGAAAAAAAATCTGAGAAAAAAATATTTTTAAAAGTAAGGTTTGACAAAATTCTGTAGAAAAAATAAAAAGAGAAAAATGAGAAACTTTTCTTGAAACACTAAAAATTTTTAGAGAATTATCAAATCAAAAGAATAATTTAGAGGAAATTTTGACAGAGATTTCAGAAAAAAGATGATTGGCAAAGACTACAGTTTGATGACATTTAGCTGAAGTTTATGTAAACTGACAAATGGAACTTTTTGAGATTTTAAAATTTTTGGATTTAGAAAAAATAAAAATTATAAAAAAAGTTATTTTAGAAGAAGTTTGAATTGATTTGGAAAAACTAAAAACTATAAAAGAAAAACTTGAGTCAATTTGAAGAAATGATATAAATTATTTTGATATAAAGATGGCTATTTCTATGATAGAGAAAAAAGATATTTAGAAAAAAATAAAAAAAGTCGAGTAAAAACTTGATTTTTTTTTTATGGTGTAATATATATAGCTTTCTAGAAAGAGCAAAATTTTATTTATTTAATTATATTTATATTATGGCTGGTTTTACAAGAAATATAGAAACAGTTGAAGAGGCTTCTGTCCCTGTTATACAAAATATGGAGTCTACTATTAATTTACTTTATATAATTTGAGCTTGAGTTTTTATCTCTGCTGTTTTAGTTCTTTTAATTGTAGCAAATATTATTAAAAAGAACTTGTAAAAAGAGAAATACAAATCTGATTTTGGAAAAGTTTTTGAATAGTTTTTGGAGCTGGACTTTTGACTGCATTTTTTAATATGTGATTGGAAAAAATTTTTCCATCTTTGAGTGATGCAATTGGTTGAGTTTTATCTGTAATTTTTAATTTTTATGCATTATTTTTTGCATTTAAATATTTTTTAAAAATGGAATGAAAACCTGCAAATCAAGTTTCTACAAAAGCAGTAATTTTTTCAATAGTTTTATGAATTATAAGTACTTTGGTTTTATTTGGATTATTTATGTTATTGAAATAATAAAAAAAATAACTTATGTAAAAATAAGTTATTTTTTTGCTTATTTTTTTTATTTATGATAAAATATTTTTAGTTTTAATTTTAAATTTTGTAGATGGATTTTAATTTGAAAAAAATTGTTTGAAATTGAAAAAAAGAATCAGAAGCAGAATCATCTGTTGATGAGCTTTTTTGAGTTGTTTCAAAACAAGAATGAGCTACATCTTCAGATTTAAATTTAAAATATTATGGAAATAAAACTGAAGATTCTGCTATTATTTGACTTGTAAATGATATTTTTTTGAATGCTTTGACTAAAAGAGCTTCAGATATTCATATAGAGCCAAACGATAAAGATGTTTTGATTAGATTTAGAATAGATTGAGCTTTTGTTCACTATAAATCTTTTAGCTTATTGCAAAAAGACCCGATTTTGGCTAGAATAAAAATTATGTCTTTTTTGAGAATAGATGAGCATAGGTTACCTCAAGACTGAAAAATTTCTTATAAACTTTTTGCTTGAAAAACAGTTGATATGAGAGTTTCTGTTATACCAACTATTTATTGAGAAAAATGTGTTATCAGAATTTTGAAAAAAGAGGCAGATGCACTAAAACTTCAAGATTTGTGAATAATGCCTTATAATATGGTAAAAATAGAAAAACATTTAAAAGATAATTATTGAATGATTTTGGCTGTTTGACCTACAGGTTCTTGAAAATCTACTACACTTTTTGGACTTTTATCTCAGTTTGATCCAGAGCAAAATAATATTTCTACACTTGAAGATCCGGTAGAATATAGAATAAAATGAGTAAATCATACACAAATAAATCCTGATATAAATTTTACTTTTGCTAGAGGACTTAGAAGTTTACTTAGACAAGATCCAGATATTATAATGGTTTGAGAAATAAGAGACGAAGAAACTGCAAAACTTGCAGTTGAAGCAAGTATAACTTGACATATTGTTTTTTCTACAATCCATACAAACTCTGCTGTTCATACTATTCAAAGAATTGTAAATCTAGGAATTGACCCACTTTTGATAACTTCTTCTCTTAGAATGATTATTTCACAAAGACTTGCTAGAAAACTTTGTGTTCATTGCAAGGAAAAATATGAAGCCTCAGATAAAGTAAGAGATTTTTTTATAAAAAATATTTGAAAATATATTAAAAATAAAGAAAAAATTGATCTTTATAAAGCAAAAGAATGAGGTTGTCCTCATTGTAATAGTACAGGATATAAATGAAGAACTTGATTTTATGAAATTTTGGAAATGACAGAAGGTTTGGAAAAACTTATTTTAAATAATTCTTCAAAAATTCAGCTTGAAATTCAAGCAGTTTGAGATTGAATGGTTCCAATAAAGCAAGATTGACTTATAAAAGTTTTGCTTGGAGAGACTTCTTTAGAAGAATTACTTTCTGTTCTTTGATGATAAAAAATAAATTACTTCGAAAAAAATAAAAAAAATTTGATTATTTTTTTGTATAAATATAATATTTATGATAAAATATAAGAAGTAATAAAAATGATAAACACAAGACTTGAAAAATTATTTGAAAAGTATAGGTTTTCGGAAAAAGATAGGTATGAAATAAATCAAATATTTTTCTTACTTACTGAAGATAGAAAACAAAAATTTTTGTTAAATTTTGATGATTTTGCTTTTCAAGTTAAAAAAATAAATTCTGATATAGAAATAGAAAAAGAGATTCTTATGTCAGATGAAATAGAAAAAATAAAGCAATCAATTTTGACTGAAAGAAAAAATAAAGTTGATTTTGAAACAAAAAATGAAATAAATTTTTTGAAGGGGGAAATGTAAGACTAAAAGTCTCTTATAATTAAGAAATAAAAAAATGGTGGTAACAAAAAATTTAGAATCAGCTTTTGATAGAAATAGAGAAGTAGATGAAACAAAATTAGATCTACTAAAATCTCTTTGATTAGATCCTATTTTTGCAGAAAAATGCGCAGAAATGTTTGCTGAAGTAAAAGCAACAACAGAAGAAATTATTAACCAAAAAGAAAATTTGCTTACAGCAAATAAAAAAATATTAAAACTTGAAGACGAAAGAAAAAGACGTCATAGAATAGAAGTTTTAAGGATTTCTGATTTGGAAAAAATTATAGCTTAAAAAACTCTCAAATTTTTGAGAGTTTTTTATTTTTGATCTGGGATTTCACAAGTTTCTTTACATTTTTCTTTTATAGCAAGTCAGCTTACAAGGTCAAAAGTTATTTTATTTCTAGCATTTTTATAATTTACTACAAAAAATATTTTTCAATTTATTTTTGGCAGATTTTCTCAGTTTTTAAATATTTCAATTTTTCAATTATTATAAAGTCCTATAATTATTTTTGTTGCTTCATTTGAATTATCATTATAATAAATTTTTTCTATTTCTCATTCATCTGGTAGTTTTATAGATGAAGAAGAAATTTTTTCATTATTTTTTCTTTTATATTTATTTTCAATAACTTTTTTATTTTTTCCAAATTCTAAATTTGTAGAAAAAATTTCTTCAAAACTTCAATCATCTTTTCTATAGGCTTTTCCTGTTATTGCCTCATCTCTGCTTGTTTCTAGAGTAGAAATTATTTTATTTGCAAAAATTTCTGATTTTTGTTCATTTGATAAAATATTGAAATTAAAAGGATTTGTAAAAAGTAAAAAAAGCCCAATCAAAGCTAAAACTATTACAAGTTCTATAAGTGTAAAAGCCTTTTTATTTTTAGTTAAAAAATTATTCATAAAAATTTGATTATTTTAAAAAAATAAATAATATATTAGTGTTATTTTATTTTAATAGAAATATAAATCAAATTATTTTTTAAAAAAGTTTTATGAGAAAAGGAATTATTCTAAAAGTAGCTACTTTTGTAGCATTGTTTTTTATTACATTTTCAGTTTTTGCTGATAAAGGTTTTAAAATAGAAACAAAAACTGCAACTTGAGCAAAATTATCTTGGGATAAAGACTCAAAAGCAAAATATTATCAAATTACTTATAGTGATGAGGTAAATGCTAAAAAATCTCTATGAGAAACAGATATGATTGAAGCAAATTCTTATAATTTAAGCTGACTTGAAACAGGAAAAACTTACTATTTAAGCCTTATTTGAATGGATGAAAACTGAGCTCAAGTTTTTAAAAGTCAAGCTTTAGAATTAACTTTGGGAAACTCTACTTCAAATGTTGGAAATTTTTCTATAACAAAAGCTAAACTTATTTCTGAAAAAGTTTTACATTTAGAATTTTCAAAAGATTTAGATTCTTCAAAATTTAAGGATGCGGAGTTTAAAATCGAAGCTGTAAAAGATAGTAGTGATTATCTAAAAGTAAAAGAAACAAAATCAGTGGAAAATAAAAAAAATGTAGTAGAACTAGAACTTGATGCAACTCCTACACAAGATGTTGAATATAAAGTAACTGTTTTGGCTATTTATGATAAATCTGGAAATAATATAAAATTTTGAGTTGATAGCGAAGCAAAATTTAAATGAGGAGAAATAGAAACTGAAAATGAAGTAACTGTAGAACCTTCAAAAGACTTAAATTCTGCAGATGAAACAAAAAATAATGAAACAAAAACAACTGAAGAAACTTCAACAGGAAGAGTTATGGTTACAAAAGATTTTGATTCTTCAAATGTAGGGAAAAATGTAGAAGCTCTATCAAAAACAAAAGAAGAACTTCCTCAAACTTGACCTGAAATGTTTATTATTTTGATTTTAGCTTTATTACTTCCAGCTTGATATTTTTGACTAAAAAATAAAAATAGTTAAAAAAAAGACTTTTAAAAAAGTCTTTTTTTTATTTCAAAAATAATCAAACTAAGAAAAATTTTGAAATTTTGTGATGTTTTTTGTATTTGTCAAATTTGATTTTATAGATTTTGTACTGTTTTCAAGCTTCTTTTGTTTCTTTTAAAATTTCTTCTTTTATAAAATTATATTTTTCATCTTGTTTCAATCTAGAATTAGTTTCACAAATTTTGAAAATAAAATTTAACTCTTCATCAAATCTTTTGTAGCTATTAAATTTATTTTCAAAAGCAAAATTTAGTCTTGTTTCTTCAAAGTCTTTTTGTTTTAAATTTATAAAATCTTTAAAAATCTCATCGTGTTTTGTTAAAAAATCTTCACTTGCGAAATAAAGTGAAGTAACTTTATAATTTCTTTTTTTAAATAAAATTTGTAAAAAATATTCTAACTCATTCAGTTTCATTCTAAAAAATATAACAAAACTGCAGTAAATAAATATTAAAAAAAGTAAAAAAACTATTATATAGAACATAAAATTTTTTTATAAAAATATTTTTTTTATTTTAATATATTTTTATAAAAAATCAAAAAAAAAATTGATTTATCTTTTTTTTTAGTTCTAATATGCTTGACAAGTGTTGCAAGATATTATAGTGCAACATTTTTTTTATTATTAAATATTTTTTAACGAAAATAATTTATGAAATTTATAAAAGATTCTATTAGAGAATTAAAACATGTAGTTTGGCCTACAAAAGAAGATACTTGGAAATATTTTATCACAGTTGTGACTGTTTTAGTTTTGTTTGGTATCTATTTATTTGTATTTGCAAACATTTTTTCTGAAGGTTTACTAGGAATCAAAAAATTTGTAAATCCAACTGAAACTAATGTTATTAAACCTAGTGATATAACTATTTCTACAGGAAAAGTAAACACTGGAACAGTTGAAACAAATACTGGCTCTACTTGAACTACTTCTACTTGAGTAGCAAATTAATAAATTTTAGATTATAAAAATATTTAGAAATGGCAAAAGCAGAATGGTATGTTATCCAAGTTGTTTCTGGAACTGAAGAAAATGTAAAAAAATCTCTTTTTCAAAGGAGAGAATGATTGTGAATGGAAGAATATATTTTAGATGTGTATGTTCCTGTTCATGATGTAGTTTCAGTTAGAGCTTGAGGACAAAAAGTAAAAAAACAAAGAAATCTCTTACCTGGATATATTCTTGTAAATATGGTTGTTACAAATGAAAGTTGGTTTATTGTTAGAAATACTCCAAATGTAACTTGATTTTTATGAGCTTGAAATATTCCAGTACCAGTTTCTTGAGCAGAATTAGAACAATTAAAATGAAGAGTTCAAGAACACTCAGAAACTTTTGAATCAAAATATAAAGTTTGAGATGTTTCACTTATTATCAAAGGACCTTTTGAAGGAAATGAGTGAATTATCACTGAAGTAAATGATAAAAAATGAACTGTTAAATTGAATGTAAATATTCTTTGAAGAGATACTCCAATTGAATTAGAATTTGCAGATATAAAAGTTTAATAAAAATTTAAAAAAAATTTATGAAAAATATTATATTATTCATATTATTTCTAGCTAGTATTTTTATTGTAAATATTGCTTTTTATTATTCTTCAGAAGAGTATAGAGATTTTTTAAAAACAGTAAAAACAGTTTCAAATAAAGAAAATAATGTAAAAACTTGAAGTATAGCAAAAGATTATTTTTCTGGAACTGTAGAGGAAAGAAAGAAGGAGGAAGAAAAAAATGTGACAGCAACAAAAGCAGTTGAAGACAATAAAAATACACAAACTACAGTAAAACAAGAAGTAAAACTATGAAAATGATATCAAGATATTTTAGATTTGTTTGCTGATTATGATTTGTGAAAACTTGAAGTCTCAGCAAATTTATTTGATGTTACAAATGAATATCCTGATAATTATTACGAATATGCTTGAAAAAAATGATTTACTCTGTATCTTTTTACAACAAAAGATTATAATGGAGTTTTAGATGTTTTCAAAGTTATTCAAAATAGATTTACTGTAAATGAAACAAATAATTTTGGTGAAAAATCTTTTTATATCAATTTTGATAATGATATAAATGATGAAACAGTTAGAATTGTTATCGACAATAACTGATTTGTTTTTTGACTAAAATTTCCAAAAACTGAATATGATAATATAAAACAAAAATTACAAAATTTTAAGAAATAATTTTTACAAAAATGGCAAAAATATACTTAACAAAAGAGTGACTAGAGAAATTACAACAAGAGCTAGAACACCTAAAAACCGTTAGAAGACTTGAAATAGCTGAAAAACTTAAAGAAGCAATTTCTTTTTGAGATCTTTCAGAAAACTCAGAATATGAAGATGCTAGAAATGAACAAGCACAAGTTGAACATAGAATTATTGATTTAGAAGAACAATTAAAAGAAGTTGAAATAATCGAAGAATCTGAAGAAAAAGGTTGAAGAGTAAATATAGGTTCTTTGGTTGAAGTAGAAAATCTAGAAACAAATGAAGTAGAAAACTTAAAAATAGTTGGTTCTACTGAAGCTGATATTTTTTCTGAACCAAAAATGATTTCAAATGAATCTCCAATTTGAGTAGCAATTCTTTGAAAAAAAATCTGAACAAAAGTAAAAGTTCAAGCTTTAGGTGGAACTTTTGAATATAAAATTTTAGATATTAAATAAAAATTTTATGCAACATAATTTTTTTTATGAAAATATTTTGCTTGTTCCTGCTATAACTTTTTTGGTTACAGTTTTTTTGAAATGAATCTATATAAAAATAACAACTTGAAAAGTTGACTTGGATAAAGCACTTTGAACTGGTTGAATGCCTTCTGTTCACTCAGCTGTTGCTGTCTCTCTTACTACAGCTATGGCTATAAAACATGGAATTCATGATGATATTTTTGCTATAAGCTTAGCTTTTACAATGATAATTATTTATGATGCAATAAATATTAGATTTGAAGCAGGACAACATGCAAAAGAATTAAATAGAAATTTATGAGAACTAAAATATAAAGAATCTCTTTGACACTTGCCAAGCGAAGCTTTTGCTTGAAGTGTTTTGTGAGTTTTTGTTGCTTATATTTTACAATTTATGTAAAAATCTACTTTTTAAAAGTAGATTTTTTATTTTAAAAAATATTTTCTTTTTTTGTCAATAGAATTTTTAAAAAAATTTATTGTTTTTTGAAAAAATAGATATAATTTAATTGAAATATTATTTTTTTATTTTTATCGTATGGAAAGAAACAAAAAATGATTTTCTTTTGTAGAAATAATTATAGTTATAAGTATTTTGATACTTTTATGATTTGTAGTGATGAAAATCTCAGGAGATTCAAAACAAAAAACTATAAATGCCACAATAGAAAGTCAACTTTCTAACTTATGAGTTGCACTAAATTCAGAAATAACAGAAAAAAAAGAATTATCACTTCCAAATGGAACTTTGAATTATTTTAACAAAGAGTGATGATATAGCCATGAAAATTTTTCTGATAAAGATTCAGAATCTATCTGAGTTTATGGAGTTTTATCTCAATCAAATTTTTTGAGTGAAATCCCAAGAGATCCAAGAAATAACCAATATTATGCTTACGGACTTCTAAAAGATAAACAAACTTTTGAAGTTGCTTGAGTTATAAAAAACTGAGCTGATTATCTGGCAAAAATATCTGGAAACTATACAGGGGATAAATGAACAATAAGTTTAATTAGAGAATATAATTGACCTTATTTTATAGCTGACTGAGAAGGAAAACTTCCATATAATCCAGAAAAAGTTTTGCTTACAGCAACAGATAAAAATTGAAACTCTTTTGAAGAAAAAGATGTTTTAGAGTATAGAGATTGAAAAATTTTTAAAAATAATGTAGAAATCTGAAAAATAGTAGATTTAGCAACTGAAGAGAATTGAAAAAAATATTATGATTTATATTTTTCAGAATGAAGTATAGCTAGACTTGATTTAAAAGATGATATAAAACTTACTTTTTGAAGGGATAATGATTTATTTACTTTTGTAAAATGAAATGATAAATCAAAAATAGCAATGTTTTTAGATGCTGGAAGTATGTGGATTTTTGCTTGAAGTCAAAGAGAATCTGAATCAGATTTTTCTGTAACTACAGCTGATACAACGGCAGCAGTTAGATGAACTGTTTTTTGAGTAAATGCTGATAAAAAACAATTTATACTTGTTAAATGAAAAATTGATATAATAAAAAGAAATTCTAATCCTATAACATTAAATCCTGGAGAAAGACTTATTATCAGAATAAAAAATGGAAGAAGTACAACTGAAAAAATTAGAGTTGATATACCAGCAGATAAAATTCCATATCCACTAAATAAAGTAACAGAAAACAAAGGTTGAGAGCTTGCTCCAGATGTAGTAGTTTATGAGCTTCCAGATGATTGTTATAATTCTGACTGTATCAAAAGAACAGTGAAATCAGAAAGTTTAATTGATTCTGAAGAGAGAACAATCTTAGAAATATCTTTAGATGAATTTTATGAATGAAAAAAATTTTATAAGTCTAAAAATGATGGTAATAGACAATGAGATTTACCAGTTACAAAATCTTGAGTAAAATTTGATTTATATAATAATGATAATGATAAAATCAAACTAACTTTTTCTGGAGAATCAAAAGTAAAAACTCCAGATAATATTTATTATTCTGCAAATTGTTTTAGAATTTATGCTAGTAATGAATGATGAAAAATAGATACAATTCAAAATATTTGTAAAGATGGGAAGTATCAACCTGAAGCTGTAAAAAAAAATTATAGTAAAGTTTTAAATTGATTAGAAAAAAAAGTATTTGATAGAAATATAAAAAATTTTTCTGATATAACTAAAAGTGATAATTATTTTTGAATTACTAAGCATGAGGCATCTGGAGCAGTAAATAAAGTTTTCTTTTTAAAAAGATGAGAACTTTATGTTTATTATCTAAAAACAAATTCAATAGATAAAGCATATGTTCCTTGAGAATGATTAAAATTTGTGACTTGAAAGTGCTTTAAAGAACAATATTGATATTTGACGCAATATCGTAAAAACGAAGAAGAAGGTTGTATAAAATCAAATAAAATCCTTGATTGAAAAACCTGAATTTTAAGCCAAAACTTGGGGGGGGGGAATTAAAAGTGATAATGATTATGAAACACCACACAATGAACCTTCCCCAACTCTAATTAGTGGTACTTGTTATAAACCTTGAGATTGAAAAGTGGAAATCAAAAACTCATGTAATATTTACACAGGTGATTTATCATCTAAAAATATATCATATATTATAGGAGATGAGAATAATTTTTATTGAGTATGAAATAATGTAGATGATATAATTACTGAAATATACACTAAAAAAGATGGTTATTATATTGGAAATACAATAAGAAATAATAAAATTATAAAATTGGGAAGAAATAATAATTTTACTTGAGTTTTTTATAGAGGAGATTGTTTTGATGCAGTAGATAATACTTTAAAAATAAAAAAAGAATGTAGAGAAGAAGCATTTTCTGATGAAAAAGTAGTAAAAACTACTTGTATTATACCTGAATCACCTAAAACTACAACTTGCCCTAATAAGGAAATGAATACTAAAGAAATATTAAAAAGATTTTGATATAATATAGAAAAAAACAGAACTCCTAGTATAGAATATAAGACTTTTGTAAATTTAAATGTGTATTTATATGAAAAGGATTGAAAATTATATTTTAAAAATCAAAATTGAACAAATTGAGTTATTTTTTACCCAAATGAAAATAAAAACCCTAAAAAAATGGTTACTTTAAATATTTCTACAAATAATGTAAAATTAGATATTAGAAAAGCCTATCGTGCTAATTGTTTTGATACATATATAGATGTATTTAAACTTAAAAAAGAATGTAAATAAAACTAAAAAAGACTAAAAATTTTTAGTCTTTTTTTAATGCTTTTAATCTTTTTAAAATCCCTGGATGAGAATAATAAAAAAATTCATAAGCTTTGTGTGGAGTCAAGTTTGCTAAGTTGTTTTTTGAAAGCTTGATTAGAGCATTTCTTAGAGCTTCAGAATTATAAGTTTTTGCAGAAAACTCATCAGCTTCATACTCATTTTTTCTAGATAAAATATTTCATAGAACTCAAAGTATCATCGAAACTGGAGAAAAAATTATAGAAAAAGCAAGAATTCATAAAATAAAGCTATTTCAAGAGCTTCCAAGTGCATTTGCAAAAACTGGATTTGCCAAAATAAGCCCAAGTATAAAAAATATTATTCAGCTTTGGATTACACTAAAAATAAACATTTGTAAAATATGTCTTTTCTTGTAGTGTCCAAGCTCATGAGCCAAAACTGCTACAAGTTCTTCGTGAGTCAAATCTTTTATAAGTGTGTCAAACAAAACTATTCTCTTTTTTGGTCAAAAACCTGAAAAATAAGCATTTGCTTTTGTCGATCTTTTGCTTCAGTCTATTACAAAAATATCTGTGATAGTGAAACCAATAGTTTTTGCAAAAGATGTGATTTTTTCTTTTAGTTCTCATTCTGGAAGTGGAGTTTGTTTATTATACAGTGGAACAATCAAACTACTATGAAATAAAATCATAAAAACAGAAAAAAGTGTGATAAAAATCCAAGCAAAAAGCCAAAAATAAGAGCTAGAAAGTATGTAAAAATAATTTAACAAAGCAAAAATTATTCATCAGATAACAAGTCCAAGTAAAAAAGTTTTTATAGTATCTATGAAAAATAATTTTTTTGTAGATTTGTTGAATCAAAATTTTTGTTCTATTACAAAAGTGCTATAATAAGCAAAAGGTAAGTTTAAAATAGTTTGAGATAAAAGTAAAATTCATAAAAAAATTAGATTTGTGATTATTTCATGAAATCAAAAATTTGCTATGAAATCAAAAACTTTTCAAAAAATTCAAAATCAAACAAGTAAAAAAATAATCAAACTAGAAAACAAAGTTGAAATTTTTCAAAAACTGTATTTTGCTTGTTCGTATTTCATTGATTTTTTATATTCTTCTTCATTGTAAACTTCTTTTACTTCATCTGGCAAAGTTAGTTTCCAATTTTTTTTGTTTAAATAACTTAAAATACTAGAAACACAAAATTCAAAAGCAAGCAAAACCAAAAAAATAATATAAATATTTGTTGCAGTCATAATTTTATTTTTTAAAAAATATTTATTTTATTATAAGACTTTTGTAAAAAAAGTAAAATAAAAAAATCTCTTTTTAAAGAGATTTTTAATAAAGTTTTCAGATTTTTACTTTGAAATTTTTTTCTCCAGATTTTTGCAACAAATCATAAATTCCATATTGATAAAATCATGGTGCTCTCACACAACCATGAGAAAGTCAGTGTCAGTTTACAACTCCGATATGTCAATAAATTCATCTAGAAGCATCAATTTCATAAGCAAAAGGCATCACAGCTCAACCGTTTACTCAACTTGATCTTTTTGGATAACTTCAAGAAACATAATATTTATTTAGAGAATCAATTCTTGAATTAAAATTTTGTGGAGTTCTATTGCTTGCAGTTCCAGGAGAAACATAAGTTAATACAACTAAATTTCAGTTTAGATACATTTTTAAAACATATTTTCCTTTTATTTTATCGATTTGAATCGAGTTTCAATTGTTGTAATCATCAGAAAAAATAGAAATATCATTTATTTCTTGTAATAATTTTTCATTTAGAAAAGTTCCAGAAATATTTTCTCATATATTTTTTCAGTAAAAATATTCTTCAGAAAAAGGGCTTTTTAATCAATTTAAAGGTAAATTTGAATATTTTCTATAATTTGCAAAATCTTTTTCTAGAGAGATTTTTGTTTTTACTTCGACTGGTAAGGTTTCCAAATTCATTTTTGAATAAAAATTTTTATAGATAAAATTTATAGTTTTTTTATCTAAAAATCCTGTTGTTTCTAGTCAATTTTCAGTTTGTATTTTTGAAATTCTTTTTGAGAAATCATTTTCTCCAGAAATAGCAAAAATTTTTGTAAAATTATTTACTTCATTTTTTCAGACAAATTTTTCAGATTTTTCTATGCTTGATAACTCTAAAATTTCTTTTGTATTTTTTGAAGTTTCTGCTTTTACTTCAGTTATTCATCCAGCCAAAGCCAGAGTTCAAAGAGCCAAACCTCAAAATAAAAGCTTTCTTTTTGAAGAATCTATTTTTTCCATTTATTTTTATTATTTAATTAAATTTTTTGATTTAAAAATCTTGCTACATAAATTATAGCAAGATTTTCGTTTAAAGTCAAAAATTACACTCTTTCTAAAAAGCTTCAGTCTCTATTGTCGATGATTTTGTATCATTTTTCTAGTAAAATATTTCTAATTTCATCTGCTTTTTCAAAATTTTTTTCTTTTTTGAAATTGTTTCTTTCTTCAAAAAGTTTAAAAATTTCTTCTGGAATTTCAGTTTTTTCTAGAATTGAAAAATCCATAATTCAAAGAATTTGATCAAAAGTTTTTAGAAGTTCTAGCATAGAGACAAGCTCAGATTTACAAAAAAGTTTTTCTCTTATACCAGTATTTAAAAATTTTATAAAATTGAAAAACACTGCAAAAGCTTCTGGAGTGTTGAAATCTTCTTCCATATTTTCCAAAAATTCTCAAAGAAAATATTGCATTTCCTCAGAGAAATCTCTGCTTGGAATTCTTAAATCTTCATTTATTTCTATTTCTCTGTTTAGAGTTTTTAGAGCTTCATCAAAAGAAGAAATTGCAGAAAAATTTGATTCCAGTTTTTTGAAAGAAAAATCTATTTGAGTTGAATATTTCCCTGAAATATAGCTAAGTCTCATAGCTCTGTACAAAACAGATTTTGAAATATCTGGATATTTTTCCTCTAAATCTTTTAAAGTATAAAAATTATTTAGAGATTTACTCATTTTTTTTCAGTCAATTGTTAGATGTTCTGAGTGAATCCAGTATTTTGAAAATTCTTTATGAGTACAACTTTCTGTTTGAGCTATTTCATTTTGGTGGTGAGGGAAGATCAAGTCGATTCATCACATATGAATATCAATTTGTTGTCAGAAGTATTTCATATTACAAGCAGAACATTCTATATGCCAACCAGGTCTTCATTTGATTGTTAGTAAAGCTTCTTTTTCATTTTCTTCCAAAATTTTTATATTTTCATTTTTTAGTGAGCTTTCTTTAAAGTTTTCATTTTTTATGATTTTAAATTCTTGAAGCCAAAAATTTTCTCCATCACTTTCTTTCCAGCTTTTCCAAAGAACAAAATCAGAAGCAGAATCTTTTTCGTATTCATCATTGTCTATTCTGACACCAGATTTCATATTTTTTTTATCAAGTCTAGCAAAATCTCAGTATTTTTTTGAGGTTGCAACATTGAAATAAATACTTCAATCTTCTGATAAATAGGCATTTTTTCTATTTATCATTGTTTGAATCATACGGGTCATTTCTGGAATCAAAGTTGTAACTGGAACTATGTTGTTTGCTGGAATTATGTTTAATTTTTTTATATCTTCTAGAAAAATTTTACTGTATTTTTCTGTAAAATCTTTTAGTTTCTCTCCAGCTTTTTGACTATCTCTGATAGTTTTGTCATCAATATCTGTTAGGTTCATTGTAGTTGTTACATTGTAACCTAAAAATCTTAAAGTTCTTACAACAATATCTTCAAAAACATAAGCTCTTAAGTTTCAAATGTGAGCATAATTGTAAACAGTTGGTCCACAATAATAAACTTTTACTTCTCTGCTACTTAGGGGTTTAAAATCTTCTAATTTTCTAGTTTTTGTGTTATTTATAAGCATTTTTTTATTTTTTTTATGAATAATTTTTTAAATTATAAATATTTTTTTTTGTTTTGCAAGTAAAAAATAAACTCAAAAGTTTTACTTTTGAGTTTATAAATATTATTTTCTTAATTCTAATTTTTCAATAACCTCTTTATATTTTTCTTGAGATTTTGATTTTAAGTAAGCTAATAATTTTCTTCTTTTTGCTACCATAAGTAGAATACCTCTTCTAGAGTGGTTATCATTTTTATGGTCAAGTAAGTGAGTTTTTAAGTTTTCAATTTTTGCTGATAAAAGCGCAATTTGAACTTCTGGTGAACCTGTATCACCTTTTTTTGGTGCAAAATTTTCAATAATTGATTTTTTTGCATCTTTTGCAATACTCATAAATGTATTTTTTAAAAAATTAAAATATTTCCTTGTAAACCAGAAAAATACACCAGTAAACAAGTATATTTTTATTTTATACAAAATTTTTATTTTTGCAAGAAAAAAAATTTTTTTCTTTAAATTTTATAAAAAATGGTTATAATATTTTTTAAGTTATAAATTAACTTATTTTAAAAAATGAAACAAAAATTTGAAAACTTAGTTTATAATCTAAAAAGAAGCAAATTTGTAAATAATTTGATGGATAAATGGCAGGATATTCATACAATTATGTTATTTTTTATAATTTGTTTTTCTGTTGTACTTTGGAAATTATTTTCTTATACAGTTTTTGATTATAAATTTTATACTCAACTTGCTGATAAACAACAAATTGGTACTTTTACAGTCCCAGCAAATAGATGAACTATTTTATCTTCTATAGAAAAGGATAATTCTATGAAAGAGTCGAGTTATTTGGCTACCTCTATAAATTTGTATGATATAGCAGTTGATCCAGCTGCAAAATGAAACAAAGAAAAATTATGAAATTATTTAGTAGATTTGGTTTATACAGAGACTTGTTTTTGAGTTACAAAACAAAAATGTAAAGATAATTTATTGAAATTTTTGAGAGTTATAGAACTGGAGGATTTTGAAAATAATCCAGAATATATCAAGAAAAAAATTTCTGAAAGAATTATTCCAAGAATAGCTAAAACAAAAGTAACAAGTGTTTTAATTTGAAGTGATTTTTCTACTACTCAAGCTTCACAAGTAGAAGTTTTAAAAATTAGATGAGTTTATGTTCAATGAACTTCCATTTACATAAATCCTGAAGAATATAATTCTGTAGATGAAAATAATGCTAAACTTTGAGCTATTTTAAATTTTTCTGCTGAAGAAATAAAAGCAATGGCTAAAAAAAGGGATTTGAGATATGTACAAATTTTTAATAAAATTTCTATAAATTCTTCAGAAAATATAAAAACTTTGATAAAAGAAGAAAAAGAAGCAATTGCAAAAAAAGTTTTGGATGTAGAGAATTCTATTTATTGATTTTTTATTTTGACAGAAAATCCAAGTAGATATTATCCAGAAGGTTCAATTGCAGCTCAAATTGTATGATTTGTAGATAATTCAGGGATTTGAAGATATGGTTTAGAATGATTTTTTAATAATATTTTGAAATGAAATAACTGAAAAATTATTGCTAGAAAAGATCAAAAAAATAGAATTATAAATACTATTTCTCTTGATCAAAGTGATTTGATTTGAGAATGAGTAAAACTTGTAACTACAATTGATAGAAATATTCAAAAAAAAGTTGAAGAAATTTTAGAAGATTGAGTAACAAAATATCAAGCAAATAAATGAACGGTTGTTGTTACAGAGCCAAAAACTGGTAGAATAATTGCTATGGCAAATTATCCAACTTATGATGTAAATAATTATTCTGATGTTTATGAGTTAGAAAGAGTAACTTCATCAAAGTATCCAAATCCTTCAGTTGATTTACTTTGATATCCTGTTTTTGTTCAAGACTCTGAAAATTGACAAAAGTTTATTTACAATAATAAAGAAATTTATTTAAGAGAGGCAACAGTTTCAGAACTTTGAAATAATGCTTTAGTAAAATATAAATATAAAAATTGATTTTGAGCTTGAGTTTATAAAAATGATGCAATTTCCTCAGTTTATGAACCTGGGTCTATTATGAAAGCCATTACAGTTGCTATTTGATTAGATAGTTGAGAAATAAATGAAAATTCAAAATATCAAGATAAATGAAGTGTTTTTATTGATCAATTTGAAATTAAAAATGATTCTACAAAATGTATTTGATATCATACTTATGAGCATGCTTTGGATTATTCTTGTAATGTTTGAATGATTAGAATTTTTCAAGCAGTAGGAAAGGCTTTAGTAGCAGAATATTTAGAAAATTTTTGATTTTGAGAAAAAACTTGAGTTGATTTAGAAGGTGAAATTACATGACAATTGACTCCTTGGGAAAAGTGGTCAATGGCAAATTTATTTACAAAAAGTTATTGACTATGAATATCAGCAACTCCTTTACAAATGGCTACAGCTTATAATGCTTTAGCTAATTGATGAGTTTATGTGAAACCAAAAATTATTGAAAAAATTATTTATCCAAATTGACAAGAAGCTTTAAATAAAACTGAAGAAAGAAGAAGAATTATAAAAGAGTCAACTTCTGTTTTAATTACAAAAATGTTACAACACTGAGTTACTGATTGAGTAGCTAAAAAATGAGCAGTTGAATGATATAATTTAGCTTGAAAAACATGAACAGCTCAAATTTTATATAACTGAAAATATCAAAGCTGACCAGGTTGGACAAATGCTTCATTTGCAGGTTATTGACCTGTAGAAGATCCAAAATTTGTGATAATTGTAAAACTTGAAAGACCTAGAACAAATGTATATGGTGCAGCTACTTCTTGAGAAATTTTCAATAAAATAGCAACTTATTTGTTTGATTATTATGGTATTCCAAAAAGTAAGAAATAAAATTTAATTTTTATAAAAATATGAAATTTATAAATTGCCTTCAAGTAATTTTGAGTGAAAATAATGATGAAATTCAAGAAAAAATTATTTTATTGGAAGAAGAATTGACAAAAAATGAACTTTTAGAAATGGAGATGACTGAAAAAGAAATTTTGCTTTTTAATAAAAATTTTTTTGATAATGAAAAAATTTGATTTATTGATTATGTATCTGAATGAAAAATTTTGAAACAATTTTTACTTGATAATTCTTTGGCTACAGAGCAAAATTATAAAACATTTTTTAAAATTAAAAAAGTTGATTTTTTGGATACAACTTGAGATATAAATAAACAACTTGATTCTATGATTGCAAAGGTAGAACCAAATGATAAAAAATTGCTTGAAATAGATGCTTTTTTAAAGAATCTAAAAAAATAAAAAAAACTTGATTTTTCTCAAGTTTTTTTTATAATATGTTGGCTTCAAAAAATTTACTTTTAAGAAATATTTTATTTATCCCGAAAATAAGTGAATGATATTTTTTAAAAATAAATAAAAATAATATAATAAAATATTTTAAAATATAATTTTTAGAAAAATGGCACCTAAAAAAGCAATCAAAGGTTACATAAAACTTCAAATCAATTGAGGACAAGCTAATCCAGCTCCTCCTGTATGACCTGCTCTTGGTCAACACTGAGTAGCAATTCCTGAATTTACATCTAGATTCAACGAAGCTACAAAAGATAGAATGTGAGTAAAACTTCCAGTTATTATCACTGTTTATGAAGACAGAAGTTTTGATTTCATTGTAAAACAACCACCAATGCCTGTTTTAATTAAAAATAAATTAAACTTAAAATCTGGTTCAAAAGTTGCTCATAAAGATAAAGTTGGTCACTTAACTTTAGACCAAATGAAAGATATAGCAAATGAAAAAATGCCAGATTTAAATGCTATTGACTTAGCAGGTGCAATGATGACTGTTAGATGAACAGCTAGATCTGCTGGTGTTACTACTGATATTGATGGATTAACTATCGAAGAAGTAAGAGCAAAATTAGCATAATTTTTTAAAGATAAGTTTTTACTTATCTTTTTGTTCCCATCGTCTAGTGGCCTAGGACTCCACCCTCTCACGGTGGAAACAGGGGTTCAAATCCCCTTGGGAATACCAATATTATTTTAAAGGTGAAAAATGACTTTGCTTCACTTTTTTTTTATAATCTCTTGAACAATAATTTTTATTATTTCACTCGATATAGCTAGAAAACAAAAATTTAATGCTTTACATTTTCTAGTTTTTTTATCAGTTTGAATTTTGTTGTTTGTTTTTTCTTTTTTCCCAAAAACACTTGATCAATTTTGACAAATTTTTTGAGTTACAAGATGAGCAGATGTTTTGGTTTATATTTCAGTAATATTTTTGATTTATTTTGTTTTACTTTTACTATCAAAAGTTGTAAATCTAAATGAAAATCTTACAAAAACTATCAGAGAAGTTTCTATAAATAATTCTGAAAAAAGAAAAATAACTTGAAAAGAACTTATTTTGATGAGAGCTTTTAATGAAAAACAAGTTATTTCTGAGGTTATAAACGATTTATTAAATTCTTGATATAAAAATATTTTGGTTGTTGATGATGGCTCAACTGACTGAACTTCAGAGATTTTAGAGGATTTTTGAGAAAAAATATTTTTTGTAAAACATACTGTAAATAGATGAGCTTGAGCTGCACTTGAAACTTGATTTGAGTATATTAGAAGATATGCAAAAATAGATTATGTTATAACTTTTGACTCAGATTGACAACATTCTTCAGCTGATATAGAAAAATTTATAGAAAAATTTGAAAGTGATAAAGAGCTTTGAGCTATTTTTTGATCTAGGTTTCTTTATAAATCTCAAACAAATGTACCTTTTTTTAGAAAAATAGTTTTATTTTTAGGAAAAATTTTTACATTTTTTGTTAGCTGAATATTGCTTACAGATGCACATAATTGACTTAGATGATTTACTTTTGATACAATAAAAAAAATTAGTTTAAAAATGGATTCTATGGCTTATGCTTCAGAAATCATAGATGAGATAAGAAAGAAAAAAATAAAATTTTCAGAAGTTTTTGTTGTTATAAAATATACAGATTACTCAAAATCAAAATGACAATCTTCTTTTAATGCAATAAATATAGCTTTTAAAATTATTTTTAGTAAATTTTTTAAGTAAATTTTTCAGAAAATTATTTCTACATTTTTGATTTTTACTTTATTATTCTCATACGTTTTTGCTTGAACTAGTGAAAATGATGAGAATTTTTTGAGTCTAGAAAATTCAGAAAATATTGTAGAAAAAAATATTTTTTGTTGAAGTAAAGCAAAAAGAAAAAAATCTAGAAAAAACTGAAGAAATAAATGAAAATGTAAATTTTTCACAAGAAAGTTTAAAAAAAGATGATTTATTTTTTATTTTGATTATAATTATTTTGTTTTATAGTTTTGGTTTTATTTTTATTTTACTTAAAATACATAAAATAATTTAAAAAATGCAAGCAAAAATATCAGTTGTGATGCCTGTTTACAACACAAAAAAATTTTTAGAAGAAGCAATAAAAAGTATTTTAAATCAGGATTTTCAAGATTTTGAATTTATAATTTTGGATGATTTTTCTAGTGATGGAAGTTTTGAGATTTTACAAGATTTTGCAAAAAAGGATAAGCGAATAAGGCTTTTTAGAAATGAAAAAAATGAGTGAATCTCATTTTGTAGAAATAAACTTATTTCTCTCTCAAAAACAAATATAATTTGTCCGCAAGATAGTGATGATATTTCAGAAAAAAATAGACTTTCTTTGATCCATGATTTTTTTGAGAAAAATCCTATTTTTGCTGTAGTTTGAGGTAATTGTACTATAATTGATGAAGATTCAAAAATAATTTGATTTAGAAAATATTCTCAAAATGTAGAAAAAATTATTTTGAAAAAATCTCCAGTTTCAAATTGAAGTGTATGATTTAAAAAGGATGTTTTTTATGAAGTATGAGGCTATGATGATAATTTAAATTATGCTGAAGATTATGATTTATGGTTAAAAATTTTTTCAAAATGATATAAAATCGGAGTTTTAGAAAATTTTTTATATTTCCATAGAATTAGAGCCTGACAGACCAAAAGTTTAAAATTAAAAGAAACTTTGAAAAATACTTTATTTGTGCAAAATAAAGCAAGAAAAATTTATAAAATAAAAGCAACTTTTTCAGATATTTTATGCAATTTTCTTCTAAAAATTTTGTATATTTTACCAAGTAGTTTTGTTTTATTTTTATTTAAAATTTTAGAATACAAAAATGATAAAAGATAAAAAAATTCTTTATATTTCACCAAGATATTTTTTCCCAGCAAATGATTGAGCAAAAATTGTTTTTTACAATACGGTAAAAGAGCTCTCAAAATACAATGAAATTGATTATTTAACAAATGTTTCAAAAGAAGATTTTTCTTATAATTTTAAAGAAGCAAAAAATTTGGTTAATGAATTTTCTTATGATTTGAGAGATGTTTCAAAACAAAATTTTTGATATTTATTTTTGAGTTTTTTAAAAAAAGATAGCTATTTTTTTAGAAAATACCATACAAAAAAAATGAAAAATATGATTTCTGAAATGATGGGAAAAAATAAATATGATATAGTTTGGCTTGAATCAGCTTTTATGACAACTTTTTCAAAATTTATAAAAGATATTGATCCAAATGTAAAAATTGTCAGTAGAAGCCATAATGTCGAACATCTGCTTCTAAAAAGAATTGCATCTGAGGAAAAAAATATTTTTAAAAAATATTTAATCAAAAGGGAATCTATTTTTTGGGAAAATTTGGAGTTTGAGTATTTAGATTTTATTGATTATTTTTTTACGATTTCAGAATCTGATAAAACTTTTTTCTTAAATAAAATGCCTTCTTTAATGGAAAAAACTCAAGTTTTGCTTCCTTGAGTTGATTTTGAAAAATATCAATTTACACATTTAACAACAGAAAAAAATCTTGTTTTTATTTGAATGATGGATTATTTTCCAAATATCCAAGCAGTAAAATGGTTTAAAGAAAAAGTTTTTGATGAAATTTGAATTTTTGATAAAGAAATAAAATTTTATATTGTTTGAAAAAATGCTTCTTCTGAAATTAAAAAAATGGCTAGTGATAGGATAATTGTAGAAAATTGAAAAAATAAAGATTTAGAATATTTTAATAAAGCAAGAATTTTTATTGTTCCACTTTTGAGTTGAAGCTGAATAAAATTAAAAGTTTTGAATGCTTTAGCTATGGGGAAGCCTATTTTATCAACAAAAATTGGTTTAGAGTGAATTTCTCTTCATCATGGAGAAAATGTTTTTTGTAGTGATGATCCAGAAGTTTGGAAAAGTTTGATTTTACAAAATATTTGAAAATCTGAAACTCTTGAAAATATAGCTGAAAATGGAAGACAATTTGTAGAAGAAAATTTTTCTTGGGAAAAAAATATTTCAAAAATAAGACTTTAAAAAACTAGAAAATTTAAATTTTCTAGTTTTTTATTTATAAAAATCTTTTAAATTTTTTATATCAAAATCAGATTTTATTTGATTTATTAAGTTAGATTTTTTATTTAAAAATAAATCAATTTCTTCTATCTTAACAACTTTTCAATGAAAATTTGTATATAAATTTTTTTCTCAAAAAACTAGCTTTCAAGTAAAATTTGAATATTTTGCATCTTCATAATTTTTCTCATTTATTTCACAAATTATTTTATGATTATTTATTAAAATCCCTCTAAGTCAAGAAAGCATTCATTCAAGTAAAGCTCTTCACATAGCAAAAATCAAAAAATATTCATTATATTTTATTTCTGTTTGTTTTTTGAAACCTAAAAAATTTACATTTTGAAAATCTTTAAAATCATTTTTCAAAATTTTTAAAAAATCTCAATTTCAATAAATATCAATTTCAAAATTATCTTTTGAAGCTCTATAAATAGCATTTTTTACTCAATTGTATTTATCAAAATCTAGTCTTGAAACAATCAAAATTTTTTTATTTTCTCATTTTTCTTTGTTAAAATTTTCTGTATTTATAAAGTTTACAATAACTTCAAATTTTTCTTTCTTTATTTTATAAGTTTCACTGAAATAATCTTTTAGCTCTTCTGAAACAACAATAATTTTGTCTGAAAGAATTAGCCCAATTTTTAGAATAAAATTGTAAATAAATTTTTTCAATCATTTCATTCCCAAAATTGCTAAATTTCCGTGAATAGAAAGGAAAAATTTTGTTTTATTTACTTTGTAAAATGGATAAAAAATTAGAAAATTTAAACTTGCTATAAGATTATCACGAAGACCATTACTCTCAATAATTTCAAAATTTCTAAAACTAAAAATATCTTGTAAAATTCAATAAAAACTAAAATAGTCAGAAAATAAATTTTTTTCTCACAAAAATTTATTTTCAATCAAAAATCTAGAATTTGATAGAAAATAAAAATCATGTTTTAATATTTTACAAAATTCTAAAATTCTACTTTCCATTCATCAAACTCAAGATTTTGAGTGACTTTCTACTCTGATTAAGATTTTTTTCATTTTTTTAGATTTTTAACTTCTAAAATAAAATGTTTAAACATATTTTTATTTATAAAAATAAAAATAGTAAACCATAAAATTGCAATTCAAGTAAGTGCAAAAAATCAACTTATTCTTGATAAATTGTTTATAAAATTGCTGAAAATATAATAAAAAATTCATCAAAAAATTATAAAAAATATTGTATTTTTGAAAATAATTTTTATATCAAAACTTGTTTTATAATCTTTTTTTAGATATTTTTCACTTAAGTACCAAATCAAAATCCAACCAAATCAAGTCGCAAGAGAAGCTCAATTTACTCACAAAGTTTTGATAAAAATCAAGTTTAAAATTACATTGAAAAATATTGCTACAAGTAGAATTTTTACTCTTTTTTTCACTTCTCAGATTCAAGCAAGCAAATTAAAATTTATTTGCAAAAGAAAGTTAAAAACTAAAAGTAAAATAGAATATTGTAAAATTATCCCAGAATCATAATAATTTTTTCAGAATAAAACTGAAGCAATTTGTGGTCAAAAAACAAACATAAATCAGTTAAAAATTATTCAAATTGTTATGAAAATATTTGCAAAATTTTGTTTTATGATTTGAAGTTTTTCTTTTTCTCATTTTGAGTGAAGTTCTGAAAAAATTGGCATCAAAATCATAAAAATTGGTCATAAAACTATGAAAGGAATATTTATAATACTTAAATAATTTGTATAAAGTCAAGCTTTCTCAGTGTCTAAAAGGTAAATAATCATTTGCATATCAACTTGGCTAAGCAAAACTGAAACTTGAGCTCAAAGAGCAACCAAAATTGAGTATTTTGAAACAGTTTTTATAAGTTTTTTATCAAATAAAATTTTACTTTCTTTAAAATATTTTTTATAATATTTTTTGTAAAAAAAGTAAATAGTTATCAATATTCAAAGGTAAAGTCAAACAAGCCAAGAATAGCTATAATTAGCTAAACTTGAAGCATCTCAGAAAAATACAAATAAAACAGAAATTAAAATAAAAATCATTCTAAAAAATTCTGTAATTTTGTAAGAAAAAGAGTCTTGAACTGAAAGAAAAAAATTATTTAAAGTTTGAAAAATATTTATTCAAATGAAGAAAAAAGCAAAAACTTTTATAGCTTCAATAGCACTTTCACTTTTAAAATAGCTTGTTGCTAAAAAATCTGCACCAAAAAAGAAAAATCAAGCAATAAAAATAGAAGTTATAATTTGTGCAAAAAGTGCATAAAATAGAACAGATTTTACTTTATCAAATTTTTTTTCTGTTACAAATTTTGGTATAAAGTGTTTCAAACTTTCTGTAACTCACAAATCGTTGTAAGTTGAAACGAGAGTTACTAGACTGATTATTCAGTACAAAATTCCAAGTTCAGAAACTGTAATTTCTCCAGAAATTATTATTTTTGTGATATATCAAACAGGTCAAATAACAAGTGAAAAAACATATAACCAAAATCATTTTTTTAGGAATTTTTCACTCAAACTTTTATATTGGTCGATCATTTTTTTGTTTTTATAAATAATTTTTTACATTATAATTATTTTTTTTTATTTGTAAAAAATACATAAAAATTTTACAAATCAGAAAAATCCTTTAAAATAAGATAAATTAGTTTTTTATATAAATTTTATGTTTAATATTTTTCTTTTAAAGAGTCTTATTTTAGCTCTTTTTTCTAGTTTGATATTTTTTCTTTATTATGTTATTTTTCCTGGACATAATGATTTTTCTTTTTCAAAAGTAGAAATTTTTTGAAAATATTTTTCTATGGATAAAAACTTTTTATTTTTTATTTGATTTTTTTTAATTTTATATATTTTTTATAAAATTATTTTTTCATCTAAAAATAAAGAAAAAGTAACTTTTACTCCAGCAAAAATATTTTCTTTATTTATGATTTTTTTACTTTTTTTAAGTGAAGCTTATTTTGATTTCGCATTTTTTAAAAACTTTTTTTGAAATATTTTAAATGTTTTTTATTGAAAATTTAGTTTAGATTTGTTTTCAGATTCTATTTTATTTTTTTCAAAAATTATTTTTTTGTGAATTTTTCCAGTTTTTTTGTTTTTTATAACAACTTGATTTTGAAAAAAAATATCTTCAAAATTACCTAAAATAAAAGATTTTTCTGAAAATACTAGATTTTTACTTTCACTAAATTTATGATTTTTTTCTTTTATTTTTTTATTAACTATTTTTTCATTTTTTTGATTTTTAAACTTATTTGTAGTTTTTTGAATTTTAGCTATTTTTTGAATTTTTTCATATAAAGAAATTTTTTGATTTTTGCAATGATTTTTTACAAAAAAGTTTGAAATAAGTAAAACTGAAGGGAATTGAATAAAATTATTAACAACAGAAATTTTTTATTTATTTGCATTTTTTGTTCTGTGAACTTGAATAATATCGATCGTTCGTCCATTTCCAATTGGTTGGGATGATTTGTGAGTTTATATGAATTACCCAAATATTTTGGCTAATTCTAGCTGAGTTTGAAATTTCCCAGAAATGTATTCTTGGCAAATTTTTACTTCTATTTGATATCTTTTATCTGAGCCAGTTTTTGCTTTTTTTCTAAATTTTTCTTGATATTTTTTGAGTTTTTTGACTCTAAATTTAATTTTTTCTGAAATTTTTTCTTCTAAAAAATCATTTTTAAACTTACCCATTATTTTGTCAACTTTGTTTTTATCTTTGCCAATGAGTATTTTTCATTCAGCTAAAGATATGAAACTTGATCAATGATTGTTTTTTATTACGACTTTTATTGTATTTTTTCTTTATAAATTATTGCAAAAAAATGAAAATTGAGAAAAAATTTCATTTTGGTATTTTTGAATAATTTGAATTTTGACATGATTTGCCTTTTCTATAAAATTTACTTCACTTTTTTTAATTGTTTCTATTTTAGGACTTTTAAGCTTTTTTTATTTTTGAGTTTTTGGTTTATTTTGATTTTTATTTTTATTTTTTTCTAGTTTTAGTTTAGCCAATTTATGGTGAATGATGAATGTAGCAATTTCATCAAATTTGCTTTTAAATTTATCTTTCTTATGATTTTGAATAATAATTTTTTGAATTTTATTTTTTAGAAAAAATAAAAAATTTATAGAATTTTTAAAAATAATAATTATTTTTTTTATTTGAATTTTTATTTCACTTTTGCCTTGGTTTACAAAAAATATTATTGAAACTTATCCAAATATCACAATCTCTGGGATTTTGAATTGAAAAATTGATAGCCCAAAACTTGATTTGAAAAATATTTATTCTTCTGAAGAAATAGATGAAAAATATAGAGAAAGAGCTAAAAGAAGACTAGAGGATCCAGTAACAACAAATGAGGATTTGAAAAGATATTTGTGATATGAAGAGGGAATTTTGCCTTATACAAATATGTTTTGGAATCTAACAATGCAAGTAAATCAATGATGAAAATTTACAGAAATTTCTTTTATATTTTTTGCTTTGATACCACTTATTTTTATATTTTTGCCATTTTTTAGAAACAAAAATTTTTATCTTGTTTTCATAATTTTTGCTTTTTTCGAAGTTTGGTTTTTTATTAAACTTCCTGTAGAAGTAGCTAAAATTCCAGAAAATATTTCCAAAAATACAATTGAAAAAATATTTACAGAAAAAAATAAAGGTTATATTTTTAGTTCTGAAAATATTTCAGAGCTAAAAAATAAAATAGAAAAAGAAAATATTTCTGAAAAAAATGAGATTTTGAATCTTTGGCAAAAAAATACAAATTTCTTGCAAAAAATAAAAGATTTGCTTTCTGAAATAACTTTGCCTTTTGGTTATTTTATAATATTTTTATTTTTCATAATTCCATTTTTAATTTTAAATTATTTTTTGAAAAAATCTGAAGAAACTTTTATTTTTAGACAAAATTTGACTTTTTCTTTTATTTATATTTTTCTTTGGATGATTTCTAGTTTTTGAGTTGTTTGGTATGGAATCACGATGTATTTTTGCTTACTTTTGATGATTTGATATTGAGGATTTTATATTTCAAATTATTCCCTTAAGAATCAAAATTTAAAATATTATTGAAGCTTAATTTTTGTGACTATTTTTTCAGCTTTTATAATTTTTACATCTTTTCCTCATACAGTTTCAAATTTGACTTCAAAAGCATATTTGGATTATAAAACTTGGAAGACTTCCTCTTTGGTAGATATTTTTGACCTTCATTATCCTTATGAAAAAATATTTTTTGAACTAAATATAAATAATAAAAAAGAATTTTTAGAAAAAAATGTTGATTTTGAAATTTTATCTAATTTTGATTTAGAAAAAATTGATATTCTACAAATAATTGATTTTTTAAAAATTCAAATTAGAAATTGAAATGAAAAAGCAAAAAGATCTTTAGAAAATATTTATAAATGAATTTTGTATCCAAAAAGTTTTTTAAATAAAAAAAATATTTTTAGAATTTGAACATTTTTTAAATATTATGTTGCAGAAAATCAAAAAAGAATTTATGAAGACTGATTATTATTTTATTTTAATGATTTTCTTTTAGATGAAAAAAATATAGAAAAAACTTTTGAAAATATGAAAAAACTTGGTTTTGAATATATTTTACTTGATTTGTGAGCAGCAACAATTGATGATTCTGAAACCCATTGACTTACAAATAGATATGAAAAACTTTTGAAAACCTTGACTGCAAAAAATTTAGAAATAATTCATACAGACAGTGTTTGTTTAATGTTTGCAACAGATTTGGAAAAAATAAATGGAGATAAAGCCAAGTTTTTTAGCCTTGTAAATGGCACTTATGAATGTTATGATGAAAATGTAAATAAAATTTATAGAAACACAAAAATAAAAAAATGTATTTCTGAGATTTATAATTTTGTAAATTCTTCTGATTTTGATTCTGGAAAATTTTATTATTTGAAAAAATATATTTGAAAAACAGAGGATGAAATAGTTAAAAATTTTAATAAATGAAAATATGCTGTTTATAAGATAAAATAAAGTTGATTTTTTAAAAAAGTATTTATAATATAAGTCTATTTAAATTATAAAACTCTTTTAAAGTTTGAATCACGTTTTGAAAAATATTATTTTGAATTTTTGGAATCTTTTGATAAATATTTTAATCATTAGATTTTAAAATTTTTTAAAAAATCCACTGATTTTTCAGTGGATTTTTCTTTTATCTTACAACATTTGCTATTGTATCAGCAATTCATTCTTCAAAAGGAGAAGGAATAATTTTTTCTGGAGTTGGTTCTTTTACAAAAGAAGCCAAAGCTTCAGCAGCTTTTATTTTCATATCATCAGTTATTTTTGTAACTCTATTTTGTAAAGCTCATTTAAAAATTCCTGGGAAAACCAAAACATTATTTAATTGATTTGGAAAATCACTTCTTCAAGTCGCGATTATTTTTGCTCAAGCAGCTTTTGCTTCATCAGGCATAATTTCTGGAATTGGGTTAGCCATTGCAAAAATCATAGGATCATTTGTCATAGCTTTTACCATTTCTTGAGTTAAAACTCAAGAAGCAGAAACTCAAACAAAAACATCTCTTCATTTTACTGCATCAGCTAGAGTTCCTTTTTCTAAATTTTTATTTGTTATTTCAGCTATTATTTCTTTTTCTACATTTAGATTTTCTCTTCATTTATAAATAATTCATTTTGAATCAACTGCAATTATATCAGTTATTCCGTATTTTATAAATAATTTTGCAATTGCTATTCAAGCTGCTCAAACTCAGTTTATTACAACTTTTATTTCATCTTTTTTCTTTCAAGTTATTTTTAATCAGTTTATTAAACCAGCTAAACAAACTATTGCAGTTCAGTGTTGATCATCGTGAAAAACTGGAATATTTAATTCATTTTTAAGTCTTTCTTCTATTTCAAAACATCTTGGAGAACTGATATCTTCTAGATTTATTCAACCAATTGTTGGAGAAATATTTTTTATAGTAGAAATAATTTCCTCAGTATCTTGAGTATCTAAAACAATTGGAAATGCATTTACTCAAGCAAATCTTTTAAATAAAGCACATTTTCATTCCATAACTGGAAGTCCAGCTAAACCTCAAATATTTCAAAGACCTAAAACAGCACTTCAGTCAGAAATAACTGCTACAGTATTTGCTTTTATTGTATATTTATAAGCAAGTTCTGGATCTTTAGCAATTTCTTTACAAGGTTCAGCAACTCATGGAGAATAAGCTAAACTTAGGTCATATCTATTGTTTAAATCAGCTTTTGAAACAAAATTAATTTTTCCTTGAAGTTTTTCATGAAGCTTCAAGCTTTCTTTAAAATAATCCATATTTTTTTTGTTAAAAATAAACTATATTAAGTATAGTATTTTTTTTATGAAAATCAAATTTTTTTAAATTATTCTTAATATTTTCTTAAATAAATTTGACAATTTTATTTAAACTTTTATAATTATAAAACCTAAAAGTAAAGGAGATTTTTAAATGAGTATTCTAGAAGATTTAAATCTAAAATTTATCTCAAATGATATTATTAAAGAAGTAAAAGAGCTTCTTTCTGATATAAGTCAAGATAAAGATCGGATTAAGATCAAAAATAGTTATTATGCTTTGATGGAAGAACTTACGGGGCTTTATAATAAAAGTATAAATAATGCTTTTCGAGATTTTGTAGCTTCATCTGTTATTTCTCAAGAAGATTTGGAAAAAACTCTTGCAAAAGAGCAAGTTATCCAAAAAGAGATTTTTGATTTAGTTTATTTCTTACAGACAAAAATATATTCTCTTGTCTTGAAATAAATTCTTCTTATAAAAAAGCACTTTAAAAAAGTGCTTTTTATTTTTTGAAAAATTTTAGTATTGGATATAATTATAAAAATATTTTTTATAAAAAAATTATGAATAGAGAACTTGTAAAAGATTTTTTGATTTCAGTTTTGAGAATTTGGAAAAAGATGATTTTTTTGAAAAAAGAAACTTGACTTCAAAAAATGACTTTGGAAGAATATTTAAAATTTTATTGTAAAAATAATTCTCCTGAACTTCTAAAATTCTATAAAGAAAATTATGAAAATTATTTAAAAAATTGAAATTATTTTGAAGAAGTTTTGGAAATAAAAATCACAAAAGATTTAGAGAAATTTTTTTATTAAAAAATTTAAATTTATCTTGATACAAAAAATTTTTGGAAATTTTAAAAAAAGAACCTTTTTATTTTGATGAAAAATATTTTTATCTTTTTGAAGAAAATTCTCTAAAAGAAGAAGATTTTGAAACTCTAGAAAAATTTTATAAAAAAGCTGAAAAACTAAATTATAAAGCTTATGATTTTTTGAAAAATTAAGATGAAAAAAGCACTTTTTAAAAAGTGCTTTTTATTTTTCTAAAACTTCTTTTGGATAATTTTTCCAAAAATTTTCTCTAAATTCTTCATATTTATTTTCTAGAATTGCTTTTCTTGCTTGTTTTGCTAGATTTATCAAAAAATACAAGTTGTGATAAGAAAGGAGTTCCATTCCATACATTTCATTTTCATTTATTAAGTGTCTCAAATATCATTTTGAATAATTTTTACAAACTTTGCAATCACACATTTCATCGATTGGTCATTTATCTAGTTCGTATTTTTTATTTTTTATTTTTATATTTCATTTATAAGAAAAACAAGTTCCATGTCTTCAAAGTCTGGTTGGTAAAACACAATCAAACATATCAACTCATCTATAAATTCACTCAACTAAATCTTCTGGAGTTCAAACTCACATCAAATATCTAGGTTTATTTTGAGGTAAAATATTTTTTATAGTATCTATAGTTCTGTACATATCTTTTTTGGGCTCTCAAACAGAAAGTCCTCAAATTCCAAATCCTGGAGTATCTAAACTTCATATAAATTTTGCACTTTCGGTTCTTAAATCATCATAAATTACACCTTGAACAATAGGGAACAAAGCTTGTAAATATTCTCAATTTTGTTTTCTTTTTTCGTTATTTTCCTTCCATCTTTTTACACATCTTAGAGCCCATCTGTGAGTTCTTTCCATTGCAGATTTTGCATAAGTCCAGTCAGATTTTCCTGGAGCACATTCATCAAAAGCCATGATTATATCAGCTCAGAGATTGCTTTCTATATCCATAACTGTTTCAGCATTGAAATAATGTTTACTTCAGTCTAGAAAACTTCTAAAGTGAACTCAATCTTCAGTTATTTTTACTAAACTTTCAGAATTTTTAAATCCAGAATCTCCAGTTTGTCAAAGTGAAAAAACTTGAAATCAACCAGAATCTGTTAAAATAGGTTTATTATAATTTTGAAATTTATGAACTCATCAAAATTCTTTTACGATTTTGTCACCAGGTCTTAGGTAAAGATGGTAAGTATTGTTTAAAATAATTTCAGCTCACATTTCATCAAGCCATTCTTTTGGAATTCATTTTACAGTTGCTTTTGTCCCAACTGGCATAAAAATAGGAGTTTTAAAACTTCAGTGTTCTGTAAAAAATTCTCAAGCTCTAGCATCTCAATCTTTATTTTCTAGTTTAAATTCAAACATAATTTTAAAATTTTTATAAAATATTTTTTTAAATTATATAAAAAAATTAAAAATTTGCAAAAAATAAAAAAATAGAAAAAATTTTTTTCTATTTTTTTATCTCATAAAATTTGCTTTATTGTACTCGTGCTCTTGGTTTGTTTTTGCATAATAAATTTTTCCAGTTGTCAAATTATGTAAATAATACCAATACTCAGTTTTATTGTCATTTAAAGTATTATAAATAGTTGTATAACTTGGATTTGCAATAGGAGTTTTAGGAAGTCAAGTTTTTGTTCTTGTGTTGTATTCATTTTTTTCATAAACATATTTGTTTACGACTTTTTGAGTACATTCACTAGTTGGAATTTGATAAGCATAACAAACTGTTGCATCAGCTCAAATTTGCCAATTTGCATTTAATCTTTTTTTTAGGATTCAAGCTACAGTTGCTTGATTTTCTTTTATAAGAGATTCTTCTTTTTCTACAATTGAAGCCAAATTTATTACATCGTAAATTGTTTCATTATTGTATTTTCATTTAAAAATTTTGTTGTAAACTTGATTTTCAAACTCTTCAAGTTGTTTTTGAACTAAATTATTTATTTTAAAATTTTTAGTATCTATTCTGTAAGTATCTGGATATAAATATCATTCTAAACTTTCTAGATTATCTATATTTAAAAACTCAAAATATTTTTTCCAAGAATCAATTTTTGTTTTGTCAGTTACGTAAGAAATATATTCTCATTTTGAAATAAGTCATTTTTGTGTTAAAACTTTATCTATTTCATAGATATTCCGACCTTCAAGAATAGTAAAATTGCTGCTTGTGTTTATCGGTTTTTTTAGACTTTCAAAAATTTCTTTTATACTTGAACCTTTTTTGATTTCGTAAATTCATTCTTTTAAAACTAAATCTGGAGTATTATTTGATAAATAAATTCTATAAAAACTGTTATCAAGTTCTTTTATTTTTTCTCAAAGATTATTTAAGGAATCTCATTTTTTTATTGTGATTTGTATATTTTCTGGAATTTCAGGATTTTCTACAAAATTATTGTATCTTATTTTTATTGGGATAATAGTAAAAAATAGAATTATAAGAAAAATTGCAACCAAAGGAGTTCATTTTCTTTTTTTATTTTGTAAATTATTTCTTTCAAAACTCATAAAAATTTTATTATAAAAATAATATTTCATATTATAAAAATAATATTTCATATTATAAAAATAATATTTCATATTATAAAAATTTTTTAAAATTATGCAAAAAATAATAAAAATAATAATTTTTCTAAAAAAAATCTTTTTGTAGAGCTTTTTAAATAAAATAAAGTATTAAAAATAAAGTATTAAAAATAAATTACAGAGTCTGTCAAGCTGTTTTTCTTGAAAAATATTTATAAAAATGGTTTAATATAACAATGAGTATTTTAATTATTTAATAATAAAAATATATGAAAAAATATTTTTTAGTGCTTTTAATGATTACTTTTTTAACTTCATGCTGACAAAAAGAGGAAGTTAAACCGGAAACTGCTAGTTCTACAACACAAACTTGAATAAATCAAGAACAAATTGTAGAAAAAGAAGAAGAAGAACCCAAAGATTTTAGATTTATTTCTATGTTTGATATTTCAAATGAAATGTACACAAAAACAGGAAGTCAAAATCTTTATGAAAAAATAGAAACTCTAAAAAATGATAAAAAAATCGAAAATAAACAAAAAGCAACTTATTTAGAATCTTTTGTTTGAGATTATGAAAATGCTTTAAAAAATAGAAAGGAGTTATGTGAAAAAGAAAATGATCCAAAATTTTGTGAGAATAAAAATTTAGTTGTTGCATCTTTTTCCCCAGTTGATCAAGATTGAAAATATTTAGAAAATGTAAAATTAACAATTGATTGAGGAAAAGAAGTTAAAAATTCTTCAAGAATTTCTTTAGAACCAAATTTTGCGCATAGATTAAAATATTCAAAAGAAGGTTATTTAGATTTCCATTTTAAAGCAAATTTAAAAAATACTTGAGATGAAATTAGTTTTTTACCAAAATTAGTAAAAGCTGATTTAGAAAAAGAACAAAACTCAATTCAAAGAGTTTATGAAAAAACGGAAAATTTTACTTTTAAAACAAATGGTAATAATTATTTAACAAAAGATGGGAAAGAGTATAACTGAAAAGTAAAATTATATTTTTTTGATTTAGATGAAACAAATAATGATGCAAATGCTTTTAATTTAGATGTATTTGATGAAAAAGGTTCTCTAACAGGGACTTCTATGGTAACTTTTGGAATGCCTTATATAAAAGCTTATAATGAAAAAGGAGAAGAACTTGATTTAAAATGATGATTTACTTGAAGTTGAATTATTCAAAATCAACATAAGGCAATTAATATGGATTTAAAAAATGTTCCAAAAAATGTTTATTTATGAAAAACAGAACTTGATAAATATGGAATTCCTCCATTTTGGGTTTTAACAGATAATTGAGTTTGGAAAGAATCTAAAATGAAGATTTTAGATGAAAAATGAAATTATGAATTTATTTATGAAAAATAAAAATTATTTTGTTAATATAAAGAAATGAAAAAAATAAAAAAAATTTTAGTTGTTAGTTTATTATTATTTGGTATTTGATTAACTTGAATAGTAAAAGCAAATGTAGATCAAACAAATGTTTTTGAATGGGAATATAATTCTGATACTTGTCTTTTAGATGCAAAATTTAATTTATGAGGTCATCATAGATATGAAAGAGAATATTATATTGAAAAACCTGGTGTTATTGAAATATGAGACATTAAACATACTACTGTTTGAAAAAATTTAAATTTATCTATTCCTGGATGCAGTAAATTTAAATTAGATTCTTGTCAAAATAAGCAATTCTGAGAGTGGAAAGAATTAAGAAGAAAAATTTATAATTTTGAAATTATTGGAAGCTGATTAAATATAAAAAAAGAATGAAATAATATTATTGTTCAAAATCTAGATAAAAAAGGAATAACTATAAGATTTTGAGGTGATATAAAGATTTCAAATAGTGATGAAATAAGATTTAGATTTACATCAAAATGAGTTTATTATACTCTATGAAGTTATAATGTAGATAAAGTATTGGTTTTTTGAGATGAAAAAAATTTAACTAATTGAATAAAAAATAAATATAATTTAGATGTTTTAGAGTATAGATTTTCATGAAACAATAATGTAGAAATAATTTATAAAGTTTTTGAGAGAAATTATTCTGGAACTGCTAAAAGCTCAAATCAAGTAGATTTGTATAGAGCTAGAGATGGTAAAAATTTATGGGATAGATATTGTTCAGATCCTAAAATAGCTCCTGCTCCTCAATCTGGATATTGTACAGATTTATATAATTGGGATTATACTCAGCATAATTATACTACAACAAATATAAAACTTCACCCAGTAGATATAACTTGTAAATGACTTGAAACATCTGATTGAAAAGAGGAAAATCAATTTAAATTTGATGATGCTACTTTATTATCTAAACAACAACCAAGATTTAATACAGATAATTTAACTATAAACTGACAATATTGAGAAAAAGGAAAATATTTTATAAATGCAAAAGATGGAAAAATAGATTTTTCAAAACTTAGATATGAAATAATAGGTACATTTTGAAAAAAAGAATTAAAAGTTGAAGCAGTAGAGGTTTCAATAAAAAGAAGTGATGATTTTACAATTTGAACTTGAAGAGTTACTATAATACCAAATCAATGAGAGTGATATTTTAAAGATTTTAGTGTAGAATTAAAGAATACTAAAAAACCTAAAGAAAATATTACAAAAGAATTATGTGAAAACTGTATGATAGTTTTTTCTTATATTTCTGGTTGATCATCAATAGCTACTTCATCAGTTAAGGTTGATATTATTCCAACAAATACAGTTCAAAAAGAATGAAATTTACAGAAAAAATGAGGTTGATATGCAAATGGAAATGATTCATATAGTATTAATCAAATTATAAAAGATGAATATAAAAATAAAATAGAGCCAGAAATACCTTATACTTCTTGAATAGAAGTTAAATTTATTTGAGAAGATGCAGATAAATTATATTCAGATACTAAAAGTTTTGGAAAATCTACTTTGGCTTTTAATGTAAAAAGTTTACATCCAAAAAATTATAAAAATATAAAAGTTATGGTAAAAATACCAGAACATGCAAATAATTATCAATTATCTGAAAGAAAAGGAAGATACAAAAACTGATTAGAGTTTGGAGCTTCAGGAAATGGTAAAAATGGAAATTGAAATGTTACAAAATGATATATAATGCTTGATCTTTGAGATTTAAATTTCAAAAAACCTTTAGCTGCTGAATCAATTGAAATCTCAAATGATAACTGAACTACTTGGGATGCTATACCAGAAATAGGAAGAGAACAATTATATAAATTTATTGTAAAAGATAAATGAGCTTTAGGAAGTATTGTTAACTGAATCCTTTGAGGAAAAGCAAGTGATGATTTTAAAAAATTTTTTAATTTACCACAATGAGTAGTTTTCAAATTATTTGAAGTTGTTAAACCAAAACCGATTAAACTAATTACTAATTTTAATTGAGAAAATGGCTTAGAATATATATTTAGAATTACTTTGTGAATCGATTGAGAACAAAATTCTTCAAAAGCTAAAAATTGATTAAGTATTTCAGTAAAATGACTAGATGTTTCTTACCATAAGAATTGAAAAGATATAAAATATAAATTAGATGAATTTAGAACTGCTGATTCTTGTACAGTAAAAACTCTTTGAGTAAAACTTATTTGAGGAGGGCAAGCTACTTGAGATATAGCAAACACTACAGATTCTGCTGCAAATATTACAGATATGTCAAAACTTGATTTAAAATGAGATATTAAAAAATTTGCAAATAATCTTGTAAGATGATTAAAATCTGGAGCTGTTGTAAACAGAGTAAAATATGTAGTTGGTGATGTAAATGTAACTTGAAATGATTATTTTAGAGATTTTGAAACTCTTGTAGTTAGAAATTGAAATATTTATATTTCAAAAGATATAGCTACAAATTCAAAAAATCTTTATTGAATAGTTGTTTTAAATGATAATTTTGATGTAACTAAAAATATTAATTCTGAAGGAACAAAAGTTTCTGGAAAATGAAATATTTTTGTAAATAAAGATGTTACTGAAATAAATGCTGTAATTTATGCTGATGGTTGATTTATAAGTGCAGATAATAATGGAATTATTTATAAAGACCATGAATTAAATAAAGCATTAAAATTTAAATGAAGTTTATTTACAAAAAATACAATTTGAGGTTCAATTATAAATAAACTTCCAGGTGGAAAAATTTGAAAATATGAAGTATCAAGAGTTTATGATTTAAATAATACTAGAAAAGTTCCAGTAAAATGTGAAAATGGAAAAGTATTAGATAACCCATCATTTACTATTGAATATGATGCAAGAGTTCAATCAAATCCACCAAAAGGATTTTCAAGATAAATAAAAAAGATTTCTTTGAAAAAAGAAATCTTTTTTATTTATATATTTTTAAATATATAAATAAAATGTCAAGTTGTTTTTCTTGTAATTTTTTTTTAATTATGATTTAATATAATTATATTATTTTTAATTTATAAAAAATAAAAACTATGAAAAAATATATTTTGGTATTTTTACTTGTTTTAACTCTTACTTCTTGTTGGCAAAAAAATCAAGAACAAAAAGAGGAAACTTGAACAAAAATTTTAGATGAAAAAGTTACTATTTATGACGGGGTAACTATTGAATCATCTAAAGAAAAAATAGCAGAAAATAGATTTAATATTTCTGCTGATGATATAGATTTATTAGCTTTTTCTAATACTGAACCAGAAAATTCACTATTAAAAGCTTGAAAAAAATTTTTAGAAAATATCGATTCTACAAAAAAAGCAGATTTAACAAAAAGAGTTGATTGATGAATAGAATTTGAAGATTTTATGAAAGAAGCTGAAAAACTTCCAGTAGAAATAAAAAGAGATTTTGATTTAAATTTAGAAATTTTAGATTCTAAAACTGGGGAGAAAATAAAAAAATGATCAATTTATTTAAATTGAATAAAATTTTGAAATTTTGAGAATTGAGAATTTAAAAAACCATTTGTTTGGCCGAAATGAATAGAAAAATTTTCTATTATGAGTAGAGCTGATGGGTATGGTGATGGATTTTTAGTTTTAAACTCATTTAATTGAGAAGGTAGCTTTTTAGGATGAGAATTAAAACTTAAAAAACTTGATTTAGAAAAGAAAATTTCTCTTGATAAATGAACAAAAATTGACTCAGATACTATTTCTATAAATATTCCAACTTGTTCTTTGGTTGATAATGAAGGAAAATGTTTCAAATGAAATGTAACTACAAAGGTAAATTTTATAAAATGAGAAGATGTAAATTCTAATGAGAATATTTCTTTAAATATGAGAGCTATTACAAAAGAATGAAAAATTGTTAATTTAGAAAGTGGTGGAATGGCTTTTACAGATTTTATATCTGATAATTGAGACATTTTACAAGTAAAAAATTGAGATAAAATTGAAATAACTTATAAAGTATCACCAGATGATATAGCTTTGATGCAAAGTGATTTTTTCTGAAATGAAAAAAATGGTTATTGGTTATATGATAAAAATAAAAATATTTGGATAGAAAAAGAAGCTGAAATAAAAATAGATCCAGAAAATAATACTTGGACTGCTATAGTTTCAGATATTTATTAAAAAATTTTATATTTATAAAAAATATTTTATGAAAAAATTATTTATTATATTTTTAGCTACAATGTTATTTTCTTCAACAGTTAGTGCAAATTGGGATAGAGTGAATAATATTTATTATTGAGCATGAGTAGATGTACAAGTTTTTGCTAATTATACATTATATAATAAAGCTTGTTGAACTAGCCATAGTTGAGGTTGATATGACATTTTCCCATATTTTAATTATATTAGTAGTAATAATGAAATAGAACAATATTTGAGAAAAAAGTTTAATTTACCAGCTAAAAAATTTTTTTCTGATTATGTAAGAGTTGGTGAGTTTAAAGGTGGCTATATTACAAAAGAGTATGATTTTACTGCAAATGGAAAGGATATTACTACAAAAGCTTGAAGATTACCTTTAGATAGAATAAAATTAAAACTTACAACACCATTATTTTTAGTTTCAGATGCTAAATGAAGAAATCATTTAAATCAAGCCTTTTTAGGAAGAGCTTCAACAAATATTGATTTCTGAACTTTTGATTATTCTGATCCTTCAGAATGTGTATGAGAATTTACAACTATAGATCCAACAGATCCTAAAAAAACTATCACAAAATTACCTCCAAGTGAACCATTAAAAGCAAGAAATTTTAATATTCCTAATATAAATATAGTTTTAAAGCAAGGTTTTAATCCTGGGAAAATTAATTCTATTTCTGTGGTAAATGAAAAAAATTGAATAAATGGAGAATCAAATTGTATTCAAGAAGGTGAAAAATATTATTGTTATGCAACTGATACTTTAAAATTAAAGATATGAACTACTCCAGCAAGTATTGATGGAGCTCCAATAGAAATGAAAGATTTTCAAGTTTCTACTTTTAAAAAAGTTTGAAGATTTGGTAATACTTATTGTTGATATCCTTCATGAGATCAAAGAAATAATCCAAATTGTAATGTGGCATTTTTTGGTAAAACTGGAGATATAATCAATGTAAGATTCCCAGATTCAAATAGATCTTTAAAAAATGCTGATAAAGATAATTGTTTTTATTTAGGAGTTGCTTGATATGTAGATAAAAATAATATTTCTACTGTTACAACCCCAGAATCTGATTGATTACCAAAACGTGTAGAAATTTGTATTGTTCCAAATTTAAATTTGACTGCAAAAACTATTTTAAAAAATGAACCAATAAAAAATTCAGCAGTTGCAAATTTAGCTGATAATTTTAGATATAATTTTACAATAAAAGATTCTTTTGATAATGAGGTGAATAAAAATATTTCTGGAAAAATTTTTGAAGAATTGAGAGATGTAGAATGATTTTCAAAAGAAGATAAACTTATAAATTGAAAGATTCCAAATAAATTAACTGATAATTCTTTAGAACTTTATTCTTTTAATCCTCTTTTATTTAAAGAAAAATTTTTTATTTTAGTAAATATATGGAATGCAAAATGAAAAAAAGATGGAAGAAAAATTGATTATATTTTTAATTGAGAAAGTACAAACTCTAAAGAATTTACACCTTGAGTAGAATTGAGTTGAATTTCTATTGATGATGGAACAAAAGCTTGGGCATGAAAACCAAAATTGTGAGATTTTCAAAAATATAAATTTAATTTAATAGATTATTTTGTAAATGGAACTTCTATAAAAAATGGTAATTTAGAGTTGGCACAAGGTAATATTTTAATTAAAAAAGATGAAAGTACTTGAATTTATAAAATTGATAAATTTGAGAAAAAATTTGTTTTTGCCTCACTTGATGTACTTAGGTCTTATTTAGGGTTTAGTTTGAGATTTAATATAGAAAAATGACAAAAAGCAGTTGAGGCTTTATCAAAAGTTATTTTAGAAATACCAAAAAATAAATTAAAAATTTCTTATGATATAAAACATAATTGATTTGACTGAAAAGCAAGGTATGATTTATCTGGAGCAAAACTTGATGGTTGTGAATTTACTACTTTATGAGTAAAAGTTATTTGATGAACTCAGTCTCAATGAAATGCAGTAGCAACAGGACAAAAATCAAATATTTCAGATTTATCTAGAGCAGATTTAATTTGAAATATTTCTAAAAATGCTTCAAATCTAACAAGATGAATGAAATCTTGAGAAATTTTAAATGGAGTCAAATATATAGAATGAAAAACTGAAACAATTTCTGGTAATAATCTAAATTTTGAAACAATTATTGTAAAAAATTGAAACTTGTTTATAGAAAATGATTTAAATACTTCTGGTAAAAAATTATGAATTATTGTTTTAAAAGATAATTACAATGTTTTAGGAAATGAAACAACTTGAAATATTTATATTTCTAATAATGTAAAAACAATAAAAGCTTCTATTTTTGCAAGTTGAGCAATAAGAAGTGCAGATAAAAATTGAATTCCTTATTCTGATGATAAGTTGTTTAATAAATTAGATATTTTATGAACTGTTTTTACAAAAAATACAATTTGATGAGCAGTTGTAGAATGAGAATATAAACTACCAGGTGGGAAAACTACAAATGATTTTGAATTAGCTCAAAAATTTGATTTAAACTTTATTAGAAAAGTACCTTTGATAAATTGTGAAGATAAAGATAATTATTATTCAGTGAAAATTGAATATGATGCAAAAATCCAATCAAATCCACCAAAAGGATTTTCTAAATAATAAAAAAAGATTTCTTTTTTAAAAAGAAATCTTTTTTCTTGCATTTTAAAGGAAAATATATATAATACTGACCTAAGTACAACTATGATTGTGTAGTTCTGAAAGGTTGTGCTAGTTTTTTGCGTATTTAAATAAGGAATAAATATGATTGTGTAGCTCCTTTTCCTTCTTTGAATTCATATTTGAATTTATTTTACTTATTTAAAATTTTTATTTGTATGAATAAAAAAACTTCGAAAAATTTAGAAGTTGGAAGTTTATATGATATAAAAGGTCGTCATTATTTTACAGATGATAGATCTGTTGTATGAATTCCTACTTTACTTGAAGTACAACTTGATTCTTATAAAGACTTTTTAGAAAATGGTATAGATAAAGTATTTTCTGAATCTTTTCCTTTTTCTGATCATTCAGGTGAAAAAGTAGATATTTATTATAAAAGCTATTTCTTAGAAGAACCAAAATATTCTCCTGTAGAATGTACAACAAAAAATCTTACTTATGAGGCTCCTTTAAAAGTAAGATTTGAATTATTAAATAAAGAAACTGGGGAAATAAAAGAACAAGATGTTTATATGTGAGGTATTCCTCTTATGACTGAACAAGCTTCTTTTATAGTAAATGGTATCGAAAGAATTATTATCAACCAAATTATTAGATCAACTTGAGTATTTTTCACTGTTGGTGAAGAAGGTTATGCTTTAAAATTTATTCCAGCAAAATGAAGTTGGTTTGAAATAGATATTGAAAAAAGAGGTATAATCAATGTAAAAATTGATAAAAAAAGAAAACTTCCAGTATCTGTTTTACTTAGGGCTTTTGGTTTAGAATCAAATGCAGAAATTTTGTCAACTTTTGCTGATTTATGAGATGAAGTTATTGCAAATAATATAGCTCCAACTTTAGATAAAGATAAAACTACAAACAAGCTAGAAGCTTGGCATACAATTTACAAACTTTTAAGACCAGGTGATTTAGCAACTGATGAAAGAGTAGAAGAATTGTTTAATGTAACTTTTTATGATGAAAAAAGATTTGATTTATGAGAAGTTGCAAGAGTAAAAATGAAAACAAAACTTTGAATCAAAACTGGATATTATGATGAAAATGGAAAATTTTTAAATATAAATGATATAGTTACTTCTCTGAAATATTTCTTGAGACTTGTTTATGGAGATAAAACTTGTGTAGTTGATGATATTGATCACCTAGAAAACAGAAGAGTTAGATCAGTTTGAGAACTAGTTATGGATAAATTAAAAGTTTGAATAGCTAGAATGGAAAGAATTTCAAAAGATAGAATGTTGACTATTGATTTAGATGAAGCAACTCCAGGAAGTTTCATAAACTCTAGACCAATAACCGCTATTTTGAAAGAATTTTTTGGTTCATCTCAATTGTCTCAATTTATGGATCAATCAAACCCACTTTCTGAAGTTTGACATAAAAGAAGAGTTTCTGCTCTTTGACCTGGATGATTAACAAGAGAAAGAGCTTCGTTTGAAGTTCGTGATGTTCACCCAACTCAATATTGAAGAATTTGTCCTATTTGTACTCCAGAAGGACCAAATATCTGACTTGTATTACACTTTGCTACTTACTCAAAAGTAGATAAATACTGATTTTTATTAACTCCATTTAGAGTTGTAAAACATACTGTAAAAAATGACTGAAAAGAAGCAGTAAATAGAATTACTCATGAAAATATTTATGCTGATGATGGAAGCTTAATTTTGGCTGAAAAAGAATTTATTACTGAAGCAAAAGCAAAAGAAATTTCTGAAAAAACAAAAATAAAAGAATTTAAAGTTAGATGATTTTTAACTCCAGATTTCGATTATTTTGATGCTTATCAAGAAAAAGTTTTGACTGTTGCAGAAGCAAGTTCAAAAGTAGATGAATTTGGTAACTTTTTAGAAAACAGAATTTCTGCTAGATCTGGAAATGAACCAACAATTATTCATGAAAAAGAAATTACTCATATTGATGTTTCTCCAAAACAAATAATGTCTGTAGAAACTTCACTTATCCCATTCTTGGAGCATGATGATGCAACAAGAGCCGAAATGGGGTCAAACATGATGAGACAAGCTGTTCCTGTTGTTAGACCACAAGCTCCAATTGTTTGAACTGGTATGGAAAGAATAGTTTGAGAAGGTTCTGGTTACGTTATTTTAGCTGAAGATGATTGAGAAGTTATCTGAGTTGATGCTAAACATATTACAGTTCTTTATAATAACTGAAATAAAAAAATTTATGAACTTATAAATTTTAAAAGATCAAATCATGATCATATCGTTCATCAAAAACCAGTTGTTTCTCATGGACAAAAAGTTTTGAAATGAGATATTTTATGTGATGGACACTCAATAGAAAACTGAGAATTAGCTCTTGGTAGAAATTTGACTGTTGCATATATGCCTTGGAAAGGTTACAACTTTGAGGATGCGATTATTTTGTCTTCTAGAGTTGTAGAAAATGATTATTATACATCAGTTCATATCAAAGAATTTACAATGGATGTAAGAGAAACTAAACTTTGACCTGAACAAACTACTGATGATATTCCAAATGTATCTTCTGCAAAATTAAAAAATCTTGATACTGATGGTATTATTAGAGTTGGTTCTTATGTAGAAGGTTGAGATATTTTAGTTTGAAAAATTACTCCAAAATGAGAACAAGAACTTTCTCCAGAAGAAAGATTATTAAGAGCTATTTTCTGAGATAAATCAAAAGATGTAAAAGATAGTTCACTTAGACTTCCTTCAGGGCAAGGTTGAAAAGTTTTACAAGTTCATATTTTAAAAAGAGAAAACTGAGATAATCTTGGGACTTGAGTATTTAAACAAGTAAAAGTTTTTATTGCTCAAACAAGAAAAATCGAAGTTTGAGATAAAATGGCTTGAAGACACTGAAATAAATGAATCGTTTCTAGAATTGTCCCAGTTGAAGATATGCCTTTTATGGAAGATGGTACTCCAGTAGATATTATCTTAAACCCACTATGAGTAGTATCTCGTATGAACATTTGACAAGTTCTTGAAACTCACCTTGGTATGGCAGCTAAAAAATTGTGAATAACTGTTGCAACTCCTATCCTAAATGGTCTTTCTATTGACCAAATTACAGAACTTATGAAAAAAGCAGGTATGACTGCTGATGGTAAAGTTCAACTTTATGATGGTGGAACAGGTGAACCTTTTAAAGAAAGAACTACAGTTTGAGTGAAATATATGCTGAAACTTCACCATTTAGTAGAAGACAAAATCCATGCTAGATCTGTTTGACCTTACTCAATGGTTACACAACAACCACTTTGAGGTAAAGCTCAAAACTGAGGTCAAAGATTCTGAGAAATGGAGGTGTGGGCTCTAGAAGCTTATGCTGCATCAAATATTTTACAAGAAATGATTACAATTAAATCAGATGATGTTGCAGGTAGAACTCAAGCTTATGAAGCTATAGTAAAAAATGCTCCAATCAAAAAACCAAATATTCCTGAATCATTTAATGTATTGTTAAAAGAATTACAATCAATTTGATTAAATCTTGATCTTCTTGATGCTGAAGAATTAAAAGCTAGAGAATCTGAAATTTTAGACAGATATAATCAAATAGCACATTATATGAATGAAACAAAAGAGGAAAAAAATTCTCCTAAAACAGAAGAAAAATAATTTTTCTCTAAAAAATATAATGTAAAAATGAAAGAAGAAAAAAAATTAAAAAAATTTTAAAAAATTTCTTCTTTCAAAAAAAATTCTTTTAAAAAATTTTTAAAATCAAAAGAATCAATTTTTAAATAAAAAAATTATTTACTAAATTATAAAAAAATGTTAGATAAGACTTTAGATAATTTTCTAAATGACAGAATAACAGACTTTTCAGAGATAGCTGAAAATATTTGAAAAAAAGATATCACAAAAGGTAAAAATTTAGATAATCTTGCTTGAATATCTCTAAGTATTGCAAGTCCAGAAAGAATAAGAGCACTTTCTCATTGAAAAGTTTTGATAAGTGAAACTATAAACTATAGGACTCAAAGACCAGAAAGAGGATGACTTTTTTGTGAACAAATTTTTGGCCCAAGAAAAAATTATGAATGTTCTTGTGGAAAATACAAAAGAATCAGATATAAATGAATAGTTTGTGAAAGATGTTGAGTAGAAGTTACAAAATCTACAGTTAGAAGAGAAAGAATGGGGCATATAGATTTGTTTGCACCAGTTGCTCATACTTGGTTTTTGAAATCAGTTCCTAGTAGAATAGGTTTACTTTTAGATTTACCAGTAAAAAAACTAGAACAAGTAGTTTATTTTGCTTCATATATAATTACAGATGTTTATGAAGATAAATTACTTGAAGCATCAAAAGAATTAGAAGAAAAATACAAAGTTTCTAAATCTGAAATGCAAAAGAAAATTCAAAAAGAATTAAATGATTTAAGAATACAAAAAGAAGAATGAACATTGAAAGATTCTGATTATAAATATCAAGAAGCACTTTTAATGTCAAAAATAGATGATTTAACTGCTGAATTTGAAGAACTAAGAAATGGATTAAAATCTCTTAGAGTTTGAGAAGTTATTGGAGAACTTGAATATAGAGTTCTTGATTCTAGATTTTCTCATGTTTTCAAATGAGGAACTTGAGCAGAATATTTAAGAATTTTGCTTGAAAGAATTGATTTGATGGAATTTATTAAAGAGCAAGAAATTGAGTTAAAAAATTCTACTGCAATCAAACAAAAGAAAATTTTACAAAAAATTAAACTTGCTTCAAATTTAGTAAAATCAGGTCAAAGACCAGAATGGTTTATTTTGGAAGCTCTTCCAATTATACCACCAGATTTGAGACCTATGATTCAAATCGATGGTTGAAGATTTGCAAGTTCTGATTTAAATGATTTGTATAGAAGAGTTATAAACAGAAATAATAGGCTTAAAAAACTTATAGAATTATGAGCTCCAGAAGTAATCTTGAAAAATGAAAAAAGAATGCTTCAAGAGTCTGTTGATATGCTTTTGACTGGTGAAACTAGAACAAACAGAAGCTGATTTGTAACTGCTACAAAGAAAAAATTAAAATCATTAACTGAAATTTTGAAAGGTAAACAAGGTCGTTTTAGACAAAACTTACTTGGTAAACGTGTGGATTATTCTGCTCGTTCTGTAATCGTTGTTTGACCAACTTTGAAAATGGATGAATGTGGTTTACCAAAAACTATGGCTTTGATTCTTTTCAAACCATTTGTTATTGCTAAACTTATAGAAGAATGATATGTTTACAACATAAAACATGCTGAAAAATATATCGAAAAATGAAGTAAAGAAGTTTGGGATGCTTTAGATGAAGTTATCGAAGGAAAATATGTTCTTCTAAACAGAGCCCCAACTCTGCATAGACTTTCTATCCAAGCTTTTAGACCAGTTTTGATTGAATGAAAAGCTATCCAATTGCACCCACTTTCTTGTACTGCATTTAATGCAGACTTTGATGGTGATCAAATGGCTGTTCATTTACCAATAACTGAAAAAGCTCAAGCTGAAGCTAGAGAACTGATGATTCCATCAAAAAATCTTCTTTCTCCTGCATCTGCTGAACCAATTATTTCTGCTTCTCAAGATATGATCTTGGGTTCTTACTACTTGACTGTAGTTGATCCAAATGGAGTTTGAACTGGAAAAGTTTTTAGAAATAAAGAAGAAGTAGTTGTGGCTTATGAAGCTAGAGCAATAGAACTAAGATCTCTTATAAAAGTTAGATTAAACTGAGAAATAGTTGAAACAACTTATTGAAGATTATTATTCAATGAAATTGTTCCAGAATGACTTGGTTTTGTAAATGAAAAACTTACAAAATGAGCAATTAAAAAACTTCTTTCTAGATGTTTTGAAGAAATCTGACCAGATGTAACTGCTCAATTTGTAGATGATATAAAAAATTTCTGATACAAATATGCAACTCTTTCTTGAATCTCTATTTCAAAAGAAGATATGGTTATTCCAGGAGATAAAAAAGAATTGCTTGCTGAAGCTTCAGAAAAAGTAAAATATATCCAAAAACAATGGTGGGCTTGATATATGACGGAAGACGAAAAATATAATCAATCAATCAAAATTTGGGCTGATGTAAAAAAAGAAATTGAAGGAAAAATGAAAGCTTTGTTTACGTTTGATAACCATGTGTTTAATTTGATTGATTCTGGTGCAAGATGAAACTGGTGAAATGTAACTCAATTATGTTGAATGAAATGACTAGTTGCATCAACTACTGGTAAAACTATTGAACTTCCTATCAAATCTACATTAAAAGAATGATTCTCAACTCTTGAATATTTTATTGCAACTCATGGTTGAAGAAAAGGTAAATCAGATACAGCCTTAAAAACAGCTCAATCTGGTTACTTAACAAGAAGACTTGTAGATTCTTCTCAAAATATTTTAGTAAAAGAAGATGATTGTGGAACTATCTATTTCAAAACTATTGTAAGAGGTGAAAAAATTTGAAGTTTTGAAGAAAAATTTGAAGATAGAATTTACTCTCATACTTTAGCAAACGATGTAGTTACAGCTGAAGGAAAAACTCTACTAAAAAAATGAGATATAATTGATACAAAAGCTCTTGATTTATTAGCAAAAAATAATATAAATTCTGTTGATATAAGATCAGTTTTGACTTGTGAAAGTGAAGGTTGAGTTTGTAAAAAATGTTATTGACTAGATTTAGGTTCAAACAGAGATGTAGAAATCTGAACTCCAGTTTGAGTTATAGCTGCGCAATCTATCTGAGAACCAGGTACACAATTGACGATGAGAACTTTTCACTCAGGTTGAGTAGTAAAAGATGGTTGAGATATGGCACAATGACTTTCTAGAGTAGAAGAACTTTTTGAAGCTAGAAATCCAAAAATTACAGCTGAAATAAGTGATTTGGACTGAACTATTCAAATAGAAAATACTGAAAAAAATACACTTGTTAGAGTTGTGGCTAATGAACTTCAAGAAGAAGAATATTACTTACAAGATGATTTTACTCCAGCAGTAAAAGTATGACAAATAGTAAAAAGTAAACAAATTATAGCTAGATCAAATAAAGATAAACAAAAAATTGTTTCACTTTTTGAGTGAGAAGTAAAATCTATAACTGACACTACAATTACTATAAAAGATTTACAAAAAAGAACTTTTGAGTATATTTTTGATTTATGAAGAACTATAAAAGTAAAAGATGGTCAAAAAGTTCAAAGATGAGATAAAATTACAGAATGAGTACTTCACTTACAAAAACTTATGCAAATTGCTTGAGTTTTAACTGCTGAAGAATATATAGTTTGAGAAATAAAAGCAATTTATTCTTCTCAAGGTCAAACTGTAAATTCAAAACATATTGAACTTATAGTAAGACAAATGTTCTCAAAAGTAAGAATTACTTCTAAATGAGACACAGAATTCTTCCCATGAGATATAGTAGATGTTATTACTTATAATAAAGAGAATGCAAAACTAAGAAAAGAAGGAAAACAACCTTGTATTTGAGAAAGATTACTTTTAGGTATAACAAAAATTTCTCTTCATACTGATTCTTGGTTATCTGCAGCATCTTTCCAAGAAACTGTAAGAGTTTTGGTTGAAGCTTCTACTTCAGGAAAAATTGATAAATTTAGTGAAATGAAAGAAAATATTGTTATCGGTAGATTACTTCCAGCAGGTAAACAATATAGAAAAACTCACAAAATCCAAAATAAAGATGAAAATTTTGAAGAAGATCACTATTTTGATCATACTGAGGATGATTCTGATTTATTGGCTGATTTTTCTGATAATATGGAAATGGATGATTGAAATCTACATGAAGAAGATTTCTAATAAAAAAATAAAAAAACTTCTGAAAAAAATTTTTTTCAGAAGTTTTTTTGCCAAATAAAATTTTAATTATAACATAAATTTTTGAGATAAGTCAAGGTAAAATAGGTAAAAATATTTGACAAAATCTAGCAAAAAAAGATAATTATATTATTATAAGATAAGGAGAAAGTATGTTAACAAACAAACAACAAACAAACAAGCTACGTAAATAGGGAAAAATGTCTAAAAAGTAAAGACATTGTTTTTGATGTATCTAAAATTTTTTAGTGCATTGAAGATACTGTTTTTTATTTTTTAAAAATTATAAAAAATATATGAAAAAGAGAAAAGAAGCATTTACCTTGGTAGAGCTTATAATAGTAGTAGTGATAATAGCTATATTAGCAACAATAGCATTTCTTACTCTGG
>CAUQKR010000001.1:0-74558 GCA_963518665.1 uncultured Candidatus Altimarinota bacterium | reverse complement strand
ATTTAATTGTCAAGATAATTTATTTTAAAAACAAGAAAAATAATGTTATAATTTCTTTATAACATTATTTTTTATTATTTAATTATGAATCAAATAAAAATTCCTTTTGTTTTAAAAATAATATTTTTCTTTTTAAATTTTATTTTAATCTTAAACTTTATAGTTTTCCAAAATTTTTTATCAATTTTGGCTTTTATTCCTATTTTAATAGCTTTTTTAATTCAATTTTTCTTATTCAAAAATAAAAAATTTGCTATTATTTCTGCTATGTTTTTACCTTTTGTAGCCATAACTTTTTGATTTTTAGAAATTTTTGAAAATTTTAAAGAATATTTATCTACTGTTTTTCAAATTTTTGATATAAAATATTTTGAAGATTTTGAAAAAATATTTTATTTAATTTTAGCTTTAATTACAATTATTTATGAAATATTTTTAATTTTAACTTATTTAAAATTAAGAAAAAAAGATATAGAATTTAAATACAAAAAATCAAGAAAAAAAATTTTGTATTTCTTTTGCTTTAATTTCTCTATTTTTGATAATTTTTTATTTTGGGTATTATAATATTCCTGAAAAATTTGAAGAAATTCCAGATGAAACATTTGCGACAAAACTAACAGATAAAGATACTTTTTCAAAAGAAAATATTTATATAGATTTTTATGATTTTAATAAATTATTAATAAATAGAATAAATTATTCTAATTTTTATCAAAATATTTTTTATTGTTTATTCTGAAATAAATGTGTTTGAGATAGACAATACTACATTGATATTATAAATTATTTAGAAAATCCTGAATGAAAAGCTCCAACATTTTTACACTCAAACTTAAAAAGCTCAAAAGAAACAATGAGTATTATTGAAAAATTAAATACAAAAGCTCTATTAAAAAGAAATTTTGAAAAATATTTTTATAATATAAATGATAATAAAATAATAAATGAATATTTAAAACTTTCAGAAAAAGAATGATTTTTCAAAGAAAGAAAAGGAGATCTTAACAATTATTCTAATCTTCAAATATTTTACAAAGAAAACTTAAAATATAAAATTTTTTATTTACTTTGCAATTGAGAAGAAGATAAAGCAATAGATATTTTAACAAAAAATTTTAAAATTATTCAAAAAATTATAAACTGAGAAATAAGTGAAATTTTATTAATGATTGAAACTCTTTGATTAAAAAATACTTTAGAATATACAGAATATATTTTAAAAAATTTTAATTTATCAGATGAAAATAAAAATAAACTAAAACAATCTCTAGAAAAAAATAATTTTTCTGCAGATGAAATAGCAAAATATGCTAAAAATTTTAATTATCTTTTACAAGTAAATAGTTTTTTTATAGAACAAGATAAAAGAAAAGAGAAATGAGATTATTCTAAAAACCTTGTTTATGAAGACTCTAAAAATTATTTGAAAAAAATTTTTAAAGGAACTCTAGAAACTAAAAATTATCTAGAAATAGAAAAAAGTAAAAATATTTTTAAAAGGAATATTTTGGGAAGATATTTTATTGAAAATGACTTTAATTATTGATTAAGTCATACTGAAATAGAAAAAAGAATAAAAGAAGTTTTAGATTTAAATCAAAAAATATTAAATGAATTATAAAAAAATAGTAGAAAAATTTTTCTACTATTTTTTATTTATGTTCATTTTCATAATCTTCTTCCACTTTTCTTAAATTTCAATAAAAAGCTAAATAGATTATAGACATAATAACTGCAAGAACTCAATAAAATATTAACATTTGAAATTCATAAGAGCTATAGTTAAAAATAACCTCCACAACTGGTGCAATTATAGCTATTTCTAGAGTATATTTTATATTTATATGTTTTTTCTCAGCATATTCCATCAAGATTTTATAAGCCTTTACTAAAACTATAGTAAAAGCTATATTATGCAAAAGTTGGTGTTGTAAAGTCTCAACTGATAAAACTTGTTTTGTTGTTTCGGAAAGTTCTGAAGCTATAAAGGTTCTCTCTATAAAATTATAAAATTTTATAAACAAAGTTGATACCATATATGAAATAAGTCAAATTATAGCTCAATAAATATACAATTCAACTATTTTTTCAAAAAAATTATCTAATTTTCTTTTTACTTTTTCTTTCATTTTATTAAATTAGTTCTTTAAAAAATATTCTTTTATATTATTTTATAACAATATTTAAAATTTTTCCTGGAACATAAATTTCTTTCACTATTTCTTTTCATTCTAGCCATTTTGCAATATCTGAATTTGCTTTTGCTTTTGCCAAAACTGAGTCTTTATCTTCATCAAGTCAAATAACTATTTGTCATCTAACTTTTCAAAGAACTTGAACTCAAATAGTTACTTCATTGTCAACAACTATTTTTTCATCATATTTTGGCCAAGTTGAGAAAAATACAGATTTTTTTTCTCAGATTCTTTCCCAAAGTTCTTCAGCTAAATGTGGAGCAAATGGATGTAAAATTCTTACAAAAATATTTTTCCATTCAGTTTTTTTAACTTCATCTTTGGGAAGTCAATTATTTACTAAAATCATCAAAGATGCAATTGCAGTGTTAAATTTATAATTTTCAATATCTTCTTCAACTTTTTTTATAGTTTTATGCAAAAGTTTCATTGTAAAATCATCTGATTCTGTAGAAATTTTTTCTTCTGCTGTAAAAAGTCTTTCAGATTTTTCCAAAAATCTTCTTACTCAAACAATTCATTTTGTATCCCAAGGAGCAGAATCTTTAAAATCAGCCATATACATTTCATAAAGTCTCAAGCTATCAGCTCAATACTCATTTACAATATCATCTGGATTTACAACATTTTTCAAAGATTTTGACATTTTTGAAATAATTCTATTTACTTCTTCTCAAGTTGAGATTTCAAAAAATTTTCAATCTTTTTCTTCAACTAAATCAACTGCAACAAGTCATCAATTTTTTCTCTCAAAAGCATAACTTAAAATAAGTCATTGATTTCTCAATTTATGGAATGGTTCATCAGTTTTTACAACTCAAATATCAAATAAAAATTTGTGCCAAAATCTAGCATAAAGTAAGTGTAAAACTGCATGTTCAGCTCAACCTACATAAGAATCAACTCAATCCCAATAATTTTCAACTTCTTTATTTACCAAATCTTCAGGATTTTTACTATCCATATATCTCAAATAATACCAACAACTTCCTCACCATTGAGGCATTGTATTTGTTTCTCTTTTTCAAGTAAGATTCTCAGCAAGTTTTACTTCTACAAAATCTGGAACTCTAGCAAGTGGAGAATTTCCATCTCAAGCTGGTTCATAAGAATCAATTTCTGGTAATTCTAAAGGAAGTCTATAATCACAAACTATTTTTCCATTTATTCAATCATAAATTTTTGAAAATATTTTTCCTCAAATAACTAAATTTCTAACTTTTCAGCTTCAACAAGTACATCATTTTGTATTTTCTCCTACTTCAGGATCTCTTTTATAAATATAAGCTAATTTTGGACTCACAGCTTCAGATAAATCATAAATATGAGGTAATTTTCTCAAATCATCGTGATTTAAATGAATAAGAGGAATTGGTTCTCACCAATATCTTTGTCTAGAAAATAACCAATCTCTAAGTTTATAATTTATTTTTTTAGTTCAAAATCAGTTTCTTGTGGCATATTTTGTAAATTTTTCTCTAGCTTCACTTGATGAAATTGTAAAATATTCTTGCCAAAGAGTTTGAGCTTTATCAAAATCTTCTTCTTTTTCCACAGAATAATTTATATTTCAAACAAATCAATCACTTAAAAATGGTAAATTATCAAAAAACTTGTCTTCTAGTTTTTGTGTTTCTAAAATATGTTGATCAGCTTGTTCTTGTGTTAAAGCAGAGAAAAATTCTTCATCTGATTGTTCTTTATATTTTTCAATAATTTCTTTTGGATAAATTGTTGGAATTATTTCTAAATCATATTTTTTTGCAAATTCAAAATCTCTAGCATCATGAGCTGGAACAGCCATAACTGCTCAAGTTCCATAATTTCCTAAAACATAATCTCAAATCCAAACTGGAACAATAGCATTATTAAATGGATTTATTACATAAGAACCTGAAAAAACTCAAGTTTTTTCTTTGTTGTCAGCAGTTCTATCTTGATCAGATTTTTTTGCAGAATTTTCTATATATTCTAAACAAATATTTTTTTGTTCTTCTGTGATAAAATCTGAAACTTTTGGATGATCTGGAGCTATAACAACATAACTCATTCAAAAAACTGTATCTATTCTAGTTGTATAAACTTCTATAAATTTTTCTTTATCTCATTGTTTTTCCAATTTAAACTCAGCTCAAACACTTTTTCAAATCCAGTTTCTTTGCATTTCTTTTATAGATTCAGGCCAGTCAAGTTTATCTACATCAGATAAAAGTCTTTCAGCATAATCAGTGATTTTCAAAACCCATTGTCTAAGTTTTCTTTTTTCTACTTTTGTTCAACATCTTTCACAAGTGAAATCATTCAAAACTTCCTCATTTGCAAGCCCTGTTTTACAGCTTGGACAATAATTTATTGGTAAATCTTGTTCATAAGCAAGTCCTGCTTCAAATAATTTCAAAAAAATCCATTGAGTCCATTTATAATAATCAGGAGAAGTTGTGTCAATTTCTCTTTCCCAATCATAAGAAAATCCTAAACTTTTTATTTGATTTTTAAAAGTCTCAATATTTTTTGCAGTTGTGATTTTTGGATGAGTTCCAGTTTTTATAGCATAATTTTCAGCAGGCAAACCAAAAGCATCCCATCACATTGGATGAAGAACATTGAAACCTTTTGTTTTTTTGTATCTTGCTAAAATATCATTTGCAGTGTATCACTCAGGATGTCCTACATGAAGTCCAGCTCAGCTTGGATACGGAAACATATCCAAAACATAAAATTTTTCTTTATCTTCAAATCCATCTTCTCAAGGATTGTAAGTTTTAAAAGTTTTATTTTTTTCCCAAAAATCTTGCCATTTTTTTTCTATCTCTTTTGGATTATACATTTTTGTAAAATTAATATTAAATTTTTAGCTTTATAATAACCAAAAAACAAAAAAAATCAATAAAAAATTATTGATTTTTTTATATTATTCAAAAGTCAAAATATCTCCAGGAGTGCAATCAAGAGCTTCACAAATAGCCTCTAAAGTACTAAACCTGATAGCTTTTGCTTTTCATTGCTTTAAAATAGACAAATTCGCTTGTGTTATTCAAATAATTTCAGAAAGTTCCATAAGTTTCATTTTTCTTTTTGCAAGTATAACATCTAGATTTACTACAATTTTTTTTCATTCTTTTGATTCCATATTTTTTAAATTACATAATTATTTTCTTCTTCTAGTTTTTCATTTTCCTTTTTATAATCAAATCAAATAAAAAATATTTCATACAAAATCCAACAAAAAATACAAGCTAAAACAGAAATAAATCCTCAACTAAAAATTATTCCAGCAATAATGAAAAATATAGCAAAAATTATAAATAATATTCTGATAATTTTTGCATTTTCTTCAGTAAAAATTTTTCCATTTTTTAAATTAAAAGAAATTTTTCTTGCTAAATAAAGTAAATAAAAATTTATAAAAAATCCTATAAATCAAACAAACATTATAGAAATAGCAAATAAAAAAAGTTGTGGAGTTTTAAGAATAATTCAAATTTCATCCATAAAAGTTTGCCAAAGTCAGCCTGCAAAAAAAACAAAAGCTAAAGTAGAAACTACCAAAATTGATAAAACTATGTAAGCCCAAAAAAGAACATTTACAACTGTATAAATAGTAGAAAATTTTTTTGTTATTTTTGTTTCCATAAAATAAAATTTTTAAAAAATAATAAAATAAATTTTTTCAAAAAACTCGAGTTATTTCTGAATATGTAAATATTATATCAAATAATTATTTTTTGTCAAATATTTTTTATTGTTTTTCAATAATTTTTTATTGTTTTTATTTTTTAAAATCTATAAATGCTTGACTTTTTATTATTATAAATATAATTTTTAGTTAATTTATATTTAATTTATTTTTTTATGAGAGTTTGAGAAATATCTGTAGAAATTTTACCTGAAAATTCTTTTTTTTATTTTTAGGCTTTATTATAATAATATATATTCTTTTTTATATTTTTATAACTTGACTTTACATTTCATTTTTGTTAAATATATCTTTTTTACCTTTCTAAATAATTCCAGAAAAATTTTCAGATTTTAATATAACAGAAAAAATCATTGAATATAAAATATATTCAAGCTTTTATGTACCCTTATTACATATTTTAGTTTTTATTCCTTTAGGATTTTTATTTTCTTATTTTAATAAAAATATTGGAAAAAACTTAATTATTGGGCTTTCATTTATAATTTTAATAGAAATTTTTCAATTTATTTTTACAAAAATATCTTTTTATTATTCTTATTGAATCAGAAAGGATTTTAAAATTTTAGATATTTTAGTAAATTTTTCTGGTTTTTTCATTTGAATAATTATTTGATTATTTTTATTTAAATTTTTTAGAAAATATAAAATATCTATAAAGATAAAAAAGAACTAAAAATTTTTAGTTCTTTTTTATTTCCAAATTTTTTCTGACCAAGCCCTCAAATTTGACAAATCTTTTACAAAAATATTTGTTGTTTTTGTTTGTCATCTCAAGTCAAGAATTATCTCAATTTCTCATTTTTCTTCTTGTTCCAAAAAATTTTTCAAAATAAATAAATCTTCTTTTTTTGCTGTTATTGGAATTTTTAAAATAAATTCTGTTATTTTTACTCAAGAATTTTCTCAAATTTTTTTATCAAGTTTTTCTTCAAAATTTTCAGGTAAAATAATACAAGAAGAATCATTATTTTCTACTTTTTCTAGAGAAGAAGAATCTTCTTCTTTTATTTCATTTAAAGAATTATTTATAAATCTTTTACTTCCATCAAAAATTCACAAATCTCTTGCTTGTTCTCTCACTGTTGAAATACTTGCAATTTTTAAATCTTTTGCTCTGATTGATTTTCTTTTATATTCTAGATTTATATCAAGAGTTCAAGTAATAATAACAAGTTGATGAGGAGCAAGTTTTTCTTGAAATTTTTCTATATCTTTTGGAAAAATAACAACTTCAAAGTCAAAATCAAATCATTCACATTTTAAAAATCACATAGTTTTTCATGTTTTTGTCATAACTTTTCTATAATCAGTTATATATCAAACAGTTTGAACTATCTCTTCTTTATATTCTTTTTTTTGAGCTTTTTTTTCTCATGAAGCTAATTCTTCAGCTTGTTTTAGTTTTTCTTCTTCTGAAAAATATTTTTCTGGATTTTCTTTTCTATCAAGTTCTTCGAGTTTATCAAAACTCATTTTCATTTTTTTAGTATTTCTACTTCTTTTAGTACAATAAGTTTTTAATCAATCTAAAGGATGACCTGAAACAAAAATTCATAAGATTTCCTTTTCTTTTAAAAGTTTTTCTTCATAAGAATACTCTTTTGTTTGAACGAGTTCAAGTTTATCTTCAAAATCATCAAGTCAATCAAAAAGTCACATTTGAGAAGAATTTTTTTCTTTTTCATTTCTACGACTATATTTTATCATAGCATCAATTGAGTCAATCATCTGTTTTCTGACTCACAAAGTATCCATTGCTCCTGACCAAATCAAAGCTTCAAGAGATTTTTTATTTATAACTTCTTTTCAACAAAGATTTATAAATTCTTCCAAATTTTCAAAATTTCTTCATAAAGTTCCTCTAACTTCTATAATTTTATCAATTGGTCAATCTCAAACTCATTTCAAAGCCTTTAATCAAAATCTTATATTTTTGTCATCAATATAAGTAAAATGTTTCATTGATTCATTTACACTTGGAGGCAAAACTGAAATTCACTTACTTTCACATTCTGCAACTTCCAAAATAACTCTGTCCATATTTTCTTCATCTGAAACCATCAAACTTGTCAGAAATTCTGTTCTATAATAAGCTTTTAAATAAGCTGTTTGATAAGCAATAAAAGCATAACAAGCTGCATGAGATTTATTGAAAGAATAATTTGCAGCAGGCATTATCATTTCTGTATAAATATAATCCGTAGTTTCTGGTTTATAGTTTCTAAACTTTTCTCATTTTTCTATAAATTCTTTTTTTAGAGCTTCTATAACTTCTATTTTTTTCTTTCAAAATCATCTTCTAAGCAAATCAGCTTCTCAAAGAGAAAATCAAGACATATACTGTACCAAAAACATTAGTTGCTCTTGATAGACAGCTATTCAATAAGTTATGTCTAGAATCGGTCAAAGATCTTCTATAAGTTTTCTTCATTCTTCTTCTATTTCCTCATTTGAATATCATTTTTCTTCAAGTTTTTGTCTAAGTTCTGGTGTCAAATATTGAATTTGTTTTCTTCAATGTTTTACATCAACATAAGTTGGAATATAAGCCAACGGACCAGGACGATAAAGAGAAACCATTGCAATTAGATCCTCAAATTTATCTGGAGCTAAGTCTATCAAATATTTTCTCATTCAATCAGATTCAAACTGGAAAACTCAAGTTGTATCTCAAGCACAAAATATATCTAAAACTTCTTTTTGATTTAAGTCAATTTTCAAAATATCTACATCAAGTCATTTATTATTTTTAATAATTTTTTGAGCTCTTTTTATAATTGTCAAGTTTCTAAGTCACAAAAAGTCCATTTTAAGAAGTCATAAATCTTCCAAAGGATAGGCACTATATTGAGTAACTATAGATTCTGAATCTTTTGGTGGATGTTGTAAAGCTGTAAAATTTGTCATTGGTTTTGGTGCAATAATTACAGCACAAGCATGAACTCAAATTTGTCTAACATTTCACTCGATTTTTAATGCATTGTCAATAATTTCTCTATATTTTGAATTGTTATTATAAGCTTCTTTAAATTCTACAGAATCTTCCAGAGCTCATTTCAATTTTGTACCTGGTTTTTCAGGAATAAGTTTTGCAAGTTCATTCATTTCTTGAAATGGAATTCACATAACTCTTCAAACATCTTTTACCGCAGCTCTAGCAGCAAAAGTACCAAAAGTACATATTTGAGCTACATGATCAGCTCAATATTTCTTTCTACAATATTCTACTACTTTATCTCTTCCAGAATCTGCAAAGTCTGTATCTATATCTGGCATTGAAACTCTGGCAGGGTTTAAAAATCTCTCAAAAAGTAATTTATATGGAAGTGGATCAATATCTGTTATTCAAGACAAATAAGCCATCAAACTTCAAGCAGCTGATCATCTTCCAGGTCAAACTGGAACTCAGTTGTTTCTAGCCCAATTTATATAATCCGAAACTATCAAAAAATATGCATCAAATCACATTTCATGAACTACAACAAGTTCATACTCAAGCCTTTCAATTTTATCTTGTATATCTTGACTAAAAGTTTTTAAAATTTCCTTTTTTTCTCCTGAATAATAAGTTAAAGAAAGCAATTTTAGTTCTTCTGGAGAAGTATCTGTCAATTTTTTATCAAGGCTTGGTTTATCAAGTTTTTGAACTAATTTAAAAATAGTTTCTCTTGAAATTCAAGCATCATATCTCCAATTTAATCAGGCAAAAGAAAGATATCTCAAATACCATTCATCACTTGTTAATTTTTTTATTCAAACTTTTTCATAATCATCTTTTTCAAACTCCAAAGCTTCCTCATAAATTTTTTGATGATCTTCTGGTAATTCAAAAACAGGAATCAAAATTCATCAAGTTTCTATTTCGATATTTACCATATCAGCTATTTTTGAAGTGTTTTCAAGTGCTTCAGGTATAAATCAAAACAAAGTTTGCATTTCTTCTTCTGTCAAAAAAGAATAATCTCAATTTATCATTGTAGGTCTGTCTGGATTTTCTATCTCATGTCAAGTTCCCATTGCCATAATAATATCTTGAGTTGTTTTATCTTCTTTTGAAATATAATAACAATTATTACAAGCAACGGTTTGAATTTCAAATTTTTTTGCTATCCTAATCAGTTCATCAGTTACAAAATTTTGTCTTGGAATATCATCATGATAGAGAAGCTCTATAAAATAATTTTCTTCTCAAAAAATATTTTGATAATCTTTTATTCTATCAAAAATCTCTTCATCTTTTTTTCCAGATAAAATAAAAAATGGAATTTCTCAAGAAATAGGTCAAGAAAGACAAACTATCTCCAAATCTAAAACTTTTTCTTTTAATTCTACTAAATCCTTAAAAAAAATTTTTGATTGAGTTCCTGGATTATCCAAACTTGCTTTTGAAGTAAGAGCAATTATATTTTGGTATCATTTTAGAGATTTTGCCAATAAAACAAGTTTATGAGAAAATTTTTCATCTAAAATAGATGAAACATAAATTTCACTTCATAAAATAGGTTTTATTCCTGCATTTTTTGCTTCTTTATAAAGTTCATGACAACCATGAATATTTGAAGTATCGGTCAAAGCAACAGCTTTCATTCACAAATCAAGAGCTTTTTTTATGTATTCTTTAGGTTTTGGTAATCATTCCAAAATAGAATAATGAGAATGATTATGTAAATGTACAAACATTATTTTTGTAAAAATTATAAAAATATTTTTTTTATTTTACTTATTTTTTTATTTTTTTCAATTTGATTTTTGACTCAATATTTTTTTTATGCTATAATTTTTAAAAATTATATTTTAATATAAAAAATATGTCATAAAAAGATAAATATACTTTAAATTTTGAAAAAAGACAAGTTGAAAGAGAAAAGCAAGAAAAACAAAAAGAATTTAATGAAAATATGAATCTTTTAAATAAAGATTTACAAACTCTAAAAGATAAATTTTCATATAGAGTAGACTCTAAAGTAAATCATATTTTAAGTATAAATTGACTTGAATTAAATATAAATTTTAAAAATATAAAAGCTGTAAAAAATGCACTCTCTTCAATAGATAAAGTTTTAACAATTTATAAAGAAAATTTATCTAAATGAAAAATTTCTTGAGATGAAAAATTTTATGCTGAAGATGGAGCTTTAAAATTAGATGATTGAATTATCAATGATACAGATTATTTGAGCCCAAAATTGACAAACGATTTTATGTTTAGATGAGAATCTCCTTATCGTTCAGAATGAAAAGTTGAAAGAATAGCAAATTACATAAATAATTTGATAGAATTAGAAAATTTTCAATCAAAAGAAAAAAATAATTCTATAAAAGAAACTAAAAAAGAATTAAAAAATCTAGAAAATGAAGTAAAAAAATAAATTAGACTTTTTTATAAAAAGGAATAATTTAAGCAAAAAAAGAATGAGAAAAATTTTTCTCATTCTTTTTTTTGATTTTTTATATATAAAAAATATAATGAAAACAAAATTAAAAAAAATTAAAATTTTGAATCATCAAAAAATATGGAAAAAATTTACAAAATTGGAGATATTATTGAGCGCCAATTCGAAAGATACAAAATTTATTTTCCTTGTCAAGTTGTTAAATTAAGAGAAACAAAAGATAATCGAGTTGCTTTATTAGCACTTAACTTTTTTTCAAAAAAAAAAAATTAAAAATTTCAGATTTAACAAATGTTAAGCCTCTTTATTGCACTCATCATTATTGGAAAAGACATATTCTTGCTTTTTGGATTGAAACTCAAAATTTAAATGATTTTAAAATTATAGGAAAACTAGATAAAATTTTTGAAATTCAAGATAATGAGATAAAAAATGTACCAGAATTTTGAAATATTAAATATCAATATTTATGGCAAATTTTATCTGAAGATATTCAAGAAAATTTTAAAAATATTTGCTTTAAAACCCCATATAAATTAGGTAAAATCCCTTTAACTATATCTGAATTAGAAAAAATTAAACAAGAAAATTATTATACACATGAAATGAATAGTAATTATTTTGATAAAACTTTACAAGATTTTCTAAAGAAAAATCCGTTAATTATTCATTTAAATTTAAAAGAAAATTTACCTAAAATAATTGATTTATCTGGAACAAAAATAATAGATTTAAATATTAATATAGACAATGTAGAAGAAATAATTTTAAATGAACATATTGAAAATCTAAATTTAAGTGGTAATTTTTCTAAATTAAAAAAAATTATATGTCCTTTTGAAGGAAAATATTTATTTTTAAATATTAAAACTGAAGAAAATATAAATTTTCTTCCAAAACTTGAAAAACTAGAGCAATTTAGAATAGATTTTAAATGAGAATTTTATATAAAAATTTTATCTAAAGTAAGTAAAAATATAGAAGATATTTATATTATGGGAAAATCAGCAAATATAAAAAATGAAGATGAATTAAAAATATTTAGAAATCTAAAATTTTTATGGTTATCAGATGTATATGGATTTAAAACTTTTCCTAAAAAAGAAAATTTTCCTAATTTAAAAAATTTAATTCTTTGGAGTATTCCAAAAGTAGTAGGAGACAAAATAAAAAAAGAATATAAAAATTTTTGTGAATTGGATATTAAGCAATTAAGAACAGAAGAATGGATAAAAGCCAATTTAAACAATCCTTTAAAATGATGGGATTGAAGAGATATTCAAAGAGCTAAAGCCAAAAATGCAATGAAAGCTTATATAAATGTATATAAAATTTTAAACAAAAAAGATTTAGATAAAAATTGACAAAAAATAATTTTAAAAGATTTTTTAAAAGTTTTTAATGAAATAGAGCAAAAATATGGTTTGGATACATTGGAAACTGAAGAAATATTAGAAACTTTTATGATTTTATGAAGTTTGACAAATTTTACAGAAAATGAACTTAATAATATTTTTGAAAAAACTTTAGAATTATAAATTTAAAAAAATTTTAGAAAATAAAAAAGAAACTTTTAAAAGTTTCTTTTTTATTTTTGATTTTCTTCTTCAACTTTTTTTCAGCTTTTCATAAGTGGAAATAAAAATACATCTCTCAAGTTTTCTTGTCCTGTCAAAAGAGAAAAAACTCTTTCTATTCACATTCACCAACCTGATTGTGGTGGCATTCCGTATTCCATAGCTAAAACAAAATCATCATCTCAACTTGTAGCTTCTTCATCTCATCTTTCAAGAGCTTCACCTTGAGCATCAAAATTTTCTTTTTGAATTTTTGGATCAACAAGCTCACTATAAGCTTTTATTATTTCCCAACCATTTACTACAACTTGAAATTGTTCTACAATATCTGGATTTTCATCATTTTGTCTAGCAAGTGGTTGCATAGTTTTTGGATAATTGTAAACAAAAGCTGGTCAAGTTATATTTGGTCTTAAAACTTTTTTATAAAGATAATCTATCATTGTAGCAGTTGCCTGAACATCAATTCCTTCCCAAGAATATCAAGCTTTTTTAATATCTTCTCTAAGTTTATTTTCATCAGCTGGTCAATATTTTGAAACATCAATTCCACAAGCATCAAAAACTCATTTTACATAATCAATTCTTTGCCAAGGAGTTGAAAAATTTACAGTTCTTGCATTTCAATTTTTATCTTTTACAGAAACTTCTCTTTGAAATTCTGGAATATTTTTAAATAAATAATCAAACATTTCTTCTGTAAATCTCATATTATCTTCATAATTCCAATAACAAGAATAATGTTCTATAGCACAAAATTCTTGCATATGAGATGGATCTGAACCTTCATTTCTAAAATTTCTTGTAAATTCTACAACTTTTTCAAATCTACCAACTGTAGCTCTTTTCAAAAAAGTTTCTGGAGAAATTCTAAGGAAAAATTCTTCATCAAAATCATTATGATGAGTGATAAAAGGTGCAGCTGCAGCTCAAGAAGCAGCATTTCCCAAAACTGGAGTTTCTATTTCAAAGAAATTATTTTCAAAATAAAAATCTCTCAAAGTTTTTATAAATTTACTTCTTAATTTAAATCTTTCAAAACTTTCTTCATTTACGATTAAATCAAGATATCTTTGTCTATAAATTGTTTCTATATCAGCTAAACCATGAAATTTTTCTGGTAAAGGTCTAACTGCTTTACTCAAAATTTGAAATTCTTTTACAAAAATAGTTAGTTCTCCATGTTTTGTCAAAAATAAATCTCAAATAGCTCAAATATAATCTCAAGCTTGAACAAATTTTTCTGCTATTTTAAAAGCTGATTTTTCTTCAGAATTCACAACTATTTGGCTAACTATTTCTTTTCAAGTATTAAATAAAACATTATCTTTTTGAAAACAAATTTGTATACTTCCTGTATTATCAATAATTTTTCCAAAAAGTAATTTTCACATAGCTCTACTCAAAATTAGTCTTCAAGCAGTTTTTACTTGTCCTTTTGCTCAATTTTCCATTAATTTCTCTGCTTCAGACAATTCTTTTATTTCTTTTATTTCAGAAATATCTTGTTTTCATCTAAAATTATTAGCAAAACAAATAACTCAAGCATCTTTTAATGCTTGAATTTTGGCTTGCCTGTCTAGTGACTCTCTTCAATATTCCATATTAACTAAATTAATTCTTAAAAGTAAATTAGCTTCATTTTATTTATTTTATACTAAAAATCAAGAAAAAATTTTTTTCACTTGATTTTTTTGTTTACTAGAATAAAATTTTATAGATAAAAATTTTAAAATCTAATTTAAAAAGGTATGAAAGCTTGAATTTTAAAGCAAAAATATAGAGTTTGTTGATCAAAAAATAAATATGCCTTTACTCTTGTAGAGCTTATAATTGTTGTAGTAATTTTAGCAATTCTTGCAACAATAGCTTTTTTAACTTTATGAAATTATAGATGAGAAACTATAAATGTAAAAAGATTATCAGATAAAAATAATATAGAAAAAGCATTAGAAATTTATAAAATAAAATATTGAAAATATCCAGATATTATAGAAGAAGATGAATTTTGAGAACAAATTTTTTGAACTTGAACTTGGGAGAAGGTAAATAATAGTTTAGCAAAATTACCAAAAGATCCAAAAACTTGAAAATTTTATAAATTAGAAATAAAAGATATTCCAGATTGAAACTGATGATATATAGAAAAACAAGAAGTTATTTTAAATGAAAATAATGAAGAAGAAAAATATAAAATTTTTTTATGAGATCCTGTAAAAGATACTTGTGATATAAATTCTGATTGAAGATTTATAGTTGATGAAGATAAAAAAACTATTTTTGATAAAAGAACAGATTTAACTTGGAGTAAAGAAGTAAGTCAGACTAGTTTTTTACGGAGAGATGCAAAAAAATATTGTGAAGATTTGAGAACTTGATGATATGATGACTGGAGACTTCCTTCTATTACTGAATTTAGAAGTATTAGAAATATGAGTTGTATAAAAGAAGGTGATAAAAATAATTTGATTTATGATGTTTTTTTACCTTTTTCTTACACTAATTGAAGACAAATGCATTATAATACTTCTACAATATGAGTTATATATAACCCTAAAGATAAAATTAAAGAAGTTCCTTGGCTTGGTATTTTTGATTTTTGAGATGATCCTGCTTATGATGGTTTTTCTTTTAATAATGCAGTTATTTGTATTCGTTGAAAAACAGATAAATTACTTTGGCAATGAAATAATCCATATTATTTTGACCCTAAACATAATGTCTGACAAAACTATAAAGCAGATCAAAAGTATAGATTTTTAGGTAAAGAAAAAAATATGATAAAAGACTTAAAAACTTGATTAATTTGGCAAAGAGAATTAAGTAAAGAAAAATTTAGATCTTGAAATTGAGTAAAAAAATATTGTGAATCATTAAATACTTGATGAAAAAAGTGGAGAATTCCTACTAGTTTTGAATTAGAAACATTAATAAATTATTGATATTATATTGAAAAAGATAATTATTTTAATAAAAATCTAAAAAATGATAATGCCATAAATTATAATTATTTTAATTATAATATAACTGAAAATTCTTGGTTTATTGTAAATAACTGAAATAATAATTACTGATTTTTATCTTTACATTCATGAGAATCATTTACATTTTCCCCTGATGAAAGTTTATCATATAATCCAGATTTTTCTTTTCAAGCACTTTGTGTTTCAGATGATAAAAAATAAAAAGAGAGAAAAATTTTTCTCTCTTTTTATTTAAAAAATATTCAAGCAACAATCACAAATGTTCCAAAAATAAATGATTCTAGTTGTCACATTTGTTCTAAATTATCTTCTCATACTGGAATAATAACTGTTGGATTTTCTATTTTTTCTTCTGTTAATGAAATTTTTCATTGCTCTAAAAGTGAGTTTATTTTTGATTCTTTTATTTCCATAGGAAAATCTACAAAATCATAGATATATTTCAAGTTTTTTATTCATTTACTATCCATATATTTTTTGTATAGATAAGTATAATACTCTTCTTTTTCACAACTTTTTATATCCTTTTTTTCTTTATAATCTATATAATATTCAAAGAAAATATTATAATCTCATCTTTCTACATATTTTCAATCTGGATGTTTATCCAAAAACTCATTGACTATATTTTTTTTAAAAATATCTGTTATATTTTCTACTTTATAAACACAGTCTACAAAAGCTTCTGATTCATCCCGATTAACTCCACGAAATTTTTCTTTAAAAGTTTGATCACATGATTCATAAGTATTATTATAGTTAATTTTATTCCATAAATAATATCATATTTCTTGTTGTACAGTTTCTCATTTTGTATCACATAGATTATCTATTTTTGCTTTTACTTTTATTTTTGTTTTTGGTTTACTGTAATAATTTTCTTCAAAAAAATCATGTTTAACTATATTTCATGGTGGAGTAAATGAAAGTTCAAAATTTAATTCATCTTTTATTTTCATATTTTTAGAGTTATTCATCATACTAAATCTCATTTTTTATATTTATCAAGTTTTGTAGTGAAAGTATTTCATACTACATCCAAATATACCGCTCCAAATTCAGGACCAGCTCAAAAATTTGCTATCAAATTATCTCCATGGAATCAATATACAACTATAGCATGTCATGTAATAGCATAAAAAAGTGGCCTTTTTGCTTTTATTTCATTTTGTAGTTTTCAAAGTGCTCAATCATCTGTACTATAAAATCTACCTCTCTCATATCATATTCTCTTTTCATCTAAATATTTTGTTCAGTAAAGAGAATCTTGAAAAGTTGTTGCTCATCAATCTTTTTTTAATTTTGTATTCATAAATTCTCATAATCTCTTTTGTAAAGTATTTACTTTACTATCATTTATTATATGATTGTCTCAATCGTCAATTAAATTAGAAAATCAATTCATATCATAATAACCATAAATCATAGACCAAGCTGTAGAAACACATCAAGAATCTCATCTTGTAGCTCATTTCTTTTCTTCTGATATTCTTCTAGGAGGATAGGAAACTTCAGCTTGATAATAACAAGGAACCATAGATTTACATTCTTTTTCATCTATTACTTTATCTGAAATAAATCAAGTATAGTAACCTCAGACATTTCAATAATCTCTATCTTTTCCTCTTGTAGCTTGTCTTGATTTATTTTCTTCTTTTTTTGAAGAAATATTTTTCTTATCTTTCAAAAATTTTTTATAAAGTGGATTTATATCATCTCATCTTGAATAAATATTTTCTCCATTATCTAGAGCTTTATTTTCTGGGCTTGTTGTTTTTATCTCTCAAGTATTGCTTATTGAATATTGATTAAAAACATCGAAAAAATAATTTTTATCTGTTGATTTATTTCACATTTATTCAGATAATATTTTTCCAGCAAAAGATACCATAGGTGTTTTTACATCTGTATTATCTTCATTTACTATTACATATCAACAATCTTGATCATCTTTACATCAAACTTTATATTCTGTATAGATAGGATTTCTGTCATCATATGTATAAAATTTGACCTCTTTAGTTATTTTAGGTTCTTTACCTTTCCAAAAGTTCTGATATTTTTGCTTCTGCTATACTTTTTGAATAATTTTTTGCATTAGCAAAAGGAAGTGTTATTATAAAAATAACAAAAATTGACACTATTATTTTCTTCGTATTCATTTATATAAAAAAATATAAATTTTGTAAAAAATAATAAGAAATTTTTAATCCTCTTAAAACGTGTAAAAAGTTTCTGATAATATGACTTCTAAAAATAATCTTATAAAACTTAACCAAGATAAAAAGACTAAAACAAATTCTCATAAAAATTTTTACTCTTATATTATATCCTCCAGAAAATCTTTGTCAAAAAATATTTTATTTTTATTTAAAAAATATTTTACATTTTTGTCAATAGAATTATTTTGAATAATTATTTTTTTTATGATAAAATATTAAAAATAACTTTATAAAAATAAAAAAAAGGAAAAAATGAAAAAAATATTTTTTATAATAATTTGACTATTTTTAAGTGTTTCTAGTGTTTTTGCTTCTGCACTTAACACAACAAAAGAAAAAACTAAAAATATTTCAAAAAATACAACTAAAAAAACAAATTTAGAAGATTCTTGAAATTGGTTCTCAAATTTATCTGATTGAGGATTTTTTATGGACCTTTTAACTTTAATAATTATTTTATTATTAGCTTATTTAGCTTTTATTTTGATAAAAAAAGCTGTTAGACTTGCTTTTGAAATTTGGTATTCAAAAAATTTAGTTTATTTAAAAGTAACTTTACCAAAAGCTGACTCAAAACTAGATAAAGAAAAAGAAACAAAAAAAGATTTCAAAGAAAAAATTTGAATAATGTCGATGTTTTACAAAGCAATTCATAAAATTTCTGAGGCTTGATTAAAAGATACTCTTTTAAATTTCTTCTTTTGACATTCAAAAATTTCTCTTGAGCTTATTTATGAAAAATGAGAAGTTTGATTTTATATAACAACTTATAAAAATTTTGTAAATCTTGTTTCTCAACATTTGACTTCAAACTATCCTGACGCTGAAATAAAAATTTTAACACAAAAAGATGGTGGATATATCAAATTAAAAGAAAAATGATACAAAATGAGAGCTGCTTCTTTAGCAAAAGAACATGATGATTATTTCCCTATAAAAACTTTTAAATACCTAGAAGATGACCCAATAAACAACTTTACAAATGTTTTTGGTTGACTTAGCAAAGAAGACAAAGCAATTTTTCAAATAGTTATAAAACCAGTTTCTTCAAGATACAATAAAAAAGCAAAACAAGCTGCTTGACTTGTAGCAAAATGAAAATACAAAAAAAATAAAAAATTTGCTTGGTCATTTATTTCTATTCTTTATAATCCAATTAGATGACTTATAGAATGAGCAGATTGAATTGTAAATTCTACAAATGCTCCTTGAGCTTCTGAGTGAGATGCTTATAAAATTTTTAACCAAGCTGAAACAGAAAGTCAAAAAATAATGTGAGAATCAGCAGCACAACCATCATTTCAATCTAGTATTAGAATAATAGTAGAAAGTAAAGATGAAGAACAAGCTGAAAATTGAGTTCACTCTATTGTTGCAGCAGCTTCAATTTTTACAGATGAATACAATAATGCTCTGGATAACCCTCAAATGGTTGAAGATGCTTTACATAAAATAGTTACTCCTTTAAGATACATTGCTTTTAAATATAAATTAGTTTGATTTTTTCAAAGAATTTCATATTTTTCTACTGATGAAGTTTCAACTTTATTTCATTTACCAGATATAACTTATAATAGATCCCCTATTATAAATTGGTTAGAATATAAAAAATTGAATCCTCCTCATAATTTAAAATTTCCAAAAGAGCCAACTATTTTAATAGAAAAAGATGAAATGTGAATAGAAAAAGAAGTTCATAGACATCTTTGAGGATTTCCTGTCTATAAAGACTGAGTTTTATTGTGATGGAATGAATATAGAAACAAAAAAACTCCTATTTATTTTAGTAGAAAAGATAGATGAAGACATCATTATATTATTTGAAAATCTGGTTGAGGTAAGTCTGTTTTCATTTGATATTTAGCTAGGCAAGATGTGCGGAATGGTGACTGAGTTTGTGTTATTGACCCTCACTGAGATTTAGTAGAAGATGTATTAGCTTTTACACCAAAAGAAAGAGCAAAAGATGTAATTATTTTTGACCCAGCAGATGATGAAAGACCAATGGGATTAAATATGCTTGAAGTTATTTCAGATGATCCAGAAATAAGAAAAAGAGAAATGGACAGAGCTGCTCTTGATGCAACAGAAATTTTTATAAAAATTTTTGGTGACGAAGTTTTTGGTCCAAGAATTCAACATTATTTCAGAAACTGATGTTTGACACTTATGGAAGATGTAGAAGATTGATGAACTCTTATCGATGTTCCTAGATTGTTTACAGATGATGCTTTTATGAAATACAAAACTTCAAAAGTAAAAAATCCAGTTGTAAAATCTTTTTGGGATCATGAATATGCAAATACTTGAGATAGAGAAAAACAAGAAATGATTCCTTATTTCTCTTCTAAATTTGGTCCTTTTATTACAAATACAACTATAAGAAATATTATTTGACAACCAAAATCTGCTTTTAATATAAGAGAGATGATGGACAGTAGAAAAATTCTTTTAGTGAACTTGTCAAAAGGTAAAATTTGAGCTTTAAATGCGCAACTTTTAGGTTTGATATTTGTATCAAAAATAAATATGGCAGCCATGTCTAGAGCAGATATCCCAGAATCTGAAAGAAAAGATTTTTTCATGTACGTTGATGAGTTCCAAAACTTTGCAACAGATACATTTTGAGAAATTTTATCAGAAGCTAGAAAATATCACCTTGCTTTAATTATGGCACACCAATTTATTGCACAAATTTGATGAAAATCTTGACAAAAATGAGATAAACCATCTATTAAAGATGCAGTTTTTGGTAATGCCTGAACCATTATGTCTTTCAAAGTAGGTGCAGAAGATGCTGAATATATGGAAAAAGAATATGCTCCTTTATTATCACAACAAGATATTATCTGAATTGCAAACTTTACAGCTTATTGTAAACTAAATATAGACAATGCAACAACAAGACCATTTGATCTAAAAACTATTTGGGATAATAACTATAAATCTGAAAAAATTGCAAGTATAATAAAAGAATATTCTAGAAAAAAATATTGAAGAAAAAGAAAATATGTTGATATGGAAATCGAAGCTAGACTTTGAATTCAATCAAATTAAAAACTCTAAAAATTTTTTAGAGTTTTTTTCTTAAAAAATAATTATTTTTTGCAAATAAAAAACAATTATGATAAAATTATAAAAATATTTAAAAATTAATAAAAATAAATGAAAAAATTATCAAAATTTTTATTTTTAATAAGCTGATTTCTTCTAACTTTTAGTTCAGCTTTTGCTACTACAAATCTTTTAGAAAAAATAAAAACAGACCAAGATAGCTGAATGATTTGAAATTTAAGCTGATGAGATTGAATCTATGAAACAATAATGATGATAAATAACCAATTTATAAATATTGCTTTTGTATTAGCTTCTATCTATTTTGTAATTATTTGTATAAAACTTATTTTAGCTGATGATTCTGATTCAGAATTATGAAATTTTAAAAAAGGTTTTGTTTGGATAAGTATTTGACTTATTGTAACAAAGATAGCTTCTTATTTTGTAGCTTCTATTTTTAGACCAACTTGAAATGGTCCAAGATACAATGAAATAGTTACAGATTATACAAATACAAATCTCTTTTCTGAAATAAGTAAAAATATTATAGAAAATATTGTCGTACCTTTTATAAATTTGCTTGAAACTTGAGCTTCATTTTTATTTATACTTGTTTGAATTTATGCTTTTTTCAAATTGATTTCTTCAAACTGAGATGAAAAAGCTTTAGATCATTGAAAAAATACAATATTTTTCTCAATTTTTGGTTTTGTTTTAATAAAAGTAGCATCAACTCTAGTAAATGCAATTTACTGAAGATGTTCAACTCTAGGACTAAGCTTATCTATTTGTAACAAAGAAACAAATATTTCTAATGTTTCAAATATTATAATAACATGAATAACTTGGATAAATAGCTTTGTCTGAATTTGAGTAGTTATTATGATTATATATGCTTGATTAAATATAATTTTTTCTAGATGAGATGAAGAAAAAATCAAAAAATGAAAAAGTTCTATTTTATATATAACTATAGGTATTGGTATTTTAGTTATGAATTACCTTATCTTAACTTTCTTTTTACCTTCTATTAATAATTTTTAATATGAAAATTTTAAAAAAAATAATAATATCATTAACTATAGCAATAAGTTTTTTTGCAATGAATAATAATATTAGTTTTGCTGAAAATATAAAATGATTTAATGATATAAAAAATGTAAATAATGAAGAAAAAACTTTAAAAGATACAATTGAATCAACTTGATGGAAAATCATAGATTGGGTAAGATATATTTTTTCAGCTGTTTTAATTACTTTGATAATTTATTCTTGAGTAAGAATGGTTATGTCGATGTGAACAGATGATGATAGTTTATCAAAAGCAAAAAGAAGTTTTCGGTATGCTCTTATTTGAATAATTTTTATAAATTTTCCAAAATTTATTTATGATCAGATTGCTACAAATAGATGAGATTGGAATTTTGTAAACCTAAGTGGTTTTTCTATTATTTTACAAAATATTCTAACAGCTTTAGAAATTTTAATTCTTTGAGTTTCTATTTTTATTCTAGTTTTAGAATGAATAAAACTTATAACTTGAGCTAGAAATAATGACAATGCTTTTGATAAATCAAAATGAAAAATAAAATGAGTTGTTTTAGCATTGATTTTCTTATGATTTATAGAATTATGGAAAAGCTTCCTGTGGAGTTGAAGTATAGATGAATTATCTACAAATATTTTCTCTCAAGTTGCTAATTTAGCTTTATATATATCTGCACCAATTGCTCTATTTTTCCTTACTCTTGCTTGATATTATTATATTTTCTCAAATTGAGATGAAGGAAAAACAAAAAAATGAAAAAATATTATAATAAATACTTCTGTTTGAGTTGTAATATTACTTTGTTTATATGTGTTATTAAACGATATTAGTTTATTAAAATTTTAAAATATGAAAAAAATTTTACTATTAGGATTGATATTTTTCTGTTGCTTTGGTGTAACAAATGCAGAATGAGAAGATACTCCAAAATCATCTTGTGAATCAATTGATTGATGAGATTCTCATTGTATAGTTGTAAAAACTAGTACTCCAGTACCAGGGATCGATTGTACTCCTGCCTCAAGCTGATTACAATGAAAAAATCTTGTTTATGAATGCAAGGTTCCTAAATCAACAAAATGAGTTATGAGAATGGTTTGAGATATAATCAAATATTTTACATTTATTACAACTGTTGTTTGAGTTATGATTATAACAATAGCTTGAATAATGTACAGTTTATGATGAATAGATAACTCAATGAAAGAATCAGCTAAAAAATGGATAAAACAAATAATTTTTGGGTTGATTATACTTTTCTTAGCATGAAGAATATTACAATTAATTGCACCTTGGATATTTGTGTAAAAAATAAAAAAAAGCCTTTTAAAAAGGCTTTTTTGGTGAGAAAAATTTGGTTGCGGAGACAGGAATTGAACCTGTGATCTTCGGGTTATGAGCCCGACGAGATACCACTTCTCTACTCCGCTATAAACAAAAAATTTTCAAGTTAGAGATATCTACCTTGAAAAAAATATTTAGTTTTTAATGGCATGGCTACGGGGAATCGAACCCCGGTTACCGGGATGAAAACCCGATGTCCTAACCACTAGACGATAGCCACTTATCTCTTGTTTGTGTATATGTATTATATAGAAAAAAATAAAAAGTCAAATTTTTTTTTGACTTTTTATTTAGAATCAAACTTCCATACTAAATCTTCTGTTATTTCTCAAGGGTTTTGTATATAAAATTCACATCTTAAGATATAAGTTTTACTTGGTGGATCTTGATATTTTGTAAAAATTTCTTCAAACATTTTTTTAGCAGATTCAAAATCTTTAGAAAAATATTTCTCCATTGCTTTATCAAAACATTTTACAATTTTTGCTCTAGTTTCATCTAATTCTCATTTCAAAGATAATAATTCATAAATTTTTATTGGTTTATCTTTTCATTTTACTTTTATTTTATCTAAAAATCTAAAATCAAATTTTTCTTTATTTTCTTCATAAACTACTTCTGAAGCACAAATAAAAGTTCCATAAAATTTATTTACTCATTCTAAGCGAGAACCAAGATTTACAGAATCTCAAAAAGCTGAAAATTCTATTTTTCTTCAAACAGATCAAATATTTCAAACAATTGCTTCTCAAGTATGAAGTCAAATTCTAGCTCTTATTGGAGGAAATCATTCTTCTGACCAAGTTTTATTCAAATCTTTTAATAATTCTTGTTGTCTTATTGCTGATAAACAAGCATTATATCAATCAAGTTCAGAATGATGTGAAAAAGCTCACCAAAGTGCCATAATTGCATCTCATTCATATTTATTTATAAATCATTGATTATCTAAAATAATATTTGACATATAAGATAAATACTTTCTCAAAAATGTAATTAATTCTTCTGGAGAAAATTTTTCTGAAATTGTAGTAAATCACTCAATATCAGAGAAAAAGATTGTAAGTTTTTTCAGATCTCAATCAAGCTTTATATCTCAAGAATTTGATAAAATTTCTTTTACAATAGCTTTTGAAACATATTCTGATAAAGCTTTACTTAATTTTCATTTATTTTTATTTTCAAATAAATATTTTATAACATTTCAAATAGTTATAGCAAAAGGTAAAGCTAAAAACAATTCAAACAAATGCTTATAAATATTTTGCATAAAAATAATAGAAATTGTTGGATAGATAAACAAAAACATTCAAGCTATTCACAAATTTGCAAACATAGAAACTCTACCAGAATCTGACATAGAGAAATAAATTGATAAAATTATTACCAAAAATACTAAAACCCACTCTAAATTTTCATTGAAATAAGTTAAATAATTTTGATTTAAAATTGTATTTACAATATTTGCTTGAACAAAAACTCAATATTCTATATCATTTGTAGTAAAAAATATATCTTTTATCCCTTTTGCTGTTGTTCAAATAATAATAATTTTATCTTTAAATTTTCTTGGATCAATTTTTCAATTATAAACATCTATAAAAGAATATGTTTCAAAATATGGAATTCTATTTGGTTTTAAATAATTTATAAAAACTCATTCTGTCTTTTTTGAAGCATATGGAATTCCTTTTGTTTTATCTTCTGTATAATAAAATTTATAATCATCACTATAAAAATTTTTTCTAAAATCTTTTTCTACTCAAAAAGATTTATATTTTTTACTTAAATATCATTTTACTAAAGAAAGTGCAAAATGATTATAAGTAGAAATATTATAATTTTTATCTGGAAAATTTTCCTTGAAAGGAGAAAATGTTAAAGCTATTTGAGTATTTTTTGTAAGATTTGGTTGAAAAAATCAAATATCATAAGCATTTTTTACAAATTCTTCAAGTGGTTTTTCTATAACACTAATTATTTTATTTGTTGTTGCTTTTTCTACAATTGCAGATCATAAAACAATATTTCAAGCATTTTTTATAGCATCAGATAAAATTTTATCACTTTCTTCATTTGATTTATCAGCAAAAATTATATCAAATCAAATAACAGAAGCTCATCAATTATTTAAATTTTCAATAACTTTTTTATAAACTTTTCTATCAAAAGGAAATCTTCACAATTCATCTGTTGTTTTTTCATCTATTTTTAAAACAACAATATTTTCATTTAAAATATTTCTTGAGCTATTTCAAGATTTTACAAAATTATTCGATAAAGAAACCATTGAAGGAATCAATCTTTCATTTATAGGTTCAAATAAAAATGATGTTGTAAAAATAGAAATAAAAATTACAAAAGCAAAAAATATACTTAAAAATTCTCTACTTTTTAATATTTTTTTTAACATAATTAACTAATTAAAAATATTTTTTATAAAATCCCAAATTTCTAAGAAAACTCATTTTTGATTCTCTATAGCTTTTTGAGTTTCTCTTCAAATTCAATCTGCAATATTTTTTCAAACATCTAACCATTCTTTAAAATTTTGAGATTTAAAGACTGTTTCTTTAAATTCTTCAAATATATCAATTCATTTATTTAAAACTTCTTTAATATTAAAATTTAAGTTAATATTATTAAAAAATTTATTTACATCTATATATTTTTCATTTTTTATCAAAATATTTGTAATTTGTTCAAAATTTGTAAAATCTTGTTTCTTAAAAATATCTTGCAAATCATATGATAAAGTATTCAAAATTCATCATTTACTATTTTCTGGTGCAAGTTCAATCAATTTTTCTTTCAAAGCTATTTTTAATCCAAATAATTTTTCAGAATCAACTAAAGAAACAAAATTTATATCTTGATATTTTAATAAAATTTCACTATATAATTTTTCTCTTTGTTCTTTAGTTAAATCATTAAATTTCATAGAAGTATAATTTAAGATATCTTTTACACTATTTTGTAACTCTAATGATTTTTTAATAAAAAATTCTTTATCAAGTTCTAAATTTAAATTAAAGAAATTTTTATCTTTAAAATATTTTATAAAATCTTCAAATGAAATAAATTTAAAATTTGAGATTTGTAATTGCTTATTTTCTAAAATTTCAGTTTCTCATTTAGATTCACTAACTAAATCAACTTTATGTTTTTCTACTTGAACATAATCATTTTCCAAATCTACAGTAAAAATTGTTCATCTTACAGCAGCTTCTGTATCTGAAAAACTTTGTTTAAAATAAGAATCTTCTCATAAATATGAAATTACATTTGACCAACTTTTTCAAGAAAATAAATTAAAAGCAATTTTTATATCATCTTTATTTTTAGAAATAAATTGTTCTCTGATTTGCATTTTAGAATTTCATCAAAGTCTAGTAATGCTTCAATCTCACCATTCTATAATAGCCAAAGAGTCTGGTGTTTTTGTTTCTATAATATCATTTTCAGAAAGTTTTTCTTTATTTCATATTGATAAAGCTTTTTCATTTAAATATCATTCCCCTGAAATAAGCTCTAAATAGGTATTTCTATCAATTCATTTAAAAAATATTGAAGTTAAGATTCAAATAAATATAATAGAAAATATAAAAAAAATAACTAAATATATAAAAATTTTTTTATTTTTTAGCATTTTTGAGTATTATATAATAAATTTAAATAAATTTTACTATATTTTTAATAAAATTACAAGAATATGAAGAAAGAATATATTTTTATATCATTAATTGTTATAATTTTTTTATTATGATACTTGATTATTTCTTTTACAATAAAAGAATACAAAATAAATCTTGATATAAAATTTATAGAAAATTTAACTATAAAACTAGAATCTGAAATAGAATCAGCTAAAAAAGTCATAGAATATAAAACATCTAAAGCATATAAAAATAGAATTTTAAAGGAACAACAATCTTTTAAAAATAATTGAGAGGATGTAGTATATTTTACTAGTGAAGAAAGTTTTAATAAATATACAACAAAGAAAGATTTTACAGAAAAAGAAAAAATTATTACTAAAGATGAATTAGAACTAAAAATAGATGATTTAAGTATTTTTGAAAGATGGATATACTTTATTTTTAAAAAACACCCTGATAAAACAAAATAAAAAACTACTTTTTAAAAAGTAGTTTTTTATTATAAATCTGTAGTAAAATCTGATGGTAATTCATCATTCCTAGAATTTGTTATAATTACAGAATTATTTCATGATCAAAAAATATTATTTCATAATTCTTCTATTTTCTCAAAAATTCTTTGTGGTTTAGCATATTTTTCTACATCTATTCAAAGAAGTCTTCATAAAATAGGGAATAAAAATATAGTAATAACTGTTATAATTATTCACAAAATAGCATATCTTATAGTATTTAAAGCTGGTTTTATTTTATCTTCTTTTCATCCAGATAAAATCATAAGAAGTCCTCACCATAAAATAAACATAATTGATAATACTCCAGAAACTAAAACAAAAACAGAAATTATAAGAAGAACTAAATCTCCTGGGTCTGTAGTATTTTGAAAAATAGGAGCTGTTGTAGAATTAAGTGCTACAGAATTGTAAGCATACGTTGTGGTAAAAATATTCATATTTTATTTATTACTAATCTAATACTTTAATGTTTATTTTTTTATTTATTTGTAAACCAAAAATTCTTATAATAGTTCTAATACTATTTATAGTATTTCCATTTTTTCAAATTATAGTTCACATATCATCTTTACTAACTGACAAAGTTAAAAGTATTCACAATTCATCTTCTTTTCTTTCTATTTTTACATTATCTTTATCAAAAACTATAGATTTTATTATATAATCTAAGAATTGAACTTCATTCATATTTTAAATAGTTATAATATAAAATAATAATCCTTCATAAGTTGAAGGATTATTAACTATAAAGATATGTTATTAACTTTAATCAATTTTTCAACTCTTGGAGAAAATTGAACACCATTTGATAAATATTTTTTTATTTTTTCTAAGTCTTTTATATTAAATTCTTTTGTAAGTGGATTATAAAAACCTAAAACTTCTTTATATCAATGTTTAGCTGCTGCAGTATGTTCAGTCAAAACAACTCTAAAAAAAGGCATATCTTTTTTACCTGCTCTAGATAATCTTATTTTCAACATAGTTTTTTTAATCTAAATTATAAATTATTATTTATTAGCATAAATTGAGAGTTCAAAATCAAAAAATTTTACATTTTTAACTTATAACTTTCAATTTAATTTTTAGTTTTTTAAATGGTGCCCAGGGCGGGAATCGAACCCGCACTCCAGGATGGAACAGGATTTTAAGTCCTGCGTGTCTACCGATTCCACCACCTGGGCATAAATAGAACTTTTGTTCTATTTATATTAAATAATTCACTTTTTTCTTAAAGTTTTCAATCCTTTAGCTGAAACTTTAATTCTATAAACTATTCCTGTTTCAGGATCTGTTATATTTTTATAAAAAAGATTTGGATAAAATTTTCTTTTTGTAGCTCTCATTGAATGAGATCTATTATTTCATACCGAAGTTCTTTTTCATGTTATTTCACATACTCTAGACATTATTTTTCAGATTAATAATTTAAACAATAATACAACTTCAAATTAAGCTTTTATTTCAATACCAACTCCATTTGGAATACTTAAATCTTGTAACATTTCCATAGTTTGAGAAGTAGGTTCTACAATATCTATAATTCTTTTATGTCTTCTAATTTCAAATTGCTCTCTAGCATCTTTGTTAACAAAAGTGGATCTATTAACAGTTATTTTATCTATTTTAGTAGGAAGTGGAATTGGTCCAGCAACTTTTACTCCTGAATCTTTAAGAACATTAACTATTTTTTTCACAGCTTCATCTAAGATTTTATGTTCAAAAGCTTCCATACTAATTCTAATTTTTTTTTCAGTTTTTTTAGCCATACTAATATAAAATATAAATAAATTTTTTAAACAAAATATAATTTAATTACTCAATACTATCCAAAATAGAATAGTATTGAGATTATCAAATTATATTTTTAAGGAAATTAAGCTATAACTCTAGATACAACTCAAGAACCTACAGTTCTACCACCTTCTCTGATCGCAAATCTTAATCATTCAGTCATCGCAATTGGAGATTGTAATTTAACAGTCATTTTAATGTTATCACCAGGCATAACCATTTCTACACCAGCTGGTAACTCAATATCACCAGTTACATCAGTAGTTCTGAAGTAAAATTGTGGTTTATAACCTTTAAAGAATGGAGTATGTCTACCACCTTCATCTTTAGTAAGAACATAAACTTCTGATTCAAATTCAGTGTGAGGTTTAATACTTCCTGGTTTAGCAAGAACTTGACCTCTTTCAACATCATCTCTTTCAATACCTCTTAACAAAATACCAGCATTATCACCAGCTTGACCTTGATCCAATAATTTATGAAACATTTCAACACCAGTAACAGTTGATTTTCTTGTATCTTTAATACCAACGATTTCAACTTCGTCACCAACTTTAACAACACCTGTTTCAATTTTACCAGTTACTACAGTACCTCTACCTTTAATAGAGAATACATCTTCAATAGGCATTAAGAAATCTTTATCAGTTGGTCTTTCTGGAACTGGAACAAATTCTTCAATAGCGTCAAATAACTCTAGAATAGTTTTTGCTCCCCATTCTTTATCCATATCAGCAGGATTTTCAAGAGCAGTTAAACCAGAACCTCTTATGATTGGAGTATCATCTCCTGGGAAATCATATTTAGATAACAAATCTCTAATTTCCATTTCTACTAAATCTAACATTTCAGCATCATCAACCATATCACATTTATTCATAAATACAACGATATATGGAACACCCACTTGTCTAGATAATAGAATATGTTCTCTAGTTTGTGCCATAGGACCATCAGTAGCAGCAACTATAAGAATAGCAGCATCCATTTGAGCAGCACCAGTAATCATATTTTTAACATAGTCAGCATGTCAAGGGCAATCTACATGTGCATAGTGTCTATTAGCAGTTTCATATTCAACATGAGAAGTATTGATAGTGATACCTCTAGCTCTTTCTTCTGGAGCATTATCAATAGAAGCAAAATCTCTTACTCATTCACCTCCACCAAATTTTGTATATAATACAGCAGAAATAGCAGCTGTAGTAGTAGTTTTACCATGATCTACATGACCAATAGTACCAATATTCATATGTGGTTTAGATCTATCAAAAGCCATATGTTTTATTATTATATATATAAAGTATTTTTATTTTAATTATTTTTTTGATAAAATCAAGTTTTATCCATTTTTTCTCATTTTTCTAACTTTTTTTTCAATTTTTCTAATTGTTCTTTTAAGTTTTCTATGAGCATTACTAGTTAATCTTGACATAATTATATTTTGTTAAGATTTATTTTATATTTATTTAATTTTGCAGTAGCTACAGCTAAAGCATTTTTTAACCATTTTGTTTCTCCTTCAAAAGCTACTCTTTTTAATAGTTTTTGATAATGAGAAATTGTTTTCCCAACTTTTCCTCAAGCTACAGTTCTTTTTTTATTTACTGCATAATTTAATCTTCTAGGTCTTTTATTTGCAGGCATATTATAATTAATAAAATTTAAAATGGTAAAATGGTAAAATATATTTTGAAAAATTATAATTACCATTTTTCAAATTTTACCACTTTTAATTTTCTTTTATAATGGTGGAGTCTAGGGGAGTCGAACCCCTGACCTCCTGCGTGCAAAGCAGGCGCTCTAGCCAACTGAGCTAAGACCCCATTACAAAAAGTATACAAAAAAGTTCAATACAAAGTTAGCAAAACATAGCTATTTTAAACTTTCTACTTGTTAAGCAACATTGTGCTGTGTTGTAACTTTTTATGGCGGACACGACGGGACTCGAACCCGCGACCTCTGCAGTGACAGTGCAGCGCTCTAACCAGCTGAGCTACGCATCCATTTATTTCGAAGTGCTGGAATTATATGAATTTTTTTTTTATTTGCAAGTTTTTTTTTAACTTTTTTTTATTTTTTTATTTCTTCAGCTTAAAATAAAGAAAAAAAGACAATAAAATTTATTGTCTTTTTGAAAAAATTGTACAAATTTTTTATATTTTATAATTGCTTTAAATATTTTTTTGAAGAAAGATATCAACTTATAGCTCACATAAAAATAAATATAAAAAGTTCTAAAAGTATAATATTTGCATCAATATAAAAATCAAAGAATTCTCAAAAAGCTAGATTTAAATTTTTTAATAAAATAGAAAATAAAAATATACTAATGAAAAAAGATATTATAGAATAAACAATTCATTGTAAAATAAATGGTCAATATATAAAACTTTTAGCTCCTCAAACTAATCTTGTTATATAAATTTCATTTCTAAAATAATAAATAAAATTTCAAATCACACTATAAGTAATAATCGCAATAGAAACAAAAAATGATAAAACAACAATTTTAAATCAAATATCCCAAGAATCCAAAAAACTTATAACTTGAATTATTCTTTTATATTGAGTTGTATAATTTGCAAAATAATCCTCTTCTTGATTATTTATAAAAATAGATAATTGATTTTCTACAAAACTATTTACTTTTTCATAATCTTCTAAAGAAATATTTGATAAAGTTATAGTTTCTGGTAAAGGATTTTCACTTTCCAAAATTTTTGCAACATCTGGATCTTTTAATTTCATTTCTTGTAAAATTTTTTCTTTTGTTTTATAATCAAATTTTATATCTTTATTTACAGAAAGAATATTATTTTTGAGAGTTGTAACTTCTATCGATTTATCATTAAATTCATCCTTTAAATAAAGAGAAATAGAAAGTTTTGAATTTATTTCTGATATAACTTTTGCAGATAAATTATCCAAAATTTGCAAAACATTGATAAAAAACATCAAAAGAGTTAATACAAGAATAGTAGAAATAGTTAAAAACTTATTTCTTAAAATATTTTTTGCAGAATATTTAAAAACATTTAAAAGCATATATTTTTTATTTTTTTATAAATTTGTTATAGAATATTTAATTTTTTAAAATTTGCAATAAAATATTTGATTTTTTTAGAAAAATTATGGTAAAATAAGTAAAATATATTTTTTATAAAACAAAAATAATGGAAAAACAAAAAGAAATTATAAAAGTATGAGAAAGTAATATAGAAATAAATTGAGGAAAATTAAATCCAGAAGAAAAAGAAAAAATGATTTCATTTCTAGAAAATAAAAAGAAAAATGATGAAATTTTAAAAAGAATTATTACAAAAGATGAACTTGAAAATTTAAGAGAATCTATACAAAATAACCAAATAAGTTCTTTTTTTGAGAAAAATAAAAATAAAATAAAAGAAAATTCAAATAAAAATCCTATTGATAATTTATTAGGAAATTCTAATTTTGATTTTTTTAAAAATATAGAATCTCTGTACTCAATTCCTTTTATTTGATCATTTATAAAATCTATAATCGATTTTTTAAAATGAAATTTTGATTTCTTAAAAAATTCAGAAAACAACCTTTTACAAGATGTTATTTTAAAAATTTCTGAAAAGTGAAGTTTTTTGAATTGATTAAAAATTCCAGAAAATTTTTGAAAAGATAAAGAATGAAATCTTGATTATTGATTTATAAATTCTTTGAAATGAATTTCAAAAACTGAAAAAGATGAAGATTTTTGAAAAAATATAGAAAATTTTTTTGATAAAAACTCTCTTTTTGCAAATTTTGTAAAAAATAAAAATATAAAAAGACTTTGAGAAAAAGCTGAATTATCAGATAATAATTGAAATATAAATTTTCAAAATCTAAAATTTTTAGTTTCTATTTTTAGTGATTTTTCAGAAGAAAAAGAAGAAAATCAAAATTTAACAATAGAAAATTTTATAAAAAATATAACTTGAGATTCTGAAAATAAAACAGAAATAACAGAAAATAAAAAGGAAAATAAAGAAGAAAATAAACATAATCAAGCTGAAAAACAAAAAACTGAAGAGAAAAAAGAAAATTTTGAAATAAAAGAAGAAGAATGATTAAAAATATGAACTACAAAAATTGATTTTGTTTTAAAAAATAATTGACAAAAATTTAAATTAACATTAAAAGATAATTGAGATTTAAAAATAATTTGAGAAAATTGAGATAGTTCTGAATTTTATGGTTGAAAAGAAATTTTTGAAAAACTTAGTAGTTTTAAATGAATCTTAAAAAAAGATGCAACTGCAGCTGATTTTTGAAAATGACCAAGTTTTTATAAATTATGACAAACAATAGAAGAAATTCTAATAAATTGATATAAAGATGAAGAATGAATAAAAACAGCTTGTCATTTAAAATTTTTTGAATGAGGTAAATTAAAAAAATGAGATGTAAATTTTAGTTTTTTAGATAAAAATATAACTTTATCAAACAAAGCTTAAAAAATGCTTGAAAAAAAAATAATTTTTCTTAAAATAAGGAAAATTATTTTTTTATTTATAAAAATGCAATTAAAAGAATTTGATTATTTTCTTCCAGAAGAACTTATAGCACAAGAAGCAGTTGAACCTAGAGATCACAGTAGACTTTTAAAAATAAATCCAAACAATGAAAAAATCGAAGAAAAAAAATTTTTTGAGATTTTAGAAGATTTATGAGAAAATGATGTTTTAGTTTTAAATAAAACAAGAGTTATAAATGCAAGATTAAATTGATTTATAGAAAATGACAAAAATAAAATTTGTGAAATTTTTCTTCATAAGCAAATAAATAATAATTCTTGGGATTGCCTTGTATATCCTGGAAGAAAATTAAAACCTTGAAAAAAAATTTCTTTTTATATCTGAGAAGAAAATATTTTAAATGCAGAAATAAAAGAGATTTCTGAAGCTTGAAGAATAGTAAGTTTTAATAAATGATGAGTTGATTTTTTAAACATAATTGAAAAATTATGAAATATTCCACTTCCTCCATATATAAAAGATAATCATCAAGATGCTAGTAGATATCAAACTGTTTTTAATGAAATTTCCTGAAGTGTTGCTACTCCAACTGCTTGACTTCATTTTACAAAAGAATTACTTGAGAAAATAGAAAAAAAATGAGTAAAAATAGAAAAAGTTTTGCTTCATGTTTGACTTGGAACTTTTAAAAATGTAGAAACAGAAAATATTTTAGAGCACAAAATGCATTCTGAATATATAGAGCTTGAAGAAAAAACAGTAGAAAGATTAAATGAATATAAAAAATCTTGAAAAAGAATTATTTCAGTTTGAACAACTTCAATCAGAGTTTTAGAAAGCTTTTCTGATGAAAATTGAATTTTACATTCTTGAAAAAAAGATACAAATATTTTTATTTATCCTTGATATAAATGGAAATTTGTAGATGCAATAATAACAAATTTTCACTTACCAAAATCTACTCTTTTAATGCTTGTTTCAAGTTTTGCCTGAAAAGAATTTATAAAAAAAGCTTACAATTACGCAATAGAAAATAAATTTAGATTTTTTTCTTTTTGAGATGCTATGTTTATAGAACAAAAAAAAGATTCTTTATAGAATCTTTTTTTAATTTTTTGAAACTATTTCTATATCAAATTTCAAAGTTTTTCCAGCCATTTCTCAGTTTAAATCAATTGTAATATTTTTATCATCAGCTTCTAAAATTTCTAAATTTCAAAATTGAGTTGGAAGTTTTACTCATTTTTCCAATTTTATTCCAGCTTCTTCAAAAGATTTTAAATCAGATCTTGGAACAACCTGTTTTTTAGTTTCATCATATTTTCAATATGCTTTTTCTGGAGGTAAAACAATAGATTTTTTTTCTCAAACTTTCATTCAAACTACTGCTTCATCAAAACCTGAAATCATTTGTCAAGCTCAAACTGTAAATTCTATTGGAGAATTTCTATCATAACTTGAGTCAAATTTTTCTCAATTTTCAAATGTTCAAGTATAATGAACTGAAACTTTATCACCAGATTTTATTGGAGAATTTTTCTTTTCTTCCAGAACTTTTTTATAATCTTCAACTGATTTTTTCTCATCAAAAGAATAATCTACAAATTTTCAATCTTTGTATTCTTTTATTTCTATAGAAATAATTTTTACTTCTTTTTCTGGTTTATCTCCTGAATTAGTTTTTACTTTCGAGATATTTAAAACATTATCAGTTCCATCAATAACATAGCCAAAAACAGAATGTTTAAAATCTAAATAATTATTATCAGCAACATTTATAAAAAATTGACTTCAGTTTGTATTTTTTCAAGAATTTGCCATTGAGATTGTAAACTTATCATTTTTCAAATCTTTATCAAATTCATCATTAAATTTTTCTCCATAAATACTCTTTCATCCCATTCCTGTTCATGTTGGATCTCATCATTGAATCATAAAATCCTTTATAACTCTATGAAAAATTATTCCATTATAATATCATTTTTTAGCTAGACCTATAAAATTTGCTGTAGTTACAGGAGCCTTTTTTGTTTCCAAAAATATTTCAAACTGTCATTTTGTAGTTTTTACAAAAGCAACTACATCTCAGTTTTGTAAATCTTTTTTTGTTTTCATTTTATATATATTATTTTCTAAATTTCATGTAGAAGTTTCTACAATTCAAGTTTTTATAGTTCAAGTATTTGTTTCATTTTTTAGTTTTTCAGCACAAGAAGCTAAAACAAAAATCAAAACTAAAACTAGAAAAATTTTTCTTAATCTTAAGATTGTCATTTTTATATAAATTAAAAATATATTTATTTTTTGAGTTTAATTTTTTTTGGTTTATTTTCCAAATTATTTCAAAAAATATCTAACATATATTTTACAAATTTTTCTGTATTTGCAAATTTTTTTACTTCAGTTCTTATTTTTTTTGCATCTACAAAAGAAAATTTCACTTCTTTATCAAGTCTTAAAAACTCTTTTACATCTTCTAAATTTGAGTTTTCTTCAAATTCTATTTGATAATTTATTCAAACTTTTTTTAGAGAAGAAATTTTATAGTTATAACATTTTATTTTCAAAAAAAGTAAATCAAAGAAATTTTTTGTAGAATCTGAAATATTTTCATTTATATCAAAAAAATCTCTTTTTATAAAATCAAGCTCTTCTATAGTTTTTACCGATTCTATTTCCCTATAAAAATTTATTTTATCAAGTTCAGAAGAAAATAAGCTTTCTTCTAAAAATGCATCAATATTTAAATCGACAACTGTAGAAATTCTTTTTTCTTTTTTTATTTCTTCTTGATCAAATCACTCATTTTTTAGTTCTGAAATTTTATCTTCCAACATTTCTAAAAATAAATTTAGTCAAACTTCACTACTACTTCAACTTTGTCTAATTCATAAAATATCTCATCATCATCTTATTTCTAAATCTTTGACAGCAAGTTCAAATCAAGCTCATAAGTGACTATAATCAACTATTGTTTTTAGTCTTTTTGCAGCATCTTCTTTTATTCTATCTTTATTAAAAAGTAGATAACAATATCATTTATTTTGTCATCTTCCAACTCTTCATCTCAGTTGATGGATTTGACTTATTCAGAAATTTATAGAATCATTTATAAAAATTGTATTTACATTTTGAAAATCTATTCCATTTTCTATAACAGTTGTAGAAAGTAAAACATCATATTGTCTTTTTTTGAATTCTAAAATTCTTTTTTCAAGATTATCTCACTGAAGTTGTCAATGAACAACAAGAATTTTTTTTCAAGGTAAAATTTTTTCTAAATAAGCTTGTAAATTTAAAATTGTTTCAACTCTGTTATGTATAAAAAAAACTTGTCATCACCTATCAAATTCTCTTTTACAAGCATCAAAAATAAGTCAATCATTAAAATCTGAAATAATTGTCTGAATTTCTTGTTTTCAAACTGGTGGAGTTGTCAACATTGAAACTTGTCTAAGTCAATTTAAAGCCATATTTAAGCTTCTTGGAATAGGTGTTGCAGACATAGATAAAATATCAATATTTCATTTTAATCTTTTTATTTTTTCTTTGTCTTTTACTCAAAATTTATGTTCTTCATCTATAACTAAAAGTCAAAGATTTTTGAATTGTACATCTTCACTCAAAAGTCTATGTGTTCAAATAATCAAATCAATTTTTCATTCTTTTAGTTTTTGTAAATTTGACTTTATAACTGAAGGTTTTTCAAATCTTGTTAAAATCTCTATATTAAAAGGAAAATCTTTGAATCTTTCTTTTGCTTTTTCAAAATGCTCATAAGCCAAAACAACCAAAGGTGAAATAAGTGCAGCTTGTTTTTCATTTATTAAAGCCTTGAAAATACTTGCAAAAGCAACTTCAGTTTTTCAAAATCAAACATCTCAACAAAGAAGTCTATCCATAGGAATATCTTTTTCCATATCTGTAAAAATATCCTCTATAGCAAGATGCTGATCTTCTGTATAAATATAAGGGAAACTTTTAAAAAATTCATTTTCTTCTGATTTTTTTTGTAGAAAAGCAAATCATTTTGTCAAATTTCTTTTTGCATAAATTTCAAGTAATTCTCAAGCTATTTGCTCTACATCAGCTGAAACTTTTGCCAATTTTTTATCCCAATCTTTTGTAGACAAACTTGTTAATTTTGGATTTTCACTTCAAACATATTTTGAAACTCTTGAAACTTCCATAATCGGAACAAAAAGTTTGTCATTATTTTTATATTCTATTGTCAAATATTCTTTTTTCAAAATTTTTCCATTTTGGTCAGGAATCTCTTTTGTTACAATTTCTGAAAATATTCAAACTCAATGATCAATATGAACAATAAAGTCTCAAGGTTTTATTTGCATAAGCAAATCCATATTTTCTGCAAAAGTTTTTTTAACTCTTCTTTTTATAAAAATTTTTGAAATTATATCATCTGTAAAAACAAAAGTTTTTTCTGTTTTAAAACTTTTTAAATTGTTTAAATCTGTTTTTACAAGTTTTACTTCATCTAGATTATTTAACTCAAGAAAATTTTTTACTGTTGTTAAATTTTTCGTAAAAATATATTTTTCAGTATTTTTTTGCTCCAAAACTTTTTTAAAATCATCTAGATTATTAAAATAAATTTCTTCTATTTGTAAACTTATAGCTTTTTGTCAAAGGTTTGAAAAAGAAATAAAATTTTTTAAATTTTCAATTATTTCATCATAAAAACTATAAAAATCAACATTGTCCAAAATAATCAAATTTTCTGTATTTTGTGTCAAATTAAGCAAATAATTATTTAAATTTGAAGAATATTCAAACTCTATAAAATTTTTATTTAATCAAAAAGTAAATTTTTCTATTTTTTCATTTCCTAAAAAAATTTCTTCTATTTCATCTCACCAAAAAGAGATTTTAAGAGTTTTTCCAGAATTTAAAAAATAAGTAAAAATTTCTCATTTTAGATTAAAAGTTTGTTTTTCATCATATTCTGAAAATTTTATTTGAAGTTCATTTAATTTTTTTGTTAATTCAAAAGGCTTTATTTTATCTCAAATTTTTAATTCAAAAGTAAATTTTTTTATAAAATTTTCATCAAAAGATAAATTAAAAAAATCCTTAAAATAAATAAAATTTCAAATTTTATTAAAATAAAAATCTACAAAATCTGAAAAATTTTGCATCAAAAAAGATTTTTGTCATAAAAATAATAAAATATTTTTGTAAATAAGTGATTGTTTTTCATTTTCTACAAAAATCAAAAAATTATTTGTTTTTATAAAATTTAAAAGTAAAATAGACTTTGAAAATACATTTCAAGCATTTGTATAAATTTTATTTATTCCAAGTTTTTTATCTAAATTTATCAAAATATAAAAAATAATAAATTAAAAATTTTACAAATTATATAAAAAAATTAAAATAAGTAAAAATTATTTTTCCTAAAACAAAAAAATATGATCCTTTTTATAAACACATTATGAAAAAAAGCCTATTTATGACTTTTTGACAAAAATAGAGAAAAAATAAATGAAATATTTTTTGAAATAAAATGAAACGAATCAAGTTTACTTTTACCAAAACTTGAAGATTTTTTAAAAGAAAACAATTTAAATTATTTTGAAATAGAAAATTTTATTTTGGTAAATTGACCTGGAAGCTTCACTTGAGTTAGAACTGCAGTTTTAGCTATAAATACAATAAATTTTATAACTAAAAAAAGTATAACTCCTATTTCTTATTTTGAACTTTTTGAAGATTTTCCTGTAATAAAATCTAGTTCAAAAAGAGATAGTTTTTTTCAAAAAGATAAAAATAGTCTTATAGAAATAATAGAAAATGAAAAAATTTTAGAATATCTAAAAGAAAAAAATATTTCAAAAATAAACTGAGATTGAAACCTAGAAAACATCGAAATACTTGAAAAAATAGATTATTATGATATAATAAAAAAAATAGAGTTAAAACAAAATAAAAAAGTTGAGGCTCTTTATATAAAAAAACCAAATATTTGTTAAAAAAATTTTTATGCTAAAACTAAAAAATTTAAAAGAAGATGAAGTAATTTTAATGACAGTAAAAAGACACTGGGTAGTTTTTGTAATGCTTGGAATTTACTTTTTTTCTGGCCTTATTGTCACTTTTATAATTTGGTGGCTTTTTGGATTTTGATTTTGGTGAAATATCATAAATATAGTTATTTGGCTATTTTTTAGTTTATTTTTATTTATAGAATGGCTAAATCATGAACTTGATATGTATATCGTAACAAATAATAGAATTATCTGAATAGAACAAATAGCTTTTTTAAATAGATGAGTTACTGAAACAAATCTAGGACAAGTTCAAGAAGTAAACTCGAAAAATACTTGACTTTTATCAAATTTATTAAATTATTGAACTCTTTCTATTCAAACTGCTTGAAGTAAAACTACTCTACAAATGTCTTATTGTTCTGACACAATTCAAACTCAAAGAAAAATTTTAAACATTGTAGACAATTATAGAGATGCAAAAAATATAAAAGAAAACAAAGAATTATCAAAATAAAAAAATAAAACAATGCAAAAACTAGACTTACAAGAAATACTAAATAATACAACTGACTTAAAAAAAGAAAAAAAAGTAGGTTATGTAGCAATAATATGAAGACCAAATGCTGGAAAATCTACTTTTATAAATTCACTTATTTGACAAAAAATTTCTATAACAACAAATATTCCTCAAACTACAAGAAGAAAAGTTTTAGCTATTTATAATGATGAAAATAGTCAAATTATCTTTTTAGACACTCCTGGAATACATAAATCTGAAAAAGATTTCAATAAAAAAATAAACGAAGTAGCAATAGAAAGCTTAGAGGATTCTGATTTGATTATTTATTTTATAGACTCAAGTCGTGAATGATGAGATGAAGAAAATTATATAAAAGAACTGATTTCAAAAACTAAAAAACCAGTTTTAAAAGTCTACACAAAATGTGATTTAAAACCAAAAATAAATATTCCAGAATCTGAAAATATAATAAAAATTTCTTCTATAAATAAAACTTGATTTGAAAATCTACTAGAAAAAACAAAAAGTTTTTTAAAAACTGGACCGATTTTTTTCTGAGAAGATTTTTACACAAAACAAGATATTTATTTTAGAATAAGTGAAATAATAAGAGAAAAAGTTTTTTTAAACACAAAAGAAGAACTCCCTCACTCTGTTTATGTATGAGTTGAAGAAGTTGACGACAAAGAAGAAATTCTTAGAATTGTTGCCTATATTTACACTGAAACAGAAAGTCAAAAATATATAGTTGTATGAAAATGATGAAGTTTGATTTCAAAAATATGAAAAGAAAGCAGACTTGAACTAGAAAATATTTTTGAAAAAAAAGTTTTTTTAGCACTAAAAGCAAAAAGTCAAAAAAACTGGAGAAAAAATGAAAAACTAATAAAAAGCCTACTTTGATAGGCTTTTTTATTTTACTGCTTCTATAGCATCTAAATATATTTTTTCTCATTTTGATTCATCAAAACCAGAAATTATTTTATATTCTCAAGTTTTTGAGTTAATAAAAACAGAAGTTGGGATTGATTTTATACCAAAAGTTGAGATTGCTCTTTTTGTTTCATCATCAACTTTTTTAGAAAATTTATTTTCAGATAAACAAGTTTCTAGTTTTTTTGTATCAATTCACAAAAGTCAAGCTTCTTTTTTTAAATCTTCTTCTTTAAAAATATTTTTTGAAAAAGCTTGTTTTTCTAGAGAAAAATAATTTAATTTTTGTTCTGCAAAACATTCCAAAATTTCATAATGATTTCCAGAATGAAATCTAAAATTATTTACTGTTTTTGAAATTTTTTCTGAATAATCTTTCATAATTTTTTCTTTTATTCCAGAATTTGCAAATTTTTGACAAAAAGGGCAAGCAAGATCTATATATTCTAACCAAATTATTTCTTTATCATTTCAGTTTTCAAAAAAAGAATCATTTTTTATAGCTTCTAAGGCATTTTTATCTAAAATGCTAAGTCATCTATCAGAAGAAGTAAAAGGATTATATACAGCTCAAATATTTAAGAAATATTCTCATGTATTCATTTTTGATAAAAAATTTTTCAAGTTTGGGATTTCTAAACCTGATTCATCTACTTTTTTTTCTAAATCAAACTCATTTGTAGAAAAAATAATAGCAGGCAAAGTAGAAATATTGTTTTTTTGTAAATACTCTTTTACAGAATCATCTGAAAAATCAAGTTTTTGAAAAGTAGAAAAAGCAAAAACTTCATAATTATTTTTCAAAGCTGATTCATAAGAAGTCAAATCTGTTTCTTTATTTCTCTTGTCTGAAATAAGTTTTATAACAAGTTTTTCTTTTTTTTCTTCTGAAACTACTCAAGTCATAAAACTTCAAGTTTCTTCTTTTATTTTTTTATTTTCTTTGTAAATAAAAATAAGCAAAAAGCTTAAAAATACAAAAAAAATTAAAAAAGATACATAAATTATTTTTTTACTATTATCCATAAAACTATTTAAAAAATTATTTTGTTTATTATACAGTTTTCTAGAAAAAAGTAAAATAAAAAAAGACCTTTCTTTTCAGAAAGAGTCTTTTTTTTAATAGGTTTCTATTATTTTTTAGTGTAAATACCTAGAGAAGCTGAATCTTTATTTACAGAATCTACATCTTGTGCAGCAACTGTATTATCAGCAAATTCTACATGAGTTACAACTTTATTTAAAATAATAGTTGAAGTATCAGCAGCACCATCTAATACCATTCTTACATCAAATGATTTTAGATTAGTAACATCTTCATTAATAGCAGTTACATCTTTAGAAGCAATATCATTTCCATTAACTTTTAATAATGCAAGAGCTGCACCATTAGTTAAATTTAGAGATTTTAATGAGATTTTTGAAATTTCATTATCACCTTTATCTACATTAATTTTAACTATAGCTTCAGTTTGACCATTACCATATTTTTCAGTAACTTGGTAAGTAACAACAACTGGAACGATTTTAACTGTTTCAGAAGCAACTGTAGCTAAGCTTGCATCAGAAGTAGCATCAGTTGTATCAGCAACAATACCTGTGAAAGTAACATCACCTAGGATAGTTGAAGTTTGACCACCTGCAGTACTTACAGCAGATACATCAGCAACAACTGTTAAGTTTCTATCTTTTGAAGATTGTGGTAATGTAAAGTTTTCAAATTTAACTGTAGCACCTTCTAATGTAGCAGAATTTGAAATTACAGTAGAACCATCCATTAATTTAACATTTGAAATAGATGAAGCTAAGTTAGCTTGATTAGAAGTAAATGTTAATGAATTAAAGTATACATCAGTAGTTGTATCTTTTAATTTAAATGCAGCTAAAGTTACATTTTTATTACCAGCTAATACATTATCTTTAACAACATTTTTAACAGCTTCAACTTTTAATGTAGTTTTAGATGTTAAGTTAACTTCAGTAGATACTTTGTTTCCATAGTATCCTGTAGTAGCTATAGTAGCTCTATTACCTTTTGCATTATCAGAAGAAGCTGAAATTTCAGCAGGAGCAACTTTTAAGTTAACATTTGAAGTTAATTCTTTATCTTTTAATGTAGCAGTTAATAATACTTCTACACCTTTAGCATTTTTTTGGATTTCAGCATAGATTGATGAAACGTTAATGTTATTTGAGTTTACATCAGCTGAGAATTTTTTACCACCAACACTTAGAGTAGCACCTGAAATGTAGTCATTTAAATCTTGACCAGCATTTTGAGAGTCAAATCTTAAGTTTTCTAATGTGATATTTTCACCACCAGTTAAGTCTAATTTACCTTTGTAAAGTACAACTTCTTGATTATTTTTTGGAACAACTTTTGTTACATTAGCTTTTTCAGCAGTAAGAGTAATTCCAGAAGTTTTAACAGTTACATATTTAGTTAATTCAACATTGTTTAATACTTTGTTAACGTTAGCAACTTTTTCACCTAGAGTTTCATCTTCTAGAGCTACAACTTTAACTTTAACTTGGATTCTGTTATTGTTAGTTGCATTTTCTTTAACATCAGCAGTTAAAGGTAATTTTGTTGTACCTTTATTTAATTGAACATCTTTAAATGTAAATACTTTTTTAGCAGCATCAGCTTTACCTAAATCTCAAGCTAATTCTAATTCTTCAACATCAGTAGAAGAAACAGTAACTTCGATATCAGCATTATAGTTTGAAGTAGTAACAAATACTAAATCACCTAATTTTGCATCATCAGTATTAGCAGAAATTTCATTTACATCATTTCTATCTAATGTGAAGTTTACAGCAGTACCTTCTACATTTTTAGAAGTAGTTACATAAGCTTTAGCTGGAGTAGTAGCAACAGCTATATCAGTAGTAGCACCTACAGCATAAACATCATCTAATTTTAATTCTAATCTTTTATTTAAATCATCAGTAGCTTCACCTCTTAATACAAAGTTTACTTTTTCACCAGATTTAACAACTTGGTTAAGAGAAGCAACAATTTTTGATTTTTGAATAGTAAATTTAGCATCTAATTTTTTACCATTAGCCATTAATGATAAGTTAGCTAAGTTATCTAAATCTACACCATTAGTAGTACCTTCAGCAAATGTTACTGATTTAACAACAACATCTTCTTTTTTATTAGATTCTCTAACTGAGAAGTTGTAAAGATTAGTTTCTTCACCAATACCCATTTTACCGTTAGCTGAAGTAGTATCAACTTCAACAGCACCTCTGTTAGCAACTGCATATGGAGTTAAAGTAGCACCATTTAATGAAGCTCCAGTAACTGTAGCAGAAGAATCTAAATTAGTTAATGAAACTCTAACAGTTTGATTATAAACATTAGCAATATTTCCAGAAGCGTTTTCTGGTTTAATTGTAGCAGTAACATATAATGTTTTAGTTTCACCAGCTTTTACAACAATATTTCTATCAAATGAAACATCAGCAACTTGTTTAGAGTTGAATTTTGGTTCACCTTTAGTTAATTTAACATCATTTGAGTAAATAGCTAAATCTTCAACAATTTTAGAATCACCTAAACCAGTAAATTTGAAAGAAGCTTTTCTTAAAGTAACATCTTCTTTACCAGCAGTAACATCAAAAGCTAATAATACAGCTCTATTTGAATTAGCAACAACCATACCGTTAGCTGGGTTTTCTGGAGAAAGAGTAACAGCTAAAGTAGAATCGTTTCTAACGATATTGTTTTCTGGTTTTTTAGTTTCTTCTTTTTTAGATTCATCTTTTTTACCCATTAATTGATTTAATAAATCTTCTAATGAAGTATCTTTATTTTCTTTTAAAGTATTAGCAGTAAGTTCAAATACAAAACCTCTAGTTGCAGGAGTAGTGTAGTTTGTGAAGTTTGAAACAACACCTTTAGCTACAGCAAAATCTACAACTTGTTTTTGCCAGTCACCTTTTCCAGCTTCTGGAGCATATTCTGAACCGTAAGCAGCTTTAACAATCATACCTACAGCTTCTGCTTTTGTAATATTAGCTTCTGGTCTGAAGTTAGTATTTTTAGCAATAAGACCTGCATTAGCTAATGCTTCAACTGTATAACAAGCCCAAGTGTTTGGAGTTGTAGCAGAAACATCTCTAAATACATTCATACAAGTAGCAGTTTTTTCAACATTAGCTCTAGCTCTAGCAACAGCAGCTATTTCTTGTCTTAAAACTTGTCTATCTAATTGGTAGTTAGCTGGATTAGCTGATTGATCTACAACATAACCTTTTTTAGCTAAAAAATTAGCAGCAGTTAATTCATTTGTAGAATATGCGCTTGTTCCACTAACAAAAAGTCCTGAAGTTAACGCAACTAATGCAACACTTGCAGTTGTTTTTTTAATTAATGTCATATTTTTTACAATATTATAATATAAATATTTTACACTACATAAAAACCATAATGTAAAATTTTACTAAATATCTACTCTTTAAAAATATTTTTCAATTGTTCTTCAAATCTACTGTAAGAAAATTTTTCCCTAGTTTTTATAGCAAAATTCGATAATTTAATATTTAATTTTTTATCACTTAATATATCAAAAGTTTTTTTTGAAAAATCTTCTGAACTAGAAGCAAGTAGTCAATTTTGTTTATTTTGAACAATTTCAACTATTCCTCTTTCATTAAATGCTACAACTGGAACACCAATAAACATTGCTTCCAAAGCTGATATTCAAAAAGAATCTATCTTTGAAGGAAACAAAAATACACTTGATTTTTCCAAATTTAATATAATCTCATCTTTATTTAATATTCATAGAAATGATATATTTTTTTTGTTTTTATATTTGTTTTTGTATTTATTTAATTCTTTCCCTTCTCATCATACAATCAATTTTGGATTTATATTATGATTCTCTAAAAACTCAAAAGTATCAAAAATCTGTTTTGCATTTTTTCACTCTTCCCATCTTCAGTAGGAAATTATAGTTTTTGTATCGAAGGAAAATTTATTTTTGTTTTTGTTATATTTTTGAAACTCTTCATCCACAACTGGGTTCAAGATTTCTATTTTGTTTTTGTTTTTGTAAATATTAACTAAAGATTTTTGTATATAAATACTATTTCAAATTAACTTATCAATAAATCTTACACAAACTTTTTCTAAATATCTTTTAAAAAGTATTTTAAAACCCTTGTTTTTTTCATAATACCATGGAAAATGATGATGCCACCAAAAAATTTTTGCTTTAGATTGAAAAATTATTTTTGAAAGAACTCATACAAATTGCATAGGAGAATTTCAAATTATAATATAATCAAATTTTCTTATTTTATAAGCTATTTTAATTTTATTTAAAACAGTAACTTTAAAATCTATATCTTTTGAAAAAACTTTTTCATTATAAGAAGGAGTAAAAAACTCAACTTCATTTCATTTAGATTTTAAAAAATTTGCTAAGAAAATCATCATTTTTACAGCTCATCAAACTTTTTCAAGTTGTGGATGTAAAATAGCTATTTTTTTATTGGTTGGAATCATAAAATCTTGGATTATTCAAAAAATTTTCAGGTTAAAGCCTTAACCCAAAATTATTGCAACTTTGGGATACAGTACTCAAATAAGGTAATTTAAATACTAAACCCCAAAGTCAAAAATAAAATTGTAGTCAAAACTATAAATTTTATTATTTTATTTATTTTATTTTGTCTAAAATCTTTTCAGAAAATTTTAATGAACTTTTTTATCTCAAATTTAATTTATGCTTGTATTTTATTCAAAAATACTAAAAAAGTCAAATAAGTTTTTTATTTTTCACATAATCTTCACATTTCAAAAAATAAAAAATAGAGAAATAAGCCAAAATCTCTATTTTTTATTTTTTTATTAACCTGAAATTGTATCTGCCATATTCATAATTGGTTCCAATATAGACATAGCAATAAATCATACAATAATAGCAAGTGTAATAATAATAAAAGGTTCTAAAAGTTTATTTATATTTGAAATAATATTATCTACTTCTTCATCATAATAATCTGAAACTTTTAAAATAGTTTCTTCAAGTTTTGCAGTTTCTTCTCAAACTTGTATCATTTGTATCATCATATCTGGAAATAACTTATCTCCATCAAGAGATTCCCAAATTTTTATTCAAGAACCAACATCTTCTGTCAACAATAAAATTCTTTGTTTATAAACTTCATTTCAAACTGCTTCTGCTGTAATTTTAAGAGATTCTACAACAGATATTCAAGAGCCAATAAGTCAAGAAAATATTCTTGCAAACTTTGACAAAATTATTTTTTTAAGCATTTGTCAAAAAACTGGAACTTTAAAAACAAACTCATCATAAATATATGCTCAATTTGGTGTTTTTCTCCAAAAAAATATAAATATATAAATAGCAATAAATAAAAGTATAAATATATAACCTTGATTTGACATCAAATCTGAAACAAAAATCAAATTTTTTGTAGATTGTGGAAGTGCTGATTTATCACCAAAAACCTCCATAAGATTTGGCACTACTTTTGTCATTATTACATATATAACTCATACTACAACCAAAATAATTGCTGCAGGATACATCATAGCAGATTTTATTTTTCATGTAATAGAAGCTAATCTTTCTGTTTGTATTGCAAGTTCTAACAAAGTTTGATTCAATTTTCAAGTTTTTTCTCAAGATTTTATCATTCAAATTTCTGCTGCAGTAAAATCATCTGGATATTCTTCCATACATTCAGATAATTTTTTTCAAGATGAAAGATTTGTTTGAAAATCAGAAAGAATTCTTTTAAAATTTCACTTTTTTTGTTGTCTTTCCAGAACTTTTACAGCATTTACTAAAGTTAGTCAAGAATTAAGCATTGTAGACATAAGTCTATAAAAAGATACTTTTTCTTTTGTTTTTATTTTTGTAAATGAGTATACAAAAGAATTTATTTTATCAGTAAAATCTCAGTTTTTTTTATTATCGACATTATCGACATTTTTTTTATTATTATCTAAAATCAAAAAATCAGCCATATTTTTTTATTTAAATTTTATCATTTTTGTGATTTTGCTACTCTATAAACTTCTTCCAAAGAAGTAAGTCAATTTAAAGCTTTTATTATTCAATCTTGTTCCAAAGAAATCATTCACTCTTTTACAGCTTGTCTATTTATATTAAAAGCCGAATCTCAAGCTAAAATCATTTCTTTTACTCAAGGAGTAATTTCTAAAACTTCATAAAGTCAGAGCCTTCATTTATATCATAATCAGTTACATTCAGGACATCAAACAGGAATATAAAAAGTTGGATTTTTTAATTTTTCTCAAACTCTTTCTAAAAGTTCTTCTTTTGGAGTAAGAGAAATTGCATTTTTTATATTTGCTATAGTTTGTTCTCCAAGTTCATTAAATTTTACTTCTTTTTTACAATGAGGGCAAAGCTTTCTAATAAGTCTTTGAGCAATAATTATATTTACTGAAGCTGGTAACAAAAATGGTTGAACTCACATATTAAGCATTCTTGTTATTGTTTCTGCTGCATTATTTGTATGTATTGTAGACAAAACTAAATGTCAAGTTAAACTGGCTTCAATAGCAATATCAACTGTTTCTTTATCCCTCATTTCTCAAACCATTATAATATCAGGGTCTTGTCTAAGAGCAGTTCTTAGTCAATAAGCAAAAGTATATCAAATATCTGGTTTAACTTGTGATTGATTTATTCAGTCAATTTGATTTTCTACAGGATCTTCTAAAGTCATTATATTTACTCAAATTTTATTTAAATCACTAAGTGCAGAATAAAGAGTAGTAGATTTTCAAGAACCTGTAGGTCAAGAAGTTAAAATAATTCAGTTTGGTAAAGAAATAGCTTTTTGAATAAGTTTTCAGTTTTTTCATTCTATTCACAATTCTTCTAATTTTGGAATTTTTTTAGATTTATCAACGATTCTCATTACTATTTTTTCACCATGAACTGTCGGTAAAGTAGAAACTCTCAGATCTAAAGATTTTCATTCTATAGTTGTAGAAAGTCTTCAGTCTTGAGGAATTCTTGATTCATCTATTTTTAAGTCAGACATTATTTTAAATCTTGCAACTATTCAAGAATGTAAAAAATTTTGGTATTCTAAAATTTCTACAAGTTCCCCATCAAGTCTATATCTAAGCCTTACATAAGAAGTCAAAGGTTCAATATGGATATCTGAAGAATTTCATAAAACAGCTGCTAATATAATTAAATTACAAATTTCTTGTATATTTTCTCATTTATAAACTGTATCTTTTAGTCTTTGAACTATTTCATTATAATTCATAATTATTTTTTATTTATTAATCTTTTATTTATATTTTCTACTTCTATTATATAATTATCTAAAAGTTGAGAATAAGTATAAGTATCAGCAAAAGATTCCATAACTCATTTTTGAGAATCTTTATTTTGATTTAAAACCGAACTAGAAATATTATCAAGTGCCAATTTTATACTTTGTAATTTTTGTTTTTCAGATGATGAAATTTTTATATTTGACAATATTTTTATTATATCTGAAGTAGTTTTTTTCAATTTATTATTAAAATCTGTTTTAAATTGATTTATTTTATATAAGGGAACTCATTTTGTATAAAATTTTAATTTTACCTTTATTTCATATTTTTCTCTATCTTGACTATTTTTTATTTCTTTTAAAAATCTATTATCTTCAAGAGAATTTTGTATTTGTATATCAGAAGAATCTATATATTCAGGCAAAACTATATTATCAATATCAACTATTTGATTATTGAAAATATTATAATCTCAAGTTCTTTTTTGTCAGTTTAAAAGTTTTGTTTTAAACTCAAGAAATGGGTTATTTAATTCATCTACTTCTCTATCTACAGTTATTTCTCAAGTTTCATCATTTATATTTATCTTTCAAACTTTTTCTATAAAATGTAGAAAATCTATAATTGATGATTTTCTTCAAGAAATATCTAATTCTACTGGAATTTCCCAAATAGTTTTATCAAGAGACTTATCTGTATTTGATAAAACATAATTTTCAACTTGTTTTATATCCTTTATTCAAATATAATTTTTATAAGAAAGTCTAAAAGTAGATATAATAGACTCTATATAATTTATAAATTGAAAATCTGTTAAAGTGTTTTCATCTATTTTTTCAGCTGAATAAAGTGGTAAAATTTTTGAAATAATTTCTAATTTTTTTTCTGTATCTCAGCTATTTTTTTTATAATCTTCTTTCTTTTTACTTATAAAAGAGTCAAAATTATTTTCTTTTTTATTTATAAAATTATTATTATAAAAATTTTCATCTATTTCTTTTAAAATAATTTTATTTGATTCTAAAATTCTTTTTTCAGTATTATTCATAGAAGAAGTATCGATTTCAGATAATGTTTCCTCTAATGTTTTAAAATCTATTCATTCTTTTTTATAAGAATTTAATTTTGTATTTAACTCAATTGTATTTGCTTTTATTTCCTCAATACTAGAAATTTCTCAATACAAATAATATCATCATCAAAATAATAATGAAAAAGAAATTATTGCAAAGAAAATATTTGATAAAATTAAATTATTTTGTTCTCTTTTTGTTGTTTTTACTTGCATTTTTAAAAAATTTAAAAGTTAATTTTTAGATTTAAATCAAAACTTGTTTTTTTTGTATATCAATCATTCCCATCAATATCTTCTAAATCAAAAGTTTTTTGTCTATTTACAACTAAAAAATATTTTTTAGCATTTTTTTCTAAATAATTTATAAAACTATTTGCTAAAGAAATGGAAGTTCCAGATAAAGAATCTGATTCATTATTTTTATCTCAAGAAAATCAAATAATACCAGAAATAGAAGAAGCAGTATAAGCTTCACATTTCATACTTAAAATTTTTGTTTCTGAGTTTATTGTAATATCTTTACATCTTATTTTTTTCTTTTCATATCAAGTAAATTCATTTTTAAAATAATCAAATTTTTCTAAAATTTCTAAAACTTCTAATTTATTAAGAGATTTATCTTTTAAAAAACTAATTTCTTTAGTATTTAAGAAATTATTTCTTTCATAGATTATAGGTAAAACAGATAAAATCATTTTTGATTGTTTTATTCATATTTCTTTTAATTCATTTTCAACTCTTTGTTTTGTATAACTTATAGAAGGACATCATGTTGTTTCTATATCTCAGTTAAAAATAAAACAAATAGGGTCCAAAAAACCATTATCAATAGAATTCTCATCTTTTTGGATAAAGATATATGAAAAACCTAAAATCAAAGTAATTAAAATGATAACAAGCATTGTTTGAAATACTCTTAAAGAAATATTTAATTTATGAATTAAATCATTTTCCTTTTTTTGTTTTAAAGGAGTGCTTTCAAGAGAAGTATCAGTATTAAAATCACTAAAAATATTTTTAGGAGTTTCTATTTTTACTTCATCTGCTTTTATTTCTTCAAAATCTATTGTTTCAAAATTGTTATTTTCAGCCATATTTTTTATTAATTAAAATAATTTATAAAATAATAACATATTTAATTTTTTTTTACAAAAAAAAGAACTTTACATTTTGTAAAATTCTTTTATAACTTTGTTTCCAATAATTCTAAAAAACTTTCAGAACTTCAAACTTTTCTATTTATATTAGCAGGGAAGGCACTATAAAAAATTTCTCACCAATCTGAATTTATTCTATCATCAAGTAAAATAACAATTCATTTATCATTTTTTGATCTTATAAGTCTACCAAATCATTGTTTTAATTTTATTATTGCTTTTGGTATAGAATATTCTTTAAAACTATCTTTAAAATTTTTTGATCTTGCTTGATAAATAGGATCAGTAGGGACAATAAAAGGTAATTTATAAATAACTAAATATTTTAAATTTCAACCAGGAATATTTACTCATTCCCAAAAACTATCTGTTCATAAAATTATAGTATTATTCGGGTTATCTAAAAATTGTTTCAAAATTTTTGTTTTACTTCATCATATAGATTGAGCTAATAAGTTTATTCATTGTTTTTTCAAATTTATATGATTTTCTATATAAGTACTTTTTATAGAAGCAAAACTTGTAAACAAAGTCAAAGTATTTCATCAAACTATTTCATAAAATCTTTTCAAAAAATTTCAAATACCTTCTACTCAATTCTTTATATTTCACAAATCATTTGGAATAAAAAGGGTAGATTGTTTTTTATAGTCAAAATCACTTTTAAATTTAAAAAACTCAAAATCCTCTAAATTTAAAATATTTTTTATATAATCAAAAGAATCATTTATAGATAAAGTTGCAGAAGTCAAAACACAAGTATCTAAATTATCCCAAAAATTTGTTTTTAAATATGATCATGGATTTAAAATTGTATATTCAAAAGTCAAAACTCATAGATCATTTTGTGATAATATTTTTATTTTTTCATTTGAATTATTTTTATTAAGAATATTCAACAAAACATCTAAAATATCTTCAAAATATAAAATTTCTTTTGAAAAATTATATTCTGATTTTGTTTTTAATAAATCTATAATAGATAATATTTCTAAATTTAGCTTTTTACTTAAATGAGTAAAATCAAACTCCTCATAAAAATCATCTAAAATAAGTATTGTTTTATAAAATTGGCTTGATAAAGTCTTTTTTGAAATATAAGATTCAGAAAAATCTTCAAGCAAACTCAATTTAGAAAATAAACTTTCTCTTAATTGTATAAGTTCAAATTTATTTATATTTTTTGCTGTAAAAATTTTTTCTATTTTTGTCATAGTTTCGAAAAAACTTCTAAAGGTATATTTTTTCTTCAAAATTTCAGTTATAGAGTCTTCTATATTATGTGCTTCATCTATCACAATATTTTTTACATTTGTCAATACTTTAGATTCTTTATTTATATCAGAAAAAAGTAAACTATGATTTATAATAACAATATCACTATAATCTATAGATTTTCTAGCTTTTTCTAAAAATTCATATTCAAAATAATTATTTTCTTCTTTTTGGGAATAAAATCTATCTGAAGTTATTTCTGATTTAAAAGAAAATTCCCAAGGGAAAAAATTTAATTCATCTAATTCTCAAAATTTTGTTTCAAGTAACCAAAGAGAAATTTTAGAAAGAAATATAATTTCTTTATAATCAAAATCTCATAATAAAATATAATCAAAAAAAGCTTTAAAACTTAAATAATTTTTCTTTCATTTTAATTTTGAATAAGAAAAATCTAATCCTAATTTTTCTCACAAAAAAGCTAAATCTTTATCAAATAATTGGTCTTGAAGAGTTTTTGTATTTGTAGAAATATAAACTTTTTCATTTTTTTGTCTTGCATAAACTATAGAAGGTATTAAATAAGCAAAACTTTTTCAAATTCAAGTTGGAGCTTCTACCATTATTTTTTCATTTTTGTCCAATGAATTAAAAACATTTTCAGCCATTTTTAGCTGATTTTCTCTTTTTTCTAAACTATCATCAAAATTAAAAAGATTTAAAATGTCAATATTGTCTAGATTATTTTTATTATTTTTTATTTCTACTACAAAATTTTTATTAAATGATTTTTTTTCTAAAATTATTTTTTCAAAATCCTGAAAAACATATTTTCATAAATTATCAAGTCATAAAAATCTTCACATAATCTTCACATTTAAATCCCTTGATAAATCAAAAATATATTTCAATATATTTTTTTTATTTTCTGAATAATTTTTAAAACTTTCAAGCATTTTTATAAAAAGTTCTCTAGTTGCTTTTGTGTCATTTATTGCTCTATGAGCTCAATTTATCTCTATTCAATAATGATTACATAACATTTCTAAATTTAAAGATTCATTTCTAAAATTTAAAAAATTTGCAAAAGAAAAAGTATCAAGTTTTAAATTTTTTTCTATATTTATTCAATTTTCTATAAAAAAATTTATATCAAAATCAACATTATGTCAAAGAAGTATATTATTTCAAATAAAATCAATTATTTCTTGTTTTAATTCTTCTATTTTTGGTGCTCAAAATACATTTTCATCAAAAATATTTGTAATACTTGAAATAATACTTGGAATTTGAATTTCTGGATCAACAAAACTAGAGAATGTATCAAATATTTCAAAAGTTTCTTCATCAAACTTTATCATTGATATTTCTATAATTTTATCAATTTTAGGATTTGTGCCTGTAGTCTCTAAATCAAAACAAACTATCATAATTTTTAAAAATTTCTTGAAAATAAAATTTATAATGATATAATACTTAAAATATAAAAATAAACAAAATTAAAATGAAAAAAATATTAACTTTCTTATTATTATTTTTAAGTTTTTTTAATATTTATACAAACTATTCTTTAGTTTATGCTGAGAATGAATGAGAACAAATAGAATTAATAGAAGTTTCTATAAAAAACCTAAAAAGAAATCTAAGGAATATTATGAGAAAATATCAAATAAAAGAAGAAAAATTAAATAAAATAATAGATTATTTAAATGAATTAATTGATTGAATAAAAAAAGTAAAAAAATCAAATCTAAATTCTGAAGATAAAGAAAAAGTTATAAAACACTTAAATAAAAGTTTAAAAAATATAAATAATGAAATAAAAGAAACTTTAAAAGTTTGGAGAGAAAAAAGATTTAATGAAACAAGAACTTTTCAACAACCTTATAATAAATTATGAAGAAAATTTTTTAATGAAGTTATAATAATAATAAATAATATAAATTCAACTCGTTTAAATAAAAAAATTCTTAATTTAAAAGAATCTATTTTAAAATCAAATATAGAAAAACTAAAAGAAAAAGCTATTTTACTAAGAGATTTTGAAAACTCTAATTTTTATACAGAAGAAGAAATAAAATCAAATTTTAAAGATTTAATCTTAGATTTTAAAAAAGCAATTATTATAGTTTTAGAAAATTTAAAAGAAGACTAAGTCTTCTTTTTTATCTTTTTATTCACAATTTTGTAAATAAATTGTTTATTTCTTTTTCTGTTAAATGTTTATATTCTCAAATTTTCAAATCTCAAAGTTCTATATTTTCTATTCTTATTCTTTTTAATTTTTTTACTTGAAATCAAACTTTTTCAACCATTCTTCTTATCTGCCTATTTCTTCACTCTGTAATAGTTATAAAAAATTTTCCCGAAGAAATTCTTTCTATTTTAGCTTTTTTTGTATAACTTCACAAAATAAATAATCAATTTGACATTTTTTGTAAAGCTTCATCTGTTATAGCTCAAAAAACTTCAACTATATATTGTTTTTCATGTTCATATCTTGGATGCATCAAAAAGTTTGCAAGCCTTCAATCATTTGTCAATAAAATAAGTCAAGTTGTATCTTTATCAAGTCTTCAAATAGGAAAAACTCTTTCTTTTATATCAATAATATCTATAATATTTTTTTCTCCATTTTGTGCACAAGTTGTAACTATTCATCTAGGTTTATTAAGTTTATAATAAAGCATTTTCTTTTGTTCTTTTACTATTTCTTCTAAAAGTTCAACTTTATCAACTCATACAATAATAGATTGTCAAATTTTTGCTATTTCTCAATTAACTTTTATAAGTCATTTTTCTATATATTCTTCAGCTTTTCTTCTACTACAAATTCAAGCTTGACTTAAATATTTTTGTAATCTTACTCTTTCCATAATTTTAGTTATATATTATTCTAACTTCTACTTCTAAATCTATTCAAAAATTTTCCTTTACTTTATTTTTAGCTAAATCTATCAAATCTAATAAATCTTTATAATCTCAATTTCAAGTTGACATCAAAAAATTTGAGTGCAAATCTGAAAAATAAGCTGTATTTAATTTATATCATTTTAATCAAGATTTTTCTATCAAAAATCATGCTGAAATATTTTTTATATCACTTGACATTTTATTTTTTTCTAGAAATTCTTGCAAATCAACTTTAGGATTTTTAAAAAAACTTCAACAAGAATTTCATTTTGGTTGTTTATTTTCTCTAAAAAATATATTATCTACATCTGAAGAATATTTTTCTATTTTTTGACTTAAGTCAAATTTTACTTTAAAAATAAAATATTTTCACATATTTTCTTTAAAAATAGAATTTCTATAAGAAAAATTACAATTAATTTTACTAAAAATTTCCATTTGTCAAGTCTCTAAATTTAAAGCTTCAACACTAAATAAATTACTTTCTGTTTCAAGTCAAAAACATCAAGCATTTCAAAAAACTGCTCATCAAACACTTCATGGAAGTCAGATAAATCTATGCCATAAATCTTGATTTTTTTCATATTCCAAAAATTTTGCTATATCTGATATATATTCACTTGTAAATGTTTCCAAAATTCTTGTATTTTCATCATAAAAAAATCATTTTAAATTATTTTTTATAATTATTCATTCAAAATAATCAAAAGCAAACAATAAATTTGTTCAAGCTCAAATAAAAAGTGTCTTTAAATTATTTTCTTTTGAAAATTTTATCACTTCTATTAAATCCTTTAAATCTTCTTCTTTATTTATTTCAAAAAAATATTTTGTTTTTGCTTTAGTTTTAAAATTTGAAAAATTTGTTATATCCATTTCTTTTTTTAAAATTTCCATAATTATTATTTTAAAAAATATTTTTATAATTATATTTAAAATTTACTTTTTGTAAAACAAAATAAAAAAAGCTTTTAATAAGCTTTTTTATTTTTCAATTTATGGTATTCCCAACAGGAATCGAACCTGTATCTATCCCTTAGGAGGGGATTATTCTATCCATTGAACTATGAGAACAAAAAATCTTGAAAAATTTTTCAAGATTTTTTTATTATTTTCAAATATTCATAAACCATAAAACTCAAGCAATTGAAAGCAAAATAATCAAAAATACAGCTAAAATAATTATTGTAATATTATTATTTTTTACTTTTTCTTCAAGACTTGAATTTTTTGATTTCAAATCATTTATTTCACTTCACATATAAGTTTTTGAGTCTTCTAAAAGCATTTGAGATCTCTTGAAATCTATCATAGAAACAGAATTTCTAATTATTTCATCAGCCCTTCAAAGTTTTATAGATAAATCTTGAATAATTTCATCTTTTTTCTTTACTTCAGCTCTCAAATCATCATAAACTTTATCCAAAGCATAATTTTTAAAATTTGATTTAACTTCTATTTCTTTTGTTTCAACTGGAGTAACAACTTTATAATCTTGACTTTTTTTAGTTTCTTCATAATCTGTTTTTTCAATTATTTCTTGTTTTGAAGATCAAGTTCATGAAAGATTTTCTACATCAGCATCATTAACATAGACAATTTTTCAATCTTTTTTTGATCTAAGTTTACCTGATTTTATGTATCTATCAACACTTCTAGTTGATATTCAAAGCATATCTGCGACATCTTGTCTTGTATAATTGTACATATTAGACTATTTTAAAAATTTATTTGTCTATAATATATTCTTTTTATCTAAATAATCAAGTTTTTTTAATCATTTATGATTGACATTTTTATAAAAATAATGTCTAATTTATTTTTATTTATTATAAATAGGAAATTTTTCACAAATTTCAATTACTTCTAACCTTAATTTTTTTAAAATTTCTTCATTTTTATGATTTTTTATTGATTCAGTAAAAATTCTAGCAATTTCTTTCATTTCATTTTCTTTCATTCATCTAGTAGTTGCAGCTGGAGTTCAAATTCTTATTCAACTTGGGTCAAGAGGTTTTCTTGTGTCATATGGAACCATATTTTTATTTGTAGAAAGTCATACTTTTTCCAAAGCTACTTCAGCTTCTTTTCAAGTAACTCAAAAACTAGAAAAAACATCTATCAAAATCAAATGGTTATCAGTTCAATTTGAAACTATTCTAAATCAATTTTTTTCTAATTCTAAAGCTAAATATTTAGCATTTAAAATAACTTGTTTTGCATAATCTTTAAATTCTTGACTTAAAGCTTCCTTAAAAGCAACAGCTTTTGCTGCAATTAAATTTTCATGTGGTCATCATTGAACTCATGGAAAAACAGCCTTTGCTATATCTGAGGAAAATTTTTCTTTTGACATAATTATAGCTCATCTTGGTCATCTTAAAGTTTTATGTGTAGTTGTAGTAACTATATCACAATAAGGAACTGGATTTTCCAAAACTCATCAAGCTACAAGTCAAGCAATATGAGCAATATCAGCCATCAAAATAGCTCAAACCTTATCAGCTATTTCTCTAAATCTTTTCCAATCAAGATTTCTAGAATAAGCTGAAAATCAAGCTAAAATCATTTTTGGTTTATATTTTAAAGCTAATCTTTCAACTTCATCCATATTTATAAGCTCTGTTTCTTTATCCAAAAAATAAGGAACTATATTATAAAGTTTTCAAGAAAAATTCATAGAATGTCAATGACTTAAATGTCAACCTTGATCAAGACTCAATCATAAAACTGTATCTCCAGGATTTAAAACAGCTAAATAAACAGCTAAATTTGCTGGACTTCAAGATAAAGGTTGAACATTTACATATTCAGCTCAAAAAAGTTCTTTGGCTCTAGATATAGCTAAATTCTCTATTTTATCTATATTTTCTTGTCAAGCATAGTATCTTTTTCAAGGATATCATTCACTATATTTATTTGATAAAATACTTCAAGCAGCCTCTAAAACATCAAGAGATGCATAATTTTCTGAAGCTATAAGTTCTAGTTCATTTTCTTGTCTATCTCTTTCTTTATTTATTAAATCAAAAATTTCAATATCTATATTTTTTAGCATGATAATAAAAAGTTAAATAATAAATTATTTTTTTTCTAAATTATATTTATCTATAGTTAATTGCAAAGAAGTTCAATTTATAAAATAATTAAGTACCTTTTTTGCTTCTTCTAATTGTCTATCATATTTTTTTTCTATATCTTCATTTTGTATTTTAACTTCTATATCTGGATAAATTCACTCTTTATCAATATTTTTATCTTTTGGTGTGAACCATTTTGCTGTCGTTATTTTTACCATACTTCAATCAGCTAAAGAAATAGGATCTTGAACTGAACCTTTTCAATAAGTTCTCTCTCAAACAATTATTGCTTTTTGATAATCTTTTAAAGCTCAAATTGTTATCTCAGAAGCTGAAGCAGATCAAGAATCAGCAAGTAAAACTATTTTTCAATTAAATAAATCATAAGTTTTTCCATCACTATAAAATTTTTCTTCTGTTCAATCTTTATATTTAGTTATAGCAACGACTTCTTTTTCCTTTATAAAATTGCTTAAAATATCAACAGCAACATTTAAATATCAACCTCAATTTTGTCTAAAATCAAGAATTATTCATTTTTTATTTTTATATTTTTCTAATTCTTTTTTAAAATCTATTCAAGTTTTATCTCAAAAAGTAGAAATAGAAATATAAGCTGTATTTTTATCTAAATCTTTAGATGAAACAGAAGGAATAACAATAGGAGCTGTAAATAATTTTTTTTCTAAAAATTTTTCATCTCTTTTTATTGTCAAGTTAACTTCTTTTCAAGCTGGTCATTTTATGAGTGAAATAACCTCTTTTGTCGACATATTTGCTATATTAGTTCAATTAACTTCTGTTATTATATCATTTGCTCTTAAATCTCAAGTTTTTGCTGGAGAATTATCTAAAACTGACATAATTTTTACTCAAAGTTCATTTTTTTCTAAAACTGCTCAAATTCATTCAAAATCTCCATTCAAAGAAGTCATAAAATCATCATTTTCTTTTTTGTTAAAATATTCAGTATAAGGATCATTCAATCAAGAAACTAATCATTTTATAGAAGATTCTTCTAAATCTTTTGTTTTTATATTATCTATATCATAATATTTTTCTTTCAATAATTTATATACAGAAAAATATTTGTCTAGATTTAAATTAGAATCTTTGATATTCTCAATATTTTTAGAACTTTTTAACATCTCAGTTTGTACTACAGGTAGCAATAAATAATGGTAAAATCATATACCTAGTAAAAAAAATGTTAAAAAAATTAAAATATTTGTTAAAAAAATCTTTTCTTGTCTAAAACTCATTCCAAAATAGTTAAAAAATATTTTTATCCTTTTTTATATTTTATATTATATACTTTTGAAAAAAAAAACAAGTCAATATTATTTTTTATATTTTGTTAAAAAAATGTTTAATCTTTTAAAATGTCTATTTTAAAATGTCTATAATGTATAATATTTTCTCAATGTTAAAAAATATTTTCTAAAATAGCTTTAAATAAATAAATTAACAATTTAACATAAAGAATTATTAATAATACTATATATAAATAAATATAAAAATAAATATATAAGAAAGTAAATGTTAAAATTTGAAAAAAATATAAATATATGATAAAATTAAAAAAATAATATATAAAAGAAAAAAATGATTTTTGAATTTTTAAAAAGAAAAAAGAGAATGGATGATAAAATAAAACTTATAAATATTATGTTTATAAATTTAAAAATTCCAGAATGACAAAAATCTCTTTATATACAAGCTCTTGATATTTTAGATGAAAATTGAATAGATAAAATTTATAATGAATTATCTAATTTTATAAAAAATTTAGAACTAAAAGAATTAGAAGATGTTCAAAAAAGTAATTTTTCTATTATAAATTGATTAAAAATTAAAGAAGCTGAAGAAAAAAAAGAAGAGTTAAATTCTTTTAGTTTTTTAATAAATAAATTATAAAATATGATTGAAAATCAAAAAAAATATGAAGATTCTAAAAATATTTTAGAAGTAAAAAATGAAACGAAAGAAAATTTATCTTCTGAAATAGAAAATATAAAAAATATAGAAAATATTTTAAATCCAGAAAATTTAGATAAACAAAAAAATTTAGAAATCCAAACTGAAGTTTTAATTAAAAAAGTAGAAGAAATTTTGAAAGATGCTTTTTTAAAATGAAAAACAAAAACTTGATTTAGTTATGATTTTGATGCTATAAAAAACTTTATTTTAAAGTAAAAATTTAATATTTATTTTATAAAAATGCCTAATTTTAAAATTTCCGTATCTAAAGAAAATAAAAGATATACAATTATTTTTAAAGCAGAAAACGAAGCAGTGGCTAGAGATAGAGTTCACCAAGAGTGATACTCTGTTTTAGGTGTTGAAGAAATTAGTGCAGTTGAGTCAGTTTGAAATATTTTTATTTTTGAAGCTTATAAAAACTGACAAATAAAACATTGAAAAATAGCTTGAGATGATATTTTTAAGGTTTATGTAAATCTTGTAAGAAATCTGGAATATGATGTTTTTTCTATTTATAATGAAAAAGATAAAGATTTACCTATAGAAAAAAAAGAAAAAATTTTGAAAGAATTGAAGGAAGAATATGCTTTTTTACAGAAATGAAAGAGACAAGATAAATTAGATGAACTTAGAGAAAAAATAAAAAAAGAAAAATGAGAAGCTTTGAATCTAAACCAATTTTATTTAAAAAAAGAGTTAGAAGATACAAATAAACTTATAGTTCATGTTTTAAAAAAATTAGAATCAATGATTTTATGAAATAGTGCAGTAAAACTTACTCAAGAACAAAAAATAAAATTTGAAGCAATTTATAATTCTATAATAAAATTAAAAAAATCTACAAATATTTCAAAATTGAAAGAAATTTGAGAAGTTGCACTTCAAAAAATTTGAAAAATAGAATTATCTCAACTAGAAGATACAAAAGATGAACAAAATAGAGAATTATTAAAAGAAACAAATAAATTGTTAAAAGAATTAGGTTCAAAAGATAGATTTATAGAAAAAGATAGAGATCTTTGATATCAATTTAAGCAATTTATAGATTATTTAAAAACATTTTTTGAAAAAAAAGAAGAAGAAAATAAAGAAAATGTTGAAGTTATAGATAAAGAAAGCCATACTTATAACAGAACAAAAGTTATTTTAAGTAAATATGAAGAAAAACTAGTAGAAAATAATATATTTATATTAAAAAATTTATTTAAAATTTTATCTGATTCTGATTTAAGAGAATTAACTTTTTTGAAAAGAAGTATTTTAAAACAAAATATTTTCCTTTTAAAATCTAGATTAAAATGAAAAGTTGTTTCTTATGTACTTATTTCAAAATGAATTTTTGGTTTTTTCTGATTTTTTACACAAACTTTAGAATTTTTAAGAAAGAATTTATTTTATATAATGTTTATTTATTCTTTAATTTTTTTATTTTCATTTAGTTTTAACTTAGAAATAAATTTTAATTGATTATTATTTTTTATATACTTATCTTTTATTTATATTTTACTTAGTTTATCAAAAAATTTATTTTTTCTAGTTTTAGAATTTGCACTTTTTTGATTTATAGTTATATTATGAGTAATAAATTTTTAACTTTTGTTAAAATGAGATTACTCCTTTTTTTTATATGTTTTTTATTTTCAAGTATTTTTTATGTTTTTAATAAAATAAATTCTTGAGAAAATCTTTTTTGATATCAATTAAAAAAAATAACTTTACAATCTTTAAGCTGAAATTTAATTATAGAAAGTTTAGTTTTTTTTGTGCTTTGAATAGTTTTTATTTTGTATTTTACTCCAAATTTAAAGCCAGATTATTTAATAGAAAAATTAAATAAAAATACAAAATTTTTTTATATTTTATTTTATATAATATTTTTTGTATCTTTATTATCTTGAAAAATATTTTATGACACTTTTATTTTATTTTCTTTGATTTTTTTTGTATTTTCAGATATAACTTTTAATATTTTTTCAAATTTAGCTTATTTTAAAGAGCAAAGGGAAAATTTAAGATATTTTTCATTATTTTTAAATTTTGCTTCAAGTTTTATAGCTCTTTATTATATTTTTAATTTTGAGTATTCTTTTTTATTGGTTTTAGTTTTGGTTTTTAATTTATGATTTAATTATTTACTTTATCAAAAATATAAAAATTTAGCTTGTTTAATGGTTGTTTATACAATTTTGATTTTTCTTTTGTTTTTTTTGATTTTGAGAATATACTATTTTTTGAAATTAAATTTAGTTTTTTAATTATGTAAATATGATAAAAAAAGTAAAAAATTTTGATAAAATAAAAAATTCTAACTTATTTTTTATTTTGGAAGAAGAAAAGGATTTAGAAAAAATTTCTTTTTTAGATTTAAGTGAAAATATTTTAAGTGATTTAAAATCAAAAATAGAAAAAAAAGAAACTTGACTTTTTGAATATTTTATGTGATTAAAAAATTTTTCTAAACTTTATATATTTTTAAATTTAGATGATTCAAAAAATCTAGATTATACTTTATGAAAAGAAATGAATAGATTAGATAAAAACATCACAGTTTTATCAAATTCTTCACAAAATATTGAAACTTTGTTAAATCATATTATTTTATGAAGATATAAATTTGAAAAATATAAGACAGAAAAATCAAAAGATGAAATTTTTTTCTTTGTAGATAAAGAAACTGAAGATATTTTTGATAAAAGGTTGACAATTATAGAAAATATTGTAATGGCACGTGATTTATGATTTGAACCATCAAATGAACTTTATCCAGAAAAATTTGTAAAAATAGTAGAAAAAACTGATTTTAAAAATACAAAAGTAAAAGTTTTTGATTATGATAAAATAAAAGAAGAAAAACTGGAACTTTTAAAAGCAGTTTGAAAATGAAGTAAAAATAAACCAAGAATGGTTATCTTAGAAAAAATTGTGGATAAAAAACTTCCAACAATTTGAATAGTTTGAAAATGAATCACTTTTGATACTGGATGAATTCAAGTAAAACCAAATGATTCTATGTATGAAATGAAGTGAGATATGTGCTGAGCTTGAAATTTATTTGCTATAATGAAAACTTTGGATAAAGAAGATTTAAAAGTAAATATTGTAGCTTGTTTAGTTTTAGCTGAAAATCATATTTCTGGAGAATCTTTTAAACCAAGTGATATTTTTACTTCTTATTCTTGAAAAACTGTTGATATAGAACATACAGATGCAGAATGAAGATTAGTTTTAGCTGATTGAATGGCTTATATAAGTAAAAATTATAAATTAGACAGAATATTAACAATGGCAACTTTAACTTGAGCTTGTTTAGTTGCACTTTGACATAGATATGCTTGAATTATGTGAAATGATAATGAATTTATTGAAAAATTTTTAAATTATTCAGAAAAAAATGTTGAAAAATACTGGAGATTACCTTTTGATGAATATTTTATAGAAAAAACAAAATCTGATATTGCTGATTTAAAAAATTTAACAATGTGAATAAAAGCTTGAAGTACTATGTGAGCTGCATTTTTAGCAAATTTTTGTTTAAATTGAGAAAAATATACTCATTTAGATATAGCTTGAACTGCTATAAATTATTTTGAAAATTATGCTTATGTAAATAGATGAATGACTTGATTTTGAGTTGATTCTATAAGTTTTATTTTAAAAAATTTATGAAAATAATAGATTTTTTATTTGATATAATTTCACCTAAAAAATGTTATTCTTGCTGAAAAATAGAAGATTTTTTATGTGAAGATTGTCTTTTAAAAATAAGAGATTTTGAAGAAAAATGTTATGTTTGTAAAAAATATTCAAAAAATTATGAAAATCATAAACATTGTATAGAAAATAATAATATTTTTTATAATAAAATTTTAGTTTTGAAGCATTATAAAAATTTTTATATAAAAAGATTAGTAAAACAATGAAAATTTTATAATAAACCAAAAATTTTAGAGTTTTTTTGTGAAGATTTATATAAAAAATTTTTAGAAAATGAAAAAGTAAAAAATTTAGAAAATTATTTAGTTATTTCTGTTCCAAGTTATTTTTTGAGAAGATTGAAAAGATGATATAATTCTTCTGAAGTTTTAGCAAAAAGATTTTCAAAAATATCTAAAATAAAATATAAAAATATTCTAAAAAAAGTAAAACAAACAAAACAACAATCAAAACTTTTTAGACAAGAAAGACTTATAAATTTAAAAGATTCTTTTATTTTTAATAAAAAATTTTTAGATTTAGTAAATTGAAAAAATATTATTATTTTAGATGATGTAATTTCTACTTGAAGCACAATAAATGAAATATCTAGAATTTTAAAGCAAAATTGAGCTGAAAAAATTATTTGAATAATGATAGCATCAGATTAAAAATAAAAAATAAAATATGAAAAATAATATAGAAAATGTTTATACTTTTGAAAATAATATAGAAAAAAATTTATATAATTTTAATATTTCTAAAAAAGTTGAACTTATTTTATGAGAAGAATGTCCAAATTGTGAATGAGAATTATTTGAATGAAAATGTAGTTCTTGTGGATATTGACTTTGAGAAAAATATTTTTTAGAAAAACAAGAAAAAATAGATAAAAAAAATGAAAATGAGGTTATGAAAAGAGAAGTTTTAAGTAATAAAAATAAATGAAATTGAAAAAAATATGAAATTTTTATTGATTGAGCTTCTTATGATTATTTTCATTATAATTCAAATATAAAAGAAAATGAAGCAAAAATAATATTTAGGTATAAGTGAAAAAAATATTTTTTTGAAGTAAAATTTTTGTTTAAAGAATTGTCAAATTTCCAAGATGAAACTTCTTATAAAAGTTTATCATTTTTGAAATTAAAAGAACCAAAAAATTTTGATGGTAAACATTATGTTTTTGACTTTTTATCTAAAAAACCAGTATTTTTTGATTTTTTAAAAGTTGAAAAACTTGCAGAAAAAATTTTGAGAGAGAAAAAATTTAATAAATTTATATAATAAAAAAATAAAAAACTTGAAAAATTTAAAATTTGATTAAAATTAAAGGTTAATATTATTAATCTTTTTTTTATGTCTAAATATTTGGAAGTAATATGAGTAAATACTCATAATTTAAAAAATGTTTCAGTAAAAATACCTAAAAATAAAATGACAGTTATTACTTGAGTATCTTGAAGTTGAAAGTCAAGTTTAGCTTTTAATACAATTTATAATGTTTGACAACAAAAATATTTAGAAAGTTTGTCAAGCTATGCTAGAATGTTTATTGGTTGACTTGATGAAGAAGCTGAGGTTAGTGAGATAAAATGACTTTCACCAACTATTTCTATTGATCAAAAAACTACAAATAAAAATCCTCGTTCTACAGTTTGAACAATTACTGAAATTTATGATTATTATAAAGTTTTATTTTTAAATATTTGAGAGAGAAAATGTGTAGATTGTTGAACAATTGTTAAAAAAGATAGTATTTCAGATATTATTTCAAAAATTTTAGACTATCCAGATGGAAAAAAATTTATAATAAAAGCTCCTTTGAAAAATGAATTTGAAGATGTTGAAATGTTGAGAAGAGAGATTTTAGATTTAGGTTTTATTAGATTTTCTATTTGAGAAAATATTTATACAATAAATGATAAAATAGAGGAAAAAAACTTGACAAATGTTTGAATTATTGTAGATAGACTTGTGAAAAAAGATTTTTCTGAAGAAAATAGTTCAGATACAAAAAGGTTAAAAGATTCTATAAATTTAGCTTATAAAATAGGAACTTGACAACTGGAAATTTTATTTATTTCAGATGATAAAAATGAAAAAAATATAACAGAAAAATTTTCAAATATTTTTGTTTGTTCAAATTGTTGACATATTCCTCAAGAGTTGACAATTTCTAGTTTTTCTTTTAATAATCATCAATGAGCTTGTCCAGATTGTCACTGACTTGGTGAAAAAAAAGTTTTTTTAGAAGAAAAAGTTGTTAATCAAAATTTAACATTATTAGAGTGAGCAATTATTTGACCTTGATTTTGATGAGATTTTTTCTTTGAATTTTTAAAAGTTATTTGAAAGAAAAATAAAATAGATCTAAATAAAAAATATTCTGAATTATCAAGTAGAGAAAAAAATTTGATAATGAATTGAACTTGAGATACTATTTATAAAGTTGATTTTGTAAATGAAAAATGAGAAAAAAGAAATTTTTCTACAAAATTTGAATGAGTTTTAAATACCTTGACAAGAAGATATTTTGATTGATGAGCTGATAAGTGAATTTATGATGAATTTATTTTTGATATAGATTGTCCAACTTGTAATTCTTATAGATTAAATAAAGAAAGCTTATCTGTTTATTTAAATTGATTAAATATTTGACAATTATCAGATTTTTCAGTAAAAGAATCAATAAAATTTTTTAAAGACATAAAATTAACACAAAGTCAAGAGAAAATTGCAAGAAAAGCTTTAAAAAATATTATAGAAAGATTGGAATTTTTAGCTTGAGTTTGACTTGATTATATGACGATTTCTAGAAAATCTTGAACTATTTCAGGTTGAGAATCTCAAAGAATTAGACTTGCAACACAACTTTGAACAAAATTAGAGTGAATAATTTATATTTTAGATGAACCTAGTATTTGACTTCATCCTAGAGATAATGATATGTTGATTGAAAATTTAAAAAAATTAAGAGATATTTGAAATACTTTGATTATTGTAGAACATGATGAAGATATAATGAAAGAATCTGATTATATAATCGATATTTGACCTTGAGCTTGAATTCATGGTTGAAATGTTATTGCAGAGTGAACAATTAATGAAATTATAAATAACCCAGATTCTGTAACTTGACCTTATTTAGCTTGAAAAAAAGATATTTTTATAAAAAGATGAAAAAGAGAAAATTTTCTTGATTTGAGAAAAGAATGAAAAGAATTAAAAATTATTTGAGCTAAAGAACATAATTTAAAAAATATAGATGTTTCTATTCCTTTAGAAAATTTTGTTGTTGTAACTGGTGTATCTTGAAGTTGAAAATCTTCTTTAGTAAATGATATTTTAGCAAATTATTTAGCAAATGAGTTAAATAGAGCAAAAAGAAACCATTGACAATTTGAAAAAATATTGTGATTGGAAAATCTTGATAAAACTGTAATAATTGATCAATCTCCTATTTGAAGAACTCCAAGAAGTAATCCTGCAACTTATACAGCAGTTTTTACAGCAATAAGAGAAATTTTTGCTATGACTGAAGAGTCTCAAATAAGATGATATTGACCTGGAAGATTTAGTTTTAATACAAAAGAGTGAAGATGTGAATCTTGTGAGTGAGATTGATTAAAAAAGATAGAAATGCATTTCTTACCAACAGTTTATGTAGAATGTGAAGTTTGCCATTGAAGTAGATATAACCCTGAAACACTAAAAGTAAAATATAAATGAAAAAGTATTTCTGATGTTTTAAATATGACTATAGAAGAATCTCTTGAGTTTTTTAAAAGTCATCCAAAAGTTACAAAAATATTAAAAGTTTTGTGTGAAGTCTGACTTTGATATGTAAAACTTTGACAATCATCAACTACACTTTCTGGTTGAGAAAGTCAAAGAGTTAAACTTGCAACAGAACTTTCAAAAAAATCTACAACAAAAACTTTTTATATTTTAGATGAACCTACAACTTGACTTCATTTTCAAGATGTAATGAAACTTTTAAAAATTTTACATTCTTTGGTTGATAAATGAAATACAGTTTTGGTTATAGAACATAATATGGATGTTATTTTAAATGCAGATCATTTGATTGATATTTGACCAGAATGATGAGATAAATGATGAAATTTAGTTTATGAATGAGGTTTAAAATGAATACAAAATTGTAAATCAAGCTTTACTTGACAAGCAGTAAAAAAATATGTGGAAACAAAAAAACTAGCTATTTAAAGCTAGTTTTTTTATCTTTCATATTTATCTTTTAGTTCATTTAAATTTATCTCAAAAATAACTGGTCTTCAGTGCGGGCAAGTTGCACTATAATCAATAATGGAATCATTTAAAAGTTTGTTGATTTCAAAAGTTGATAATTTATTTCAAAACTTTATAGCTGATCTACAGGCCATATATGCAAAAATTTTATTTTTTACTTCTTCTAAAGTTTTTGATTTATTAAATTTATGTTCTCAAATATCTTGTAAAACTTGTAAAAAAGTTTCTTTTAAATTTTCTTTTTTTATAAAATCTGGAATTCAATTTATTATAATATTATTTCAAGCTAAAATTTCTATTTCAAATCACATTTCTTTAAAAGTGTCTATATTATCTTCTAATATGTCTATATCTTGGTTAGATAAAGTTATATTTTCCCCTATAAGAAGCCATTGAGTTGATTGTCAATTTTGTCTAGATTTATTGATAAGTTTTTCATAATTTACTCTTTCAGCTAAAGCATGTTGATCAAAAATTTTTATTCATTCTTTTGTTTCAACTATTATAAAAGAATTATGTGCTTGTCATATTATTTTTCAGATTTTTGTATAATGAATATCATTTGTCAAGTTTACATCATTTTCTAAATTTTCTTCTTCTTTTTCAAAATTTTTATTAAAATTTGTTATATTTGAAATTGTAGATTGTCAAGGGTTGACATTTACATTTTTATATGGTGAATAATCTTTAAATTTTGTTCAAGATGGTACATAATAACTTTGAGAGTTTATTTCTTTTAGATTTTTTGTAAAATTATAATTATTTTGAAAAGAAAAATTTTCTATTTCTTTTTTATTTTCTTCTGATTGAAAATTCTCTAAATTATTTTCTTCACTTATTAAACTTACAGAATTTAATTTATTTTCTACTCAGTGATAAAAAATTCTAAAAATATTTTGCTCATTTGCAAACCTAACTTCTAGTTTTCTTGGGTGAACATTTACATCAACCAAAGTTGGATCTATTTCTAAATTTATTATATATCAAGGAAAATTTGAATGAGGAATAAACCTATTATAAGCATCATGTATAGCTTTTGATATTAAAACAGATTTTATAGGTCTTTTATTTACAAAAATTATTTGTTTATTTTTATTATTAAAACTTACTTTTGGATCAGAAATAAATCAAGTAACTTTCATTCCAACCATTTCAAAATTTATTTCTAAAGTGTTTTTTGCAAAATCTTCATCAAAAATATTATAAATTCTACCAATTAGTTTTTCATTTTCTCTATATTTTAAATTTATTCTTCAATCTACAATAAATTCAAATCAAATTTCTGGATAAGCTAAAGCTATTTCTTGAATATATTTTTGAATATAACTTGTTTCTGTTCTCGGTTTTTTTAGATAATTTAATCTTGCAGGAGTATTATAAAATAAATTATTTACAGTTATTTTTGTTCATATTTCACTTGCAGCTTCAATAATTTTTTGTTTTTCTCATCAGATTATTGACAATAAATTTCATATTTGTCAAGTAGTGCTTGTTAAGATCTGCATATCAGAAACAGAAGAAATTGAAGCCATAGCTTCTCATCTAAATCAAAAAGTCAAGATATTATATAAATCTTCTATATTTTTTATTTTTGAAGTAGAATATTTTTCAGCAATATTTTCTAAATCTTCTTTTTCTATTCAAGTTCAATTATCAGTTATAATAATTTTTTCTATTCATCAGTTTATTATTTCTATTTTTATGTTTGTAGCTTTTGCATCTATTGAGTTTTCAACTAGTTCTTTTACTACAGAAAAAGGTTTTTCTACTACTTCTCAAGCTGCAATTTGATTTGCTAGAACTTTATCTAGTTTTATTATTTTAGTCATATTATTTTTATTAAAGTTTTTTATTATATTATATAAATATCATAGATTTTTGCAATATATAATGAAAATAAAATAAAAAAAAGTGAAAAATTATTTTTCACTTTTTTCTTTTGTAAATTTTTCTTTTATACTATCTTTTACTATACTTGGAATAGAAGCATAAGAAGATAATAAAGCTTTTAGTTTATTATAATATTCAGCTATTTCTACAACTGGTCAAAGAATTTTTAAAACTCTTACTAAAACAACAATTAACAAAGTTCAAATAATTGTTGAAAAAATTATTAAAACTAAGTAAAGAATATCTAAAATTGTTAAAGTTACCATTTATTAAAAAATTATAAATTAAAATGTTTCAATTATTTCATCTAGGTTTATTTTAATTGATTTTGCAATTTTTTCAATATTTTCTTCTCAATTTATAATTTTTGTTATTTCTTTATCTTCAAAGAGTACTAAAACAGGAAATTCTTCTAAATTAAATTCACTATAATTAATTCCTTCAACTTTTTCTTTTGATAGTTTTATAGCTATATTTGCTGAAAAAGCTTTTGTTTTTAAAATAGGAAAAAGTAAAGAAATTTTTTTATGACTTTTTTCATCAGTTACAACTAAAACACTTTTTTTCTTAAAATATTTTAACTCTCAAGTATTTGGATTTTGAAATTCTTTTGTTGCAGAAGCATTTATAAGTTCATCTAAATCATCTCTATTTAAAATAGAAAAAGTTCAACTTTCAGTAATTTTTACACTAGAATAATCAACAAATTTATTAAATCACTCTTTTGTTTTATTTCAAAAACTTTTTAAAGTATCCATAAATCACATAATTGTATTTTTTAGTAATATAATATATAAAAATTTTATCATAAAAAAAGTTTTTTTGCAAAAAAACTTGCTTTTTTTAAAAAAATGTATATGATATGCGAAATTTTTAAAAGAAAATTTAAATATTATATTATAATTTATAAATAGAATGACTAATTCACAATTAATTAAACAAGTTCAAGAATCATTCTTACAAGAAGGTAGAGAAGATTATAGAACAGGTATGGAAGTAGAAGTTAGCCAAATTATCAAAGAAGGTGGTAAAGAAAGAACTCAAAAATTTAAAGGTATTATTATAAAAACTGCTGGTAAAACTCCACTTGAAAAAACTATTACAGTTAGAAGAAAAGTTGGTGCTTTTGGTGTAGAAAAAATTTTCCCAATTCATTCTCCAACTATTGCAAAAATAGAAGTTCTTAGACAATTTAAAGTTAGAAGAAAATCTATTAAATTTATTAGAGATTTGACAGGTAAAGCTGCAAGACTTAAAGAAGTTAGATAATTTTAAAAAGCCTTTCTATTTTTTTGAAAGGTTTTTTTGTATTTTTTGAAAAAATTTGTATAATAGAAAAAATTTTTATAAGTTAAGAAAAAAATTATGAATTTTAAAGACTTAAGCTTAACAGATATCATTTCTAAAATAAAAGAATGAGAAACAACAAAAGAAGAAGTATTTAATTATTTCTTAAATAGAATAGAAAAATTTGATGATAAAGTTCAATCATTTAACTTCATTAATAAAGACTGATTAAATATTGATGCAGAAAAAGATTCTATTTTTGCTTGAGCTCCTATTGCAGTAAAAGATATTTTTTGTGAAAAGTGAGTTCCTACAACTTGTTCATCAAAAATGCTTGAAAATTTTGTTCCACCTTTTGATTCAACAGTTATAAAAAATTTAAAAGAAGCTTGATTTTCTAGTCTTTGAAAAGTTACAATGGATGAGTTTGCTATGTGATCTACAAATGAAACTTCAGCTTTTAAAAAAGCTGTAAACCCATGGTGAACAAATAGAATAGCTTGAGGTTCTTCAGGTTGATCTGCTGCTTCTGTTTCTGCTTGACTTACTCCAGCTGCACTTTGAACTGATACTGGTTGAAGTATTAGACAACCAGCTAGTATGTGTAATATAGTTGGTTTTAAACCAAGTTATTGAAGAAATAGTAGAAATTGAGTTTTAGCTATGGCTTCTAGTCTTGATTGTCCAGGAACTTTGACAAAGACAGTAAAAGATGCTGCTTTACTTTATGAAGTAATGAATTGATTTGAACCTTTAGAAAATACTTCATTACCTTGAAAAGATATTATTGATCCAAAAATTTGGGAGAAAAAAGATTTAAAATGATATAAAATTTGAGTTCCAAAAGAATATTTTGAGGAATGACTAGATTTATGAGTTAGAAATGTAATAAATTCAGCAATTGAAAAATTAAAAGAATTATGAGCTGAAATAAAAGAAATTTCTCTTCCTATGACAAAATATGCAATTGCAACTTATTATATTTTGATGCCTGCTGAAGTTTCTACAAATCTTTCTAGATATGATGGTATAAGGTTTTGACATAATTCTGAAAAAAATTATGAATCAACAGAAGAATTATTTATTCATAATAGAACAGAATGATTTGGAAATGAGCCAAAAAGAAGAATTATTTTAGGTTCTTATGTACTTTCTGCTTGATTTTATGATGCTTATTATAAAAAAGCAACTCAAGTTAGAACTTTGATTATAGATGATTTTAATAAAGCTTTTGAAGAAGTAGATGCTATAGTTTCTCCAGTTTCTCCAAATGTTGCTTGGAAAATTTGAGAAAAAATAGATGACCCAATAAAAATGTATTTAAGTGATTCTTATACAATACCAGCTTCTTTAGCTTGACTTCCATGAATTTCTATTCCTGCTTGATTTGCAGAAAGTGAAGATTCTGAAAAAGAATTATTACCAGTTTGATTACAAATATTGACTCCAAGACTTGAAGAACAAAGACTTTTTGAAATATCAAATGTATTTGAACAAGCAACAAATTATGGAAAACAAAATCCAAAATGATTTGAAGATTAAAAAATTTGCAAAAATGACTACTTTTATGATAAAATAAGAGTAGTTATTTTTTTTATAAAAATTATGAATTTTTGACAAGAAGATTTAAATAAATCAAAACAATTTGAAGTTTGATTATCACAGGAAAAAAAGGAAGAATTTGATAAAAATTTAAATGAATTTAATTCAAAATATTCTAAAAAATTGGAAAATGTTTTACCAGAAGATATTTTAAAAAAAGTTTCTGGTTCTTTTGAGTCTAGTTGAAATATTGAAAATACAATTTCTAATTTAAAAAATGATTGATTATTAGAAAAAAATATAGAATCTTTGAAAAAATATTTAATAGAAAATAAAGAATTATCAAGTGAAGATTTAAAAAATATAAAAGAAGAATTTGAAAATTTTAAAGATAATAAAAATTTAGATTTAAAACTTTGAAATCTTATTTGAAAAGCTGTAAAAGAAGCTGAAAAAAATGATAATGATGAACTTTTTTCAAAGATAAAAGAATTTAAAAATATTCAACAAAATTGAAATTTAGAAGAAAAACAAAACTTAGTTTCAGAACTTGAATGAAATTTTTCTGAAGAAAATAAAAAAGAAAATATACAATTTGAAGAAAAAACAAATAAAGTTGATAATGTTTTTCAATGAAACCCTCAAAATAATGAAAAAAATAATGATATAGAATTTGATTCAAATACAGT